>NZ_JBEOSB010000048.1:0-59536 GCF_040302705.1 Streptomyces sp. NPDC097640
CAATTATTTTTTTTTTTTTTGTTTTTTTTGTTTTTTGTTTTTTTTTTATCTTTTTTACCTGATCTTCGAGGGCCCACACAAACCCGGCCCTGGGGTCGGGAAGGGGCGGGGTGGGGAAAGAGTCGGGACACCGCCCGTCGCCGCCGCGAGGCGAGCCGTGGCCTACAGCCAGCCCGCGAACTCCAGCAGCAGCTCACCCCGCCGCCGGTCGCCGACCGCCGCATGCCGCAGTCCCGCCTCGACCGCGCGGAACAGCGTCCACCCCCGCAGCCGCTCCCGGTCGACGTCCAGGGAGTCCGCCAGCTTCGCGACCCGCCGCCGCACGGCCGCGGCCGGTCCCGACCCGGCGGCCAGGTCCTCGAAGCGGTCGAGCACCAGCTGCGCCAGGTCGTACGCCCGCTCGCCGACGAGCGGCGCGGGCCCCACCGCCAGCCACGGCGCGCGCTCCCCGGCCAGCACCTTCCCCTGCCGGAAGTCGCCGTGCAGCAGGACGTGTTCGGGCGTCTGCCCGGACAGCTCGGCGCGCCGCTCAAGCGCCTCGTCGAGCAGCGGCCGCGCGTCCGCAGCCCAGGTCCCAGCGGCGATCAGCCGCAGCGTCTCGACCCCCGCGCCGGTCCGGTCCGCGACCGAGGCGAAAGGGTGCCCCTCAGCGGGCGGCACCCACAGCCGGCGCATCGTGCCCGCCGCCTCCAGCAGCGCCTTGGCCTCGGGCAGCGAGCGCAGCGACACCGCGCTGTGGAGGCGCTCCAGCAGCAGCGCGCCGTCCTCCGGGTCGGCGCGCAGCAGCTGCGCCGCGCCCCAGCCGTTCCAGTGCGCCAGCGCGGCCCGCTGCTGCTCCGCGTGCGAGCCCGGCGCGGGGAGCTTCAGCGCCGCGGGGGTGCCGTCGGCCTGCCGTACGAGCGCGATCAGGCTGCTGCGGCCGCCCGGGCTCGGCACCCGCTCCAGCGTCAGCTCCCAGTCGTGCAGCCGCCGCGCGACCAGCTCGGGCAGCCGGGCCAGCCAGGCGCGGCCCGCGCTCTCGGGGTCGTTGCTCAGCGAGTCCAGCAGCCGCTGCGGCAGGGTGATGGGGGCCGCTTCAGGGCCTCCGGGCTGCGGTGCCGATGCCATCGCCGCGCTGTCCCCTTCATCTCATCTTCATACGTTTCGCGCGCGGTCTGCCGCCGCACCCGTCCGCCCGCCCACCGGGCACACCATGATCCAACAGTCGTGGCCGACCGTCACAACTCGTCCGCGGCACCGCTCGGCGTCGCCGACGGACTTGCCGCGGCGGCGCGTTCGGTGAGCCCAGGGAAGGCTACGCCGCTGCCCCGCCAGCGCACCGCCCGGACCGCCGCCTCACGCAGCGCCCCGGCCGCCTCGCGGCGCAGGGCGCCCTCGGCGGCCCGGACCAGATCGGCGTAGACGGCGGCCACCCGGCTCTCCAGCTCCGCCGCGAGCCGCACCGCGGCCGCGGCGTCCGGCACCGCGAACGGCAGCGCGTACGCGGGCGCCGCGCCCTCGGGCGTGCCGCCCAGGTCGTGCACCGTGCGCGCGAGCGCGTCCCGCCGCGCCCGGTGCGCGGCGTACCCGTCCCGCGCCTCCTGGAGCCGGTCGTCGCCGATCCGCCCGCCGACCACGCCGTATCCGTAGACGGCGGCGTGCTCGGCGGCGAGCGCCGCCTGCGTGGCCTCCAGCGCGAGAGCGCGTGCCCCGCGGCGCGCGCGGGCCGTCGAGGCGGTCATGTCAGTCCCCTTCCGCGGCGGCGCGTGCCGCCGATCGGTGTGGAGGCGGCCGGGGTCATGAGCCGCCCGCCGTGAGGAGGTACGCGTGGGCGGCGCCGCAGGCGGCGACCGAGGCCAGGAGGCGGGCGAGCTCGGGCGGGGCGTCGCGGAGGGCTGCCGTGCGGGCGTCGGCGGTGCGGCGCTCGGCGCGGGCGAGTGCCGTCAGGGCCTCCTTCTCGTCCTTCGGCACGTCCGCCGCACGCGCCTTGCCCGCGGAGGCAGACGCGGAGGCAGAAGCAGACGCAGACGCGGACGGCAAAGCGGAGCCAGACGCGGGCCGGTCGGCCGAGCGGAAGGCCTCCAGGTGGCGGGCGGTCTCCTCGCGCAGCGGCCCCAGCCGGTCCGCCAGCCTCGGATGCACGTCCGCGGTCGCGTCGTAGCGTGCCAGGAGCGCGGCGGAGTCGCGCGCGCTCCGGGTCCGCAGCCGCTCCTCGTCCGACCGGGAGCCGGACGCGTCGGGCCGGGACCCGGAGTCGCCGGAGCAGCCGGCCAGCAGCGCGGCGCCCGCCGCCGCGCCGCCGCCCAGCAGAAGGTTCCGCCGACCGGGCGAGAATCGGCCAAAGGAGAGCGGGCCAAAGGAGAGCACGCCGGAGGGGCGCGGGGGCGTGTCGGAGGGCAGGGGCGCGCCGGAAGGGCGCGGGTGCGGTGAGGGGGTCGTGATCGTCACGTTCCTCTTTCCGGGCTGCGACCGGTCCCGGCCGCCGTTGGTGATCACAGCAGGCGAGCGTACCCGCGCGCGGGCCGACCGCCGGGCACCAGCCACCGAATCGTCAGTCGGCCGCCGGAACGGATAGGCTTTGACCTGACACGCGACCTTCCCACAACAGCACACGCGGCCGAGGAGTCACCCGGATGAGCACCACCCAGAGCGAGAGGCTGCGCGGACTGCTGGAACCGCTGGTCAGCGCGCGGGACCTGGATCTGGAAGAGGTCGAGGTGACACCGGCCGGGAAGCGGCGCGTGCTCCGTATCGTGGTGGACTCCGATGACGGCGTGCAGCTGGACGCGTGCGCGGAGCTGAGCCGGGCGATCTCGCAGACGCTCGACGACGCCGATGCGATGGGCCAGCACCCGTATGTCCTGGAAGTCACCTCTCCCGGCGCCGACCGCCCCCTGACCGAGCCGCGCCACTACCGCCGGGCCACCGGCCGGCTGATCAAGGCGCGGCTGGCGGAGGGCGGCGAGCTCGTCGCGCGGATCACCGCGGTGGACGACGAGGGGCTGGACGTGGAGGTGCCGGGCGTGAAGGGGCGCAGACCCACGGCCCGGCGGCTGGCCTTCAAGGAGATCTCCAAGGCGCGCGTGGAGATCGAGTTCAACCGCAAGCCCGCCGAAGAGGCCGCGGGCGAGAGCGACGCGAGCAGCGACGAGAGCAAGGAGGAGGCGTAGCCGTGGACATCGACATGAGTGCCCTGCGGGGTCTGGTTCGGGAGAAGGAGATCTCGTTCGACCTGCTGGTCGAGGCGATCGAGTCGGCCCTCCTCATCGCCTACCACCGCACGGAGGGGAGCCGCCGCCGGGCCCGTGTGGAGCTGGACCGGGCCACCGGCCATGTGACGGTGTGGGCCAGGGAGGACGCCGAGGACCTGGCGGAGGGCGAGGAGCCCAGGGAGTTCGACGACACCCCCTCCGGCTTCGGCCGGATCGCCGCGATGACCGCCAAGCAGGTCATCCTTCAGCGGCTGCGGGACGCCGAGGAGGAGATCACCTTCGGCGAGTACGCGGGGCGGGAGGGCGATGTCGTCACCGGCGTCGTCCAGCAGGGCAAGGACCCGAAGAACGTTCTGGTGGACATCGGCAGGCTCGAGGCGATCCTGCCGGTGCAGGAGCAGGTCCCGGGCGAGGACTACGCGCACGGCACCCGGCTGCGCTCGTATGTCGTACGAGTGGTCAAGGGGGTGCGCGGCCCGTCCGTCACCCTGTCGCGCACCCACCCGAACCTGGTGAAGAAGCTCTTCGCGCTCGAGGTGCCGGAGATCGCGGACGGCTCGGTGGAGATCGCGGCGATCGCACGCGAGGCCGGCCACCGCACCAAGATCGCCGTCCGGTCCACCCGTTCGGGCCTGAACGCCAAGGGCGCGTGCATCGGCCCGATGGGCGGCCGGGTCCGCAGCGTGATGGCCGAGCTGCACGGCGAGAAGATCGACATCGTGGACTGGTCCGACGACCCGGCGGAGCTGGTGGCGCACGCGCTGTCACCGGCTCGGGTGAGCAAGGTCGAGGTGGTGGATCTGGCGGCGCGCTCCGCGCGCGTCACCGTGCCGGACTACCAGCTCTCCCTCGCGATCGGGAAGGAAGGGCAGAACGCCCGGCTGGCCGCCCGGCTCACGGGCTGGCGGATCGACATCCGGCCCGACACGGAACAACCAGCCGATCAAAGCTGATTCACGGGATGGCCCCCGAGGATTCAGCCGAAAACATCTGACTGTTCGATCACATCCCCCAAGGGGTGCGGTCGGCTCAGGGAGGTAGACTTAAGCAGTGTCTGGCCGCGCGCGTGCTGGCGCATGCCCTGAGAGGACCTGTGTGGGTTGCCGGGAGCGGGCGGCCAAAGACGAACTGCTGCGGATCGTGACGGCCGAGGGCGTTTGCGTCCCCGACCGGCGCGGTACGCTGCCCGGCCGGGGTGCTTATGTACACCTCACACGGGTCTGCCTCGACCTGGCGGTTCGCCGCCGGGCTCTTCCTCGGGCCTTCAGGGGGCCGGGGCCGCTCGACACCACGGCACTGCGCCGCTACGTCGAGCACGCCGAGCAGGCAGCGGCGCCGTAAGAAGTTGCAAGAACGGCACGGGACACCGTGCGGTCAGGTACCTCGCGAGTCGGAAGTAGGTCGAGATTGCGATGAGCACTCGATGAGTACGCGATGAGTACGCCCATGAAGTAGCGACGGTCCGGCGGACGACCACCCCGGACCAGAAGGAGCGAAGTGGCTAAGGTCCGGGTATACGAACTCGCCAAGGAGTTCGGAGTGGAGAGCAAGGTCGTCATGGCCAAGCTCCAAGAACTTGGCGAATTCGTCCGTTCGGCGTCTTCGACGATCGAAGCGCCGGTTGTTCGCAAATTGACTGACGCTTTCCAGCAGGGCGGCTCCGGCCGGGCCGCTGGCAAGCCCTCGGCGCCGCGCAAGGCTGCGCCCGCCAAGCCGTCCGCGCCCACTCCGGCGTCGGCGGCACGTCCCGCTGCCCCCAAGCCCCCGATGCCCGGCCCCAAGCCGGTCGTGGCCGAGGGGCCCAAGAGCATGCCGTCGGCGCCCACCCCGGGCCCGCGGCCTACCGCTGGTGCCCCCGGTGCCCCCGGCGCCCCTGGCGCGCGGCCGACCCCCGGCCCCAAGCCGGCCCCGGCCCAGCCCGCGGCTCCGGCTCAGCCCGAGTTCACCGCCCCGCCGTCGCCGGCCCCGGCGGCCCCCCGGCCCACCGGCGCCAAGCCGGGCGGCCAGGCCAGGCCCGGTGCCGCTCCCGGCCCGCGCCCCGGCTCCCGTCCGGGCGGCCAGGGACAGGGCCGTGACCAGGGTCAGGGCGGGCGTCCCGGCGGCGCTCCGCGCCCCGGTGGCGAGCGCGCCCCGCGTCCGGCCGGTCCCCGTCCGGCCGGTCCGCGTCCGGGCAACAACCCCTTCACCTCCGGCGGCTCCACCGGCATGGCGCGCCCCCAGGCGCCCCGTCCCGGCGGTGCCCCGCGCCCCGGCGGCCAGGGCGGCGCCGGCCCGCGTCCGCAGGGCGGTCAGGGTGGCGGACAGCGTCCTGCCGGAGGCCCTGGCGGCGGACACGGCGGCGGTCACGGCGGCGGTCCCCGTCCCACCCCGGGCGGGATGCCGCGTCCGCAGGGCGCGCAGGGCGGTGGCCCGCGTCCCGGCGGTGGCCCCGGCGGCCCCCGTCCCAACCCGGGCATGATGCCGCAGCGTCCCGCCGCGGGCCCGCGTCCGGGCCCCGGTGGCGGCGGTCGCGGTCCCGGCGGTGCCGGTCGCCCCGGTGGTGGCGGCGGCGGTCGTCCGGGCGGCGGCGGCGGCTTCGCCGGCCGTCCCGGTGGCGGTGGTGGCGGCGGTGGCCGTCCCGGCTTCGCCGGCCGTCCGGCTGGTCCCGGTGGCGGCGGTGGCGGCGGCTTCGGTGGCGGCGGTGGCCGTCCCGGCTTCGGCGGCCGTCCCGGCGGTCCCGGTGGCCGTGGTGGCACGCAGGGCGCCTTCGGCCGTCCCGGCGGTCCGGCGCGTCGTGGCCGCAAGTCGAAGCGGCAGCGTCGCCAGGAGTACGAGGCCATGCAGGCCCCGTCCATCGGCGGCGTGATGCTGCCGCGCGGCAACGGCCAGACGGTCCGGCTGTCGCGGGGTGCCTCGCTCACCGACTTCGCGGAGAAGATCAACGCCAACCCGGCGTCCCTGGTCCAGGTGATGTTCAACCTGGGCGAGATGGTCACCGCGACGCAGTCCGTCTCCGACGAGACGCTTCAGCTCCTCGCCGACGAGATGAACTACAACATCGAGATCGTCAGCCCGGAGGAGGAGGACCGCGAGCTTCTCGAGTCCTTCGACATCGAGTTCGGCGAGAACGAGGGCGGCGAGGAAGCGCTCGTCTCCCGTCCGCCGGTCGTGACCGTCATGGGTCACGTCGACCACGGTAAGACCCGACTGCTGGACGCGATCCGCAAGACGAACGTCATCGCGGGCGAGGCCGGCGGCATCACCCAGCACATCGGTGCGTACCAGGTCACCACCGAGGTCAACGGCGACGACCGGAAGATCACCTTCATTGACACCCCGGGTCACGAGGCGTTCACCGCCATGCGTGCCCGCGGTGCCAAGTCGACCGACATCGCGATCCTCGTGGTGGCGGCCAACGACGGTGTGATGCCCCAGACGGTCGAGGCGCTGAACCACGCCAAGGCGGCCGATGTGCCGATCGTGGTCGCGGTCAACAAGATCGACGTCGAGGGCGCGGACCCGACCAAGGTGCGCGGTCAGCTGACCGAGTACGGCCTGGTGGCCGAGGAGTACGGCGGCGACACCATGTTCGTCGACATCTCCGCCAAGCAGGGCCTGCACATCGACAGCCTGCTGGAGGCCGTGGTCCTCACCGCGGACGCCTCGCTCGACCTGCGGGCCAACCCGGAGCAGGACGCGCAGGGCATCGCGATCGAGGCGCACCTCGACCGCGGCCGCGGCGCCGTGGCCACCGTGCTGGTCCAGCGCGGCACCCTGCGGGTCGGCGACACGATGGTCGCCGGCGACGCGTACGGCCGCGTCCGGGCGATGCTCGACGACAACGGCAACGCCCTGGAGGAGGCTGGCCCCTCGACCCCGGTCCTGGTGCTCGGTCTCACCAACGTCCCGGGCGCGGGCGACAACTTCCTCGTCGTCGACGAGGACCGCACCGCCCGCCAGATCGCCGAGAAGCGCGCGGCGCGCGAGCGCAACGCGGCCTTCGCCAAGCGGACCCGCCGGGTCTCGCTGGAGGACCTGGACAAGGTGCTCAAGGCCGGCGAGGTGCAGCAGCTCAACCTCATCATCAAGGGCGACGCGTCCGGTTCGGTCGAGGCTCTCGAGTCCTCGCTGCTCCAGCTCGACGTCGGCGACGAGGTCGACCTGCGCGTGCTGCACCGCGGCGTGGGTGCGGTCACCGAGACCGACATCGACCTGGCGACCGGCTCCGACGCCATCGTCATCGGCTTCAACGTGCGCGCCGAGGGGCGTGCCACGCAGATGGCCGAGCGCGAGGGCGTGGACGTCCGCTACTACTCGATCATCTACCAGGTGATCGAGGAGATCGAGGCGGCCCTGAAGGGCATGCTGAAGCCGGAGTTCGAAGAGGTCGAGCTCGGTACGGCGGAGATCCGCGAGGTCTTCCGCTCGTCCAAGCTGGGCAACATCGCGGGTGTCCTCATCCGCTCCGGCGAGGTCAAGCGGAACACCAAGGCGCGCCTCCTCCGCGACGGCAAGGTCATCGCGGAGAACCTCAACATCGAGGGTCTGCGCCGCTTCAAGGACGACGTCACCGAGATTCGCGAAGGCTTCGAGGGCGGTATCAACCTCGGCAGCTACAACGACATCAAGATCGACGACGTCATCGCCACCTACGAGATGCGCGAGAAGCCGCGCGGCTGACGCGCTGCTGCTCATCCGGGGCCGGTCGGCGGAAGTATTTCCGTCGATCGGCCCCGGCCATTGCGTGTACGGTTTCGGAGTCTGCACGCTTACGCAGGCACACGCCTAAGGCCCCACGGGTGGCTTGACCCGGACCGCATGTATGTAGGGACGCTGTCCTTCGACCTGCTCCTCGGCGACGTTCGGTCGCTCAAGGAGAAGCGCTCTGTCGTCCGTCCGATCGTCGCCGAACTGCACCGCCGCTATGCGGTGAGCGTGGCGGAGGTCGGCGACCAGGACCTCTACCGCAGGGCCGAGATCGGCCTCGCGGCGGTCTCCGGGGACGCGAGCCACCTCACGGACGTGCTCGACCGCTGCGAGCGCTGGGTCGCCGCACGGCCCGAGGTGGAACTGCTGTCGGTGCGCCGCCGGTTCCACGGCGCTCACGATGAGTGACGCATGACCGCACGACCGCTTGACCGCGTGACCGTCCGACCGCGTGGCCGCCCGGACGGGTGAGCGCCCCCGATCACCGATTGTCGAACCGAAGAAGAGAGAAGAAGACGCATGACCGACACCGCGCGGGCACGCAAGCTGGCTGACCGCATCCGGGTCGTGGTCGCGGAGACCCTCCAGCGGCGGATCAAGGACCCGCGGCTCGGCTACGTCACGATCACCGACACCCGGGTTACCGGTGACCTGCGGGAGGCGACCGTCTTCTACACGGTCTTCGGTGACGACGAGGAGCGGGCGGCCTCCGCGGCGGCCCTGGAGAGCGCCAAGGGGGTGCTGCGGACGGAGGTCGGCCGGCAGACCGGGGTGCGCTTCACCCCGTCCCTGACGTTCGTCCCGGACGCCCTGCCGGACAACGCCCGGACGATCGACGACCTGCTGGCCAAGGCCAAGGCGGCGGACGCCCAGGTGCGCCAGGCCTCTTCGGGCGCCACGTACGCCGGCGACGCCGACCCGTACCGGAAGCCCGGCGAGGCCGCCGAGGAGGCCGAGGAGGCCGCTGAGGGCCCCGGCGCCGCGGGCGCCGACAGCACCGACAGCACCGACGGCAAGGGCTCCCCGGACGCATGACGCGCAAGGAAAGGGCCCGCTCCACGGCCCCGGACGGCCTGGTGATCGTCGACAAGCCGGCCGGCTTCACCTCACACGACGTGGTGGCCAAGATGCGCCGCTTCGCCGGGACCCGGCGGGTCGGCCACGCCGGGACGCTGGACCCCATGGCCACGGGCGTGCTCGTGATCGGCGTGGAGAAGGCCACCCGGCTGCTCGGGCATCTGGCGCTGACCGAGAAGGAGTACGAGGCGACGATCCGGCTCGGCCAGGCGACGGTCACGGACGACGCCGAGGGGGAGATCACCTCCTCCTCCGGCGTCGCCGGGACCGCCCTGACCGCCGTCGAGTCCGGAATCGCGGCGCTGACCGGGGACATCATGCAGGTGCCCTCCAAGGTCAGCGCCATCAAGATCGACGGCAAGCGCTCCTACGCGCGGGCCCGGGAGGGCGAGGACTTCGAGATCCCGGCGCGGCCGGTGACCGTGTCGTCCTTCACCCTCCACGCGCACCGCGAGACCAAGGCCGAGGACGGCACGCCCGTCCTCGACCTGGACGTCACCGTGGTGTGCTCCTCGGGCACCTACATTCGGGCGCTGGCCCGCGACCTGGGCGCCGGGCTGGGCTCCGGCGGCCATCTGACCGCACTGCGGCGCACCCGGGTCGGACCGTACGGGCTGGCCGCCGCCAGGACGCTGCCGCAGCTGGAGGAGTCCCTCCAGGTCATGCCCATCGCGGAGGCCGCGGCCGCCGCCTTCCCGCGCTGGGACATCGACGCCGACCGGGCCCGGCTGCTGGGCAACGGCGTACGGATCGACATGCCGGAGCGCGAGGAGGCCGGGCCGGTGGCGGTCTTCGGCCCGGAAGGGCGCTTCCTGGCCCTGGTGGAGGAGCACAAGGGCAAGGCGAAGAGCCTGGCCGTCTTCGCCTGACTCCGCCTGAGACACGCGCTCCTGTGGCCGCTCCGCACCGCGGGGCGGCCTTCGCCGTCCCGTGGTGCGTCGCGCCCCCTTTACCCCCCTGAGGTCTCTGTCCACCGCCGAGCCCGAATTCACCCCATCGGGCAGGCGCTCAGGTGGGTTCGAGGGTGTGGAAGGGGGCGCGTTCCGGTTCGCCCGGCACCGCCGCCACCTGCGGGGACGCCGGTCCGGGCCGCCCGTCGTGCCCACCGATGCGAAGCACACGGCGACGACATGGCAGTCTTAGACCTGCGAAGTCGACATACATGAGTTCGGGCGAGGAGCGGGCACAGTGCAGCGCTGGCGTGGCTTGGAGGACATCCCCGAGGACTGGGGACGCAGCGTCGTCACCATCGGCTCCTATGACGGGGTGCACCGGGGGCACCAGGTGATCATCAGCCGTACGGTGGCGCACGCTCGTGAGCTGGGCGTCCCGGCGGTGGTGGTGACCTTCGACCCGCACCCGAGCGAGGTCGTACGGCCCGGCAGCCACCCGCCGCTGCTCGCCCCGCACCACCGGCGGGCCGAGCTGATGGCCGGTCTTGGCGTGGACGCGGTGCTGATCCTGCCGTTCACGGCGGAGTTCTCCCGGCTGTCGCCCGGCGACTTCGTGGTGAAGGTCCTGGTCGACAAGTTGCACGCGCGGGCCGTGGTGGAGGGCCCGAACTTCCGCTTCGGCCACAAGGCCGCCGGAAACGTCGCGTTCCTGAAGGAGCTCGGCACCACCTACGACTACGAGGTCGAGGTCGTCGACCTCTACCAGCGCGGGGCGGCGGGCGGCGGCGAGCCGTTCTCCTCCACCCTGGTGCGCAGACTGGTCGCCGAGGGGGACGTCGCGGGCGCCATCGAGGTGCTCGGCCGGCCGCACCGCGTCGAGGGCATCGTGGTGCGCGGCGCCCAGCGCGGCCGGGAGCTGGGCTTTCCGACGGCCAACCTGGAGACCCTGCCGCACACCGCGATCCCCGCCGACGGCGTGTACGCGGGCTGGCTGACCGCCCAGGGCGAGGCCATGCCGGCGGCGATCTCGGTCGGCACGAACCCGCAGTTTGAGGGCACCGAGCGCACGGTGGAGGCGTACGCCATCGACCGCGTGGGCCTGGATCTGTACGGCCTGCACGTCCAGGTGGACTTCCTCGCCTATCTGCGCGGCCAGGAGACCTTCTCGTCCATCGAGGCGCTGCTGGAGCGCATGGCGGACGATGTGAAGCGGGCCCGCGAGCTGGTCGAGGCGGCCGGCTCCCCCGAGACCGCCTTCCGGGCGGACGACGGCCACTGACGACCCCTCCGGAGGCGGCCTGAGCGGCCGACCGGAGGCAACCGACGAAGAACGCCGGACGGGCTGGATCCAGCCCGTCCGGCGTTCGCGTACCCGGTGCCGCTGCCGGCTCAGCCGCCCTGCGGCCCGCCCGGCTGCTGTGGCTGCTGCCAGGCCTGGGCCGGCTGTCCGGCCTGCCATGGCTGCCCGGGCTGGCCCGGCTGGCCCTGCTGTCCGGGCGCCGCCTGCCCCGGCTGACCCGGCTGCGCCTGCTGGCCAGGGTGCGCCGCGCCCGGTTGGGGCTGCTGATACGGCTGCTGCTGCCATGCCTGTTGCTGCGCCCCCGGGTAACCGGGCTGGCCGGGCTGACCAGGTTGGCCGGGCTGGCCAGGCTGACCGGGCTGCGGATACATCGGCTGACCCGGCTGTCCGGGCTGGCCCGGCTGCCCGGGGTACGGGGGCTGTTGCTGCTGCGGGTACGGCGACGGCTGCTGTTGCTGCTGAGGCTGCTGCGCGTACCCGCCGCCGTACTGCTGCTGCCCCGGCATGGGCGGCGCCATCTGCGGCGGCAGTGTGTTGCCCTCCGCCGTCCACAGCCCCTGTGCCTGCTGCGCGCGGGCGAAGTCCTCGGCGACCATGGCGGAGAGGTTGAAGTACGCCTCCCGGGTCTTCGGACGCATCATGTCCAGGTCCACCTCGGCGCCCGCCGCGAGATGCTCGTCGAACGGCACGACGACCACACCCCGGCACCGGGTCTCGAAGTGCGACACGATGTCCTCGACCTTGATCGTCTTGCCGGTCTCCCGGACCCCGGAGATGACCGTGATGCTGCGCGCGACCAGATCCGCGTAGCCGTGGGCGGACAGCCAGTCGAGGGTCGTACTGGCGCTGCTCGCGCCGTCCACGGACGGGGTGGAGATGATGATCAGCTGGTCGGCGAGGTCGAGGACCCCGCGCATGGCACTGTAGAGCAGGCCGGTGCCCGAGTCGGTGAGGATGATCGGGTACTGCTTGCCCAGGACGTCGATGACGCGCCGGTAGTCCTCGTCGTTGAAGGTCGTCGAGACCGCCGGGTCCACGTCGTTGGCGAGGATCTCCAGGCCGGAGGCCGCCTGGGAGGTGAACCGCCGGATGTCCATGTAGCTGTTGAGATAGGGGATCGCGGTCACCAGGTCGCGGATCGTCGCGCCCGTCTCACGCCGCACCCGGCGGCCGAGCGTGCCCGCGTCCGGGTTGGCGTCGATCGCGATGACCTTGTCCTGCCGCTCGCTGGCGAGCGTGGAGCCGAGGGCGGTGGTGGTCGTGGTCTTGCCGACACCGCCCTTGAGGCTGATCACCGCGATCCGGTAGCAGGACAGGACCGGCGTACGGATCAGCTGGAGCTTGCGCTGCCGCTCGGCCTCCTCCTTCCGGCCACCGATCTTGAACCGCGAAGGCCCGCTGTTGTTGTTCTTCTTGGGCTTCTGCTTGCCGCGGATCAGCCGGTCCGAGGACAGCTCGACGGCGGCGGTGTAGCCGAGCGGGGCCCCCGCGCCCTGGCCCGCCGGGCGCTGCCGCTGCTCGGGGCTGATGACGGGCCAGCCTCCGGTGCGCGGGTCGAGGGGGGAGTCGTTGCCGCCGCTGGGCGCGCTCGCGCCGTCGCCGGGGCGCGGATAGCCGTAGCCCTCCTGCCCGGGCTGCTGCGGGTAGCCGTAACCGGCCTGCGGGCCGGGCGCGGCGGGGCCCGGCTGCCCGGTCGGCGTGCCGGGGGCGCCGGGCGCGCCCGGGCGCTGTAGCGCGGCGGCGGGGACGCCGCCGGTGGGCGTGGGCTCGGCGGCCTCGGCGGGGCGCGGGAAGCCGTAGCCGTCCTGCGGGCCGGGTGCGGCCGGTCCCTGGCCGGGGTGGGCCTGCGGGTTCCCCGGGCCGCCGGCGGGCGCCGGGAAGCCGTAACCGCCCTGCTGGGCCGCCGGGTTCTGGCCGGGCATTCCGGGCTGCGGGTATCCGTAGCCACGGTGGTCGGGACCCGGCTGGGCCGGGCCGCCCTGGCCGCCGGGGCCGCTTGGAGCGCCTGGACCACCGGGGCCGCCCTGCGGGAAGCCTCCGTGCGGGCCGGGCGCGTTCACGGCCTGGACAGGCCCGGCCTGCCCGGCGGCGGGGGTGCCGTCGGGGGGAGTGCTGCCGGCGGGGCGCGGGAAGCCGTAGCCGCCCTGCGGGCCGGGTGCGGCCGGTCCCTGGCCGGGGTGGGCCTGCGGGTTCCCCGGGCCGCCGGCCGGTCCCGGGAAGCCGTAACCGCCCTGCTGGGCCGCCGGGTTCTGGCCGGGGACCGCGGGCGAGGGCTGGGGGTTGGCCGGGGTGCCGGGGGCGGGCTGCCCCTCGGCGCCCGGGGCCGGCGGCGGCCACGCGGCGGCCTGCTGCGCGAACGAGCCGTCCGGACCGGGTCCGCCGGGTCCGCCGGTCGCGCCGGGCGGCTGCTGCGGGGCGTCCGTACGCTGCTGCGGCAGCGGCGCCGGCCCCGCGGCACCGGCGCCCTGGCCCGCGGCGCTCTGCGGCGCGGCGGGCTGGAAGTCCGGCGGCAGCGGGGGCAGTCCGGCCTGCGGCGCGGCGGGCGGGGGCCACCCGGCGTGCTGCTGGGGGGACTGCGGCGGTTGTGCGGCGGGCGGCGCGTCCTGAGGCCCGGCCTCGGCGCCCGCCGCTTCTGTGCTCTTGGCCCTGCGATCGGCGATGTCGCGGCGGAGGGAGGCCGTGGAGAACCGCAGCGTGCCCTCGCTGCGCACATCGCCGCTCTGGGGTCCCTCGGCGGGCGGGGCGGCGTCGGCGGGCGCGGGAGGCGCGTCAGCGGGAACGGCGTTGGACGGTTCGGGTGCGCCGGTGCCACCGGCCCCGCCGGCCCCGTCGCCCGCCCGATCCGCGATCTCGCGGTTCAGGGCGGCCGGGGAGAACCGCATCGTGGCGTGGGCACCCAGATCGCCGGATGCGGAGCCGGGTTCGGCGGCCTGTGCCGCCCCGTCGTCCCGGACGCCACCAGGAGCGGCGGCGGCCCCTGCGGCCGCGTCGTCCGCCGACGCGGTGTCCTGGCCACGGCCGCCGTCAGCGGCCTCGGGAGCCGCGGGCTCCTGGGCCTCGGGGGCGTCGGCTGCCGCCGGGCGCTCCGCGTCGGCCCCGGACGGCGACGCCGCGTCAGTTGCCGGGGCGTCAGCCGCGGGGCGGGCGGGCGCGCTCGGCTGAAGGGTGAAGTCGGATGAATCCGACGAATGTGGCGGCGCACCCGGCGCTTGAGGGCGCTCGGCACCGGGCTCGCGCGCGGCTTCCGCCTGTGCCGCGCCCCCCTGCGCGGCCTCCGCCACGGGGGTTCCGGCGGCAGGGGTTCCGGTCGCGGGAGCACTGGCGACGGGAGTTCCGGCGGCCGGGGTTCCGGTCGCGGGAGTTCCGGTGGGTGGAGTTCCGGGGGCGGGCGCACCCGCCGCCGGCCACGCGGGCGTGAAGCCGTTCGGCTCGGGAACCCCGGGCGCGGCCACCGGGCCGCCCGCCGGGGGCGGAGGCGGGGGCGGCGCCGACGCGCTCCCGCCGATCCCCGTACCCGTACCGCCCGACGCCGCCGACGACGAGGAGGCGTTCTGCGTGTACCAGGCAGGCGGGGTGTAATCGATGGTGAATTCGCCCGTGTGCTCGGTCTCCGCGTCGGACCGATCATCGCCGGGTGTGGTTCCGCCCGCGCGGATCTCGTCCCGATCGCTACTCACAATGCCTCCTGGTGTGGTCGAGCACCTTTAAAAATCTTGGCGAGGCCGATCGTTGCCGATCGTTACTGTCGTCCGACCGCTCGGCTTTCCCCGTTGCGACGCCGGGAACCCGAGATCAGGTTCTCCATCGTGCACACCAAGACTAATCACCATGGGCGCCGCAAGGGCAGGCCCGTCCCCGCCCTCAAACCTGTTCAGTACCTCGCGCACGCCTCACGGCAACATCCCGTATGCCGCGCACACACTCTCCCCATGACTTTCCCGGCATCAACGGAAGGCTGCGCGACCGTCGGTGAGCCCCGGCGCCGGGTGATACAAAGATTCCCCGCTCGATTGCCGTTCGTACAGCGGGATCCCCGACCGACTCGCTCCTTTCCAGGAGGAACGGCCTTCTGGATCGCGGGGGGAGGCCGACCGGTCCGCGGATCCGGAAGAGGTGAGCGCGATGTCCCAGCCTCCCCATCCTCCCGACCGGCCACTCTCGACGCCGTCGCCTCCGCCGCCACCGGCGGGCGCCGGACCCGAGCGCGGCAGACGGCGGAGGACCCTCGTGGTCGGTGCGGCCGTGGCCGCCCTGCTCGCGGCGGGAGCGAGCGTGTGGGCCATGGCGGGGGACGACGGCGAGCGGCCCGCCGCCGCGCCGAAGTCGTCCGGGACACCGAATACCAGCCAAACCGGACAACACGCGAACACCCTCCCACCCGGCACCACCAGCGGCCGGCACGGCGACAGCGGCGGCCCCGGCGAGGCGCGCCGGCCGGGCGAGGCGAGGGTGCTGTTCCGGAAGCCCGCGCCCCGGGCTCTCAAGAGCGGCGCCGAACTCCCCGGCTTCTGGGCGATGGACGGCTATGTCGTGAAGCCCGTCCAGGACAGGGTCATCGCGTACGACGACCACGGCGGGCGGAAGTGGACCGTCAAGCTCGGCAAGGCGGTGTGCGCGGTCCCCGAAACCCCCACCGGCGGCAAGCTGGTCATCGCCTACGGAGGCCGCGGCAAGGACGGCTGCGGCCGGCTGGCGCTCATCGACCTCGACAAGGGCGCCAAGCTCTGGGACCGGCCCGCCCCCGCCGCCGGCGCCCCCGGCAGCGATCACCTCGGCATGGGGCTGGCCCAGAGCGGTGATCTGGCCGGTCTCTCCTGGTACGGCGGCTCGGCCGTCATCAGGGTCGGCGACGGCCGCCGGGTCGCGCCGGGCGCACTGGACCGGGGCTGCGCCGTGGACGGCTTCGCGGGCGGCCGGTCCCTGCTGCGCGCCTACTCCTGCGACGACGGCAGCGCCGGGCTCCAGAGGATCAACACCCACACCGGCGCGGTCTCCTGGACGTACCCCGTGCGCCAGGGCTACAAGGTCAGCACCATCTTCTCCACCGCCCCCGTCGTCGTCGCCCTCGCCGACGCCCGCCACAAGTCGGGCGGGATCCTCGCGCTGTCGGACCGCGGCAAGCGGCGCTCCGCCCTCGAACTGGGCAAGCGCTCCTATCAACCCGAGTGCGGACTGGACCTCTTCGGCACGAAGCTGGGCGGCTGCCGGGGCATCGCGGTGTCCCCGGACACCTTCTACCTCCCGACCGAGCTGACGCTGAGCGGCAAAGGGGTCCCGACGAGCGAGATCCACGCCTTCGACCTGCGGACGGGCAAGCGGAAGTGGGCGGCCAAGGTGCCCGGCCGGATGCTGTTTCCGCTGCGCGCGGACGGCGGGGACCTGATCGCGTACGAGGAGCCGACGGCCGGGGCGGCGGGCTCCGTCGTCAGCATCGGCGCGGGCGGCGGCAGGCCGAAGACGCTGCTACGGCTGCCGAGCACGACCAGGGACGAGGAGGCCGGCCTCGCCTCCGCCACCCGGATCTACCGGAACGGCGTTTTCTACCTCGCCTCGGACCGGTTCGCGGGTTCGGGGGCGGACGAGGAGATGATCATGGCCTTCTGCCCCTGACCGCCCGGCGAACCGTGCCTCACCGCGGGGCTTTACTGCAGGTCGAACTCGCCGTCCCGCGCGCCGAGCACAAAGGCGCGCCATTCGGCCTCGGTGTAGCGCAGCACCGTCTCGGTATCGGCGGAATTCCTCATGGCGACCGCTCCGCCCGGCAGATAGGCGATCTCCACCCGGTCTTCGGAGGCGCTGCCGGGCGCGCTGAGCCACTCGACATCGGAGATGTCGAGCGCGTACAGCTCGGCCTTCTCGTTGGCGTCGGCCATCGGTTCGTACGTCCCTTCGGAAACTGCGGAAACCAAGGTGCCCACGGGGAAAGCGGGGTGGACACTGTCGTCGACAGTGTCGTCGGCCGGGCGCGCCGAGGCAATCGAACTTGACAGCCGCCCCGGGGCCATGAAGAGCAGAAGGCCGACCCCGAACTCCCCGGGCTCAGTCCATACGACGCGGCGTGCCCAGCAGACCCGACTCGGCGTCGGTCGGCTGCGTCGCCACGTACATCCGCGCATGGCGGGTGCACCAGAGGGTGACCCCGTCGGCCAGCGTGGACAGCGCGGCCACGTCGACCGCGGGCAGCCCCATGATCCGGCCGATCTGCGTGGCCTCGTCCGGGGACACCCGCTGGACGCCGACCAGGCCCGCGTTCTCCATCAACCTGGGGGCGACCGGGCTCAGATACGGCAGCAGGGTCAGCACGGACTGCCAGGGACCCGCGGTCACCCGGCCGCGCGGCGGCCGCATACCGGCGTCCCGGACGACCAGCACCGGGCTGCTGACCGAGGCGCCCTGCGGCGGCACCCGCCCCACGTCGTGCAGGGTGATGCACTGCTGGTTGTTGTTCGCCGCCTGGGCCAGCGATGTCCACATCTGCTGACGGCCGGTCTCCACCGTCACCCGGGCGCCCGTGGCGACCGCGCGCAGGCCGATCACCTGCGCCGTCCACAGGCCGCCGACCAGCAGGATGTTGAAGGGAGCGGGGCGGTGCAGCCCCAGCACCGCGGGCTGTCCCTGCCCGTCCGCGCCGATCACGATGCCGTCGTCGCCGATGGGCAGCGCGAGCGACTCCAGTTGCTCGGGCGGCACCTCATGGCGCTGGCGGCGCGGCCCGAGCAGCCCGAAGCCGGACCACTGCTTGCGCGGCGGGGCGGGCGCGGGATCCGGCTCGGGGCCCTGCCCGGGGCCGGCGGCCGAGGGGAAGCCGGGGGCGGGGCCGGAGCCGGGGAAACCGGGGGTGGGGCCGGGGTGAACGGCCCCGTTCGGAGCGGTCATGGGCGTGGCCATCAGCGGGTCCCTCCCAGGGGCAGAGTGGCGAGGACGCCGGGCACCTGCTCGCGGTCCAGCCGCACCAGCCCGATCCGCACCCCGCGCGCCGCGCGCTCCAGCTCCTTGCGGATGGTGACCAGCTCGTCGGCGCTGCGGCCGGTGATCCGCACATGGCCGCTGATGGTCGGCGCGTGCCGGCCGCCCAGCTTGCCACCGCGGCGCAGGGTGAGGCTGAGGGTCGTCGACAGCGCGGGCAGCGAGGTCAGCAGCGCGACCAGCTGGGGGAGCGGAGCCGTCGCCGGATCCAGCAGCGGCCAGCGGCCGACCCAGTAAGCGGTGTGCCAGCGGTCGTCGCACCGCCAGGCCCGCGCGCTCTCCAGGGTGCGGCGGTTGAGCGTGTCCCGCCGCCCGGCCTGCGCCGTGGCCCGCTGGTTGGCGCTCGCCGCGGTCGCGACCGCGGCGGTCAGCGCCTCCTCCGCCAGCACCGTCACCCCGAAGCCGGCCCCCTGCAACCTGCTCGCCAGCTGGTCCGCCGCGCGCAGCAGACACCGCTGCGCGCCGCCCAGTCCGCCGCCGCGCGCGGCCACGGCCTCCGGGCACAGCTCCGGGTCGAACTTCAGCGCCACCCACGTCATCCGGACCGCGGGCGCGCCGGTCTGCGCCTGGAGCGGCGCGTAGTTGCGCAGGGCCAGCGACTGGGCCGGCAGATGGTACGCGGGCGCGGGCAGCGTGTGCTGGACCACCTGCACCGACTCCAGCAGGATCCCGTCCACCTCCATGGCGTCCCGCAGCAGGGACAGCGGGAGCGGCCGCTGGGCGCGCTGCGGCCGCAGCGGCGCGTCCACCGCCTCCACCTGAAGCACCGCCGTCAGGAAGGTGCCGTCACCGACCATGCCCACCGCGCGCCGGTCGCGGTCGATGAACGTCAGGGTCCGCAGCGCCGGTTCGCACTCCACGGCGATCGCGAAGCCCGGGTCCGTGCCCGCGTCGAGCGGCTTCGCCGCCAGCCGCTTGCGCCGCCGCAGCGAGGCGGCGGTGCTCAGCCACTCCGATATGGGCTGCTGCCGACGGCGTACGACGGCCAGCAGCACCAGCACCAGGCCCACCACGGCAGCCGGTACCAGCAACAGCTCGTCGACGACCCATGCGACCAGCACGACCGCCGCCGCCACCTCGATCAGCACCAGCTGCTGGAGCCGCACCGGCCCGAAACTGCCCGAATGGGAAGCCACCCGCGGCGTGACGGAGCCCGCCGCACCGCTCGCGCCGGGTGCGGCGGCGGATGCCGGAGCGGGCGGAGAGCCGGAGGGTGTCCCCGAGCGGGACTCGCCCGACCTCCTCCGGCCGGATCCGCTCCCCGCGGTGCGTGCGCGCGTGGCGGCAGCCATCCCCGTCAGCCCCTTAAAGTCCGAAACACACCCGAAAGACCCGGCGGACGTCCGTGGCCGGATCGTCCCCGAGCGACACGAGCCAATTCCTTCCCGGCATAGTAGAGGGTCGGTACGACACCCGGACCGAGGGCAGTGCCCGACGGCCGAGGCCGAAAAGCGGGGAGAAACGGCTAAAGATGGCATCACGGCGGGATGAGCTCAACGCCTACACATTCGCGAAGAAGCGGACAGTCGCCGCGTTCTTGCAACCCTCACCGAGCGGTACCGAGGAGGGCGCCCCGCGCCCGCTGCGCACGGTCCTCCCCGGTGTCGTCATAGGCGCGCTGATCCTCGCCGGGTTCGGCGCCTGGGGCATGTTCAAGCCGATCGCGCCCAAGGGCTGGGACCAGGTGGGCGCCCATGTCATCGTCGGCTCCAACTCGACCACGCGCTATGTGATCCTGAAGACCGACGGCAAGGTGCAGTTGCACCCCGTCCTCAACTTCGCGTCCGCCAAGCTCGTCCTGTCCGGCGACAACTCCAGCGTCGTCAAGGTGAAGGAGTCCGAGCTCGACAACGGCCACATCCCGCGCGGCCCGACGATCGGCATCCCCTACGCCCCCGACCGCCTCCCCGGCGCGGAGGAGGCCAAGGCGCAGAAGGAATGGGCCGTCTGCGAACAGCCCGGCGGCAACGGAAAGACCACCCAAAAGGCGGTTTTCCTCTTCTCCGACCGGGACCCGAAGGGCAAGAAGCTGCGCGGCTCGCAGCGGCTGAGCGGCGCCCAGGCCCTCTACGTCCAGGGGCGGGACGGCGCCCGCTACCTGGTCGACCCCCAGGGCACCAAGTACCTGATCGGCGGCGCCAAGTGGAAGCAGCTGCCGCCGAAGGACTACGACCTCCTGCTCCGCACCATCTTCCGGGACGGAGCCAAGCCGCAACGGGTCACCGACGACTGGCTGGCCACCTTCCCGGACGGCGCCCCCCTCGTCTTTCCCGAGGTCCCGGGCCAGATCGGCGCCGGTGCCGGAGTGAACACCCTCCCGGAACGGGCCAACCACGTCGGCATGGTCCTCGAAGCGAACACGGGAACCAGCACCCAGAACTACGTCGTTCTCCAGGGCAAGGTGCAGCGCGTCTCGGAATTCGTCGCCAAGTTGCTCCTCAACAGCGAGAAGCTCAAGGACCTCGGCCAGACCGGCAGGGCGGAGCGGGTGAGCACCGCGTCCTTCACCCCGGAGGGGGACTTCTACGGTCAGTACGAGTGGCCGATGCAGGTCCCGGAGCAGGTCAACTCGATCGAGCAGCAGCAGATCGCGGGCAGCGTCGAGCGGGACACCGTCTGCAGCATCATGAGCGGAATGACCTCCAAGCGCACCCCCAGGCTCGCCACCTGGGCGGGCACCGACTTCCCCGCCACCATTCCGGACGGGGCCACCAGCGCCTATGTCACCCCGGGCTCCGGCCTCCTCTACCGCCAGGTCACCGGCCGCCAGACCACGAGCGGCGCCGTCTTCCTGGTCACCGACACGGGCCTGCGTTACGGGATCCAGTTGAACAACGACAGCGGAACGGACAAATCGAAGATCGGTGCCGATGACTCCGACAAGTCGGGAACCGACTCCGCGCAGCAGGAAGCCGATCAGGCTCGGATCAAGCTCGGCTACAAGGACGTCATTCCGGTTCCGGTACCCGCCAACTGGTCGGAGTTCCTGCCGCGGGGACCGCGCCTGGACACCAACAGCGCCAAGCAGCCGCAGGGGTCGTAGCCGATGAGGAACAAGCAGAAGCGGCCCGCCCCGACAACGCGGCGGAACGCGAAGAAGGCGCTCTTCCTGTCGACGGCGGCTGCCCTCACGGCCCTCTCGGCAGCCCAGGGCCCGGTGGTACCGGCGGCTCCCCTCTCCCTCGCGGGCGCGGGCGAGTGCACGTACCCCGCGAAGCAGATCAAGGGCACTCCGTGGTCGCTACAGCGCGTGCTGCTCGACCAGCTGTGGCAGGACACCAAGGGCATCGACAAGAAGTCCGGCCGCCCGGTCCTCGTCGCCGTGATCGACACGGGCGTCGACAACAAGAACCCGCAGCTCAAGGACGCCGTCGACACCAAACTCGGCTTCGAGGTCCGCAAGTCAGGCAAGAACGCCCTGGAGAAGGGCAAGAAGGGCGACGGCACGGACGACCTGGTCGGCCACGGCACCAAGGTCGCCGGCATCATCGCCGCCCGCCCCCGCTCCGGCACGGGCTTCGTCGGCCTCGCCCCGGAGGCCAAGATCCTCCCGATCCGCCAGAACGACGAAAAGGGCTCGGGCACCACCGACACGATGGCCACCGCCATCGACGAGGCGGTCAAAAAGGGCGCCCGGGTCATCAACATCTCCCAGGACACCGTCAAGCCGCTGCAAGCCAACAACAACCTCGAACGCGCCATCAACAACGCCTTGGAGAAGAACGTCGTCGTGGTCGCCTCCGCCGGCAACGACGGCATCGACGGCAAGGTCAAGAAGACCTACCCCGCCGCCTACGAAGGCGTCCTCGCCGTCGGCTCCTCCGACCGCAACAACGAGCGCGCCCCCTTCTCCCAGGCCGGCGACTTCGTCGGCGTCGCGGCCCCCGGCGTCGACATGGTCTCCACCGTCCCCCGCGGCGGCCAGTGCGTCGACAACGGCACCAGCTTCTCCGCCCCCTACGTCGCCGGCGTCGCCGCCCTCATCCGTGCCAAGCACCCCGAATGGAAGCAGCACGAGGTCGTCGCCCAGATCGAGCAGACCGCCGAGCGCGCCGTCAACGGCCATGACCCCTACGTCGGCTGGGGCGTCGTGGACCCCGTCCGCGCCCTCACCGAAGACGACCACCGCATCGACCACGTCACCCTCGACAAAGGCGCCGCCCACAACGTAGACGCCCCCACCCCCGCCCCCCTCACCCTCGGCGAAACCCCCCAGGAACGCCAGGAGCGCCTCGCCACCTACGCCCTGGGCGGCGGAGCCCTCCTCGTCGCGATGATCACCGGCACGGCGGTCGTACTCCACGAACACAAGCGACGCCGCCGAGCCGCGTAGTTGAGTACGAGTACTCACGCAGGGTCGGGGCTGATGACTTAGAGTCGTGCCCCGTTGTCATCGTTGTCCTGGCTCGTCGGTAGGGTTGCTCCGCTGGTTTCCGTGAAGGGGGAATCGTCATCCATGGAACCGCTGCGCTCGGACGACCCCCGGCGGATCGGACCGTATGACGTCGTCGCCCGGTTCGATACGGATGGCGGCCAAGTGCCGCTCCCTGAGCGCCGCTTCATCGCATGGCTGCCGGGCGGGGACCGTACGGTCGTGATCAGCACGCCGCTGCCCGGCGTGGACGCGGGGCGCTTCGCGGTGGAAGCGGCGGCCGCCCGGCAAGGGCTGCCCGGGCCCTGGATCGCACCCGTGGCGGAAGTCGGCGGCACGCCCGGAGCCCCCTGGTACGCCTCGCCGTACCTTCCCGCGCTACCACTGACGGAGGCGCTCGCCGCGCAACGGGGCCCTCTCCCGGAGCGCACGGTCCGTGTGCTGGGTGCCTCCCTCGCGGAGGCCCTCGCGGCGTTACACGCGGCGGGCGTGACACATGCCGGCCTCTCACCCGCCACTGTCCTGCTCACCGCCGACGGCCCCCGGCTGACCTGCTTCGGCGCGGTACGCGCGGCGGGCCCGGACGGTGAGCAGCGATCGGGACTGCCGGGGCTCGCCTCGGGCAGTCTGCCTCCGGAGCAGATCGCGGGCGGTCGGCCTCGGCCACCGGGCGACATCTACGCCCTGGGCTCGGTGCTGGCGTACGCCGCGACGGGACATCTGGTCCCCGAACGGCGCGAACTGCCGGAGGGGCTGCGCAGGACGATCGCGCTGTGCCTCACCCGGGACGCGGCCTCCAGGCCGCAGGCGGCCCAGCTGCTGGACGAGTTGCTGCCCGCACAGGCGATCGCCGGGATGACGGGGTCCGGCTTCGCGTCACACGGGACCGTTCTGGACGGCGCGGTGAGCCGGGCATCCGCGGCTCTCGGACCCGGCTGGCTGCCGGGACGGGTCATCGCGGCACTCGCCCGGCAGTCCGCGGAGCTCCTGGCCACGGAGGCCGCGGCACCGAGCCCGTATGCCCCTGCCGGCGGTCTGGACGCGGACAGCATGGTGAGCCATATCCCAGCCCCGCAGCCGTACCCGCCGGCGGCCCTCGGATCGGCGTACCCGCCCCCGGCCTCCACCGGCTTCCCCGTCTCTCCCGCCTCATAACACCCGCGCGCCGCCCGCGCCCTCACCGTGGACCGACCTGATGGCCCTTCCCCTGACCCATGACGATCCCCAGCAGCTCGGCCCGTTCCGGCTCATAGCCCGGCTGGGCGGTGGCGGTATGGGCACCGTCTATCTGGGCCGCTCGCCGCGCGGACGCACCGTCGCGCTGAAGACCATGCATGAGCGGATCGCCTCAGAGGCGACGTTCCGCACGCGGTTCCAGCTCGAGATCGATGCCGCCCGCGTCATGGGCGCGCGGTACGGCGCCGAGGTCGTCGACGCCGACCCCTTCGCGGCCGTCCCCTGGCTGGCCACCGAGTACGTACTCGGCCCGCCGCTGAACGACACGGTGGCCCTCTGCGGCCCGCTCCCGGAGCGGTCGGTACGAGCTCTTGGCGCCGCTCTCTGCGCCGCGCTCGGGCAGCTCCACAGCTCGGACGTGGTGCACCGCGACCTCAAACCCTCCAACATCCTGATCACCGCCTTCGGGCCGAAGGTCATCGACTTCGGCATCGCGCGGGCCATCGGGGACGACAGGCTCACCAGCGTGGGGGTGACTGCGGGCACCCCGGCCTTCATGTCGCCGGAGCAGGCGATGGGCGGGGAGCACACCGCCGCGGGCGATGTGTTCGCACTCGCCGGAGTACTGATCTTCGCGGCCACCGGCCACGGCCCCTTCGGCAGCGGCCAACCGGCCGACCTCCTCTACCGCGTCCGCTTCGCGGAGCCGGACCTCGGCGGCGTCCCCGCCGGGCTGCTGCCGGTCCTGACCCGCTGCCTCAGCAAGGATGCCGCTCACCGCCCCGGCATGGCCGAACTCGCCGATCGGCTGAACCATGAGGAATCCGAATTCACCGACCACCTACCCGAGGCCGCCCTCGCGGAGATCGGCCGAAGAGCCACAGAGGTGTGGCAGATCCAGCCCACACGGCTGCCCGCACCACCCGGTGCCGCCGAGGATGCGTCTCCTCGGCCCGGCATGTCCAGACGCAAACTCCTGGCCCTCGCCGGCGGCTCGGTCCTTGGCGCGACTGCTGCGGGCGTCGGGACGTGGGCCAGGCTGACCCGGCGGGGAGAGCAGGGTGACACCGCCGGCCCACGGCCGAGTTCCACCGGGCGCCCGTCGAACGTCCCGTCACAGGCGGTGTGGTGGGCGGAGGTCAACAGCGCGGATGAGACCTTCACCCCGACGCCCGTCGGGGACCTGATCCTGGTGATGGATGACAACGGTCTTAGAGGACTGGACGCGAAGACCGGCGAAGAGCGCTGGATCCGTAAGTGGGTCTCCTGGCAACTCGTCTCGGATGGCGAGCGGGCCTATGCCTTCACCCCCGAAGTTTCTTCTACGGAAGGGCTGTCAATCCACTCCATCGACCTCAAGAACGGTAGTCCGCAGCGTCTGATAGGGCGGTTCCGGGACTTCTACGGGTCACGCACGGAGCAAGCGCAACCGCTGGCCGCCGCTCACGGAGTGATCTATTTGGCCGCCAGAATTCGAAAGGGAGGTAAGTCGTCCGCGGATAATGTAAAAGGCTGGCATGTGTTGGCTGCCGATCTCCGGAGCGGCAAGGAGCTATGGCGCCAGCCGTTCACGGGATCCTATTCCCCAAAGCCCCCCAACAGCGGACTCGTCGCCAACGCCGCCGGGACGCGCTTGGCCCTCACCTGGCCAATGGTCGATGTCCCCACGGAGGAGCAGGACGCGATCGGAGCCTGGGACACCCGCACGGGCAGGATGCGCTGGTCATGGAAACTTCCTAGGAAAGGTCTGGACTACGATTCCTCCCTCGGCCCCGGCCAACTCGTGGCGGACGACGAACGTGTCTACTTCGGGACCGGGCAGCTCTACGCGTTCCGGCTCTCCGATGGAGACATAGCCTGGGAGTTCGGCGAAGGCCGGGACAAAGGCTCCATCAAGGGAAGCACACGCCCGTATGGCAGACCCGCGGTGAAGGACGGTGTGGTGTATGTAACCGAGGGGAGCCGCGGACTCGTTGCCGTGGAGGCGAACAGCGGCAAGCCGCTGTGGGAGGCAAGCCTGGGCGGTATGCCCAATATCGATGTCACGCCCCTCATCGGCAAGAAATACGCCTACGTTGCTGTCGGTGGAAAGGCGAAGATCAGCGCTGTCGACCTGCGTACGCACAAAGTTGCCTGGACCCTCCCCGTCCCCGGCAATTTCGACGGCACCTTCGTGGCCCATGACCGTGCTGGGACCCTCGTGTGGATGAGCGGCGATTTCGTGTGCGCCATCCCCTTCGAGTGACCCGACTTATTCACGGTATCCGGAAAATCAGCAGGGAGACATTCACCCCATGAACCCTCTCGGTCCCGGCGACCCCCTTCGCCTTGGCCCGTACCGCCTCGTCGCCGTGCTCGGCGATGGCGGTATGGGCAGGGTCTACCTAGGGCGGGACGGCAATGGCCGGGCTGCTGCGGTCAAAGTGCTCCGTCCGGAGCTGGCGTACGACCAGAACATGGCTCAGCGTTTCGTCCGCGAGGCGCAGGTCGCGCAGGCCGTCACCAGTTCCGGTGTCGCGCGTGTCCTCGGAGCGTGGATCGAGGGAGGCCGGCCATGGATGGCGACGGAATTCCTGGTGGGCCCGACGCTGGACCAGGTCATCGAGGAGCACGGCCCCTTTGACGACCTCGGGGTGCGGGAACTGGGCGCCGCCCTTGCTCAAACGCTTCAGGACATTCACGCCGCAGGATTCGTCCACCGTGACCTCAAGCCGTCCAACGTCGTGATGACGTCCTCAGGCCCTCGCATCATCGACTTCGGCATCGCGCGCCCCGAGCACGGCCTCACCCTCACCATCACCGGCCAGATACCGGTCACACCCGGTTACGGCGCACCGGAACAAGTGCTGGGGCAGCGCGTCGGCCCGGCCGCCGATGTCTTCTCCCTGGGCGCGGTTCTGGCGTACGTATCAGGCGGAGAGCGAGCGTACGACGGAGAACACGCAGCGACGGTGCAGTACCAAGTGGTGCACGGCGAGCCCAACCTGTCGGAGGTGACGGAGCCGATACGCGTGCTCGTCGCCCCGTGTCTCGCCAAAGACCCGGCTCACCGCCCCCTGCTCAAGCAGATCATTACCGTCTTCGCCCCGCCGCCCGGCACCAAGGCCAGTGCTAAAAAGGCTTGGCAACTCGGCGAGTTGGCCGCTGAAATCAAGCGGCGCGAGACAGCCGCGAAGCAGTTGATCGGCTCTCCTCCCAGAGTACGTACTCCCTCCGAGCTCCCCCGACGCCGTCTCATCACCGCGCTCGCGGCGGGTGGCGGCACCGTACTGGCAGCGGGCGGAGGAGGAGTCGCATGGTGGCTGCTGTCCAGGGACGGCGGATCGGGAAAGGCCCGACCGACTGAAGCAGAGAGCACCGCACCGCCGAAGCCGTGGGACGCGAAACGTCTAACGGCTTCGGAGTACGAGGACGGTACGGCGCCGTCGTCGCTGTGGGGGCCGCAGAACGGCCCCTCGCCGCTCGCTATCCAGCCCATGCCTGTACGGGATCTCGTCCTGGTGCAAGAGGGAGGAAGCAGTACTCTGGGCGCCTATAGCGTGATCGACGGGACGCGCAAATGGGGCGCTGAGAACGCTGGCTGGCGCGCGCAATACGTCGCACCTTCCGACGAACTCGTTGTGACGGTTGGCCCTATAACTGGTGACCCAGAGGGAAAGCTTCTTACCCTCGACAGTGCTACAGGCGAGGAGAAGTGGACGGCCCCCGCCAACGCCGTCCATGTCATCGCCGCGGACGCCGAGAGCGTCTATTTCGCGGCTTCGACCGACTTGATACGTCGCGGTTTCAACCTTCTGCGCGCCTTCGACATCGCCTCGCGTTCCATGCGCTGGACGGTTCCGATACCTGTAGAGGGCGGCGCATCTTCGTATCCGCCCAAGGCCGCCGCGGGCAGCGGACGCTTGGTTGTCTGCGGGCAGAACGGCAAGGTGGTCGCACTCGACACTCGCACAGGGAAGGAAGTCTGGACCCTGCCAGGGCAGGCGATGGCCATCGAGCCCATCGCTCCCGCCATCTCCAAAGGCATGGTCTACTTGGGTGGGAAATCCCTGACGGCCCGTAAGCTTCAGGACGGGCGAGAGGTGTGGTCTTTGCCTGCCAGGAGCGAGGTGGGGAAGAACTCGGGAGGCTGGGGTGCACCGGCGCTCGACGGTGATGCCCTCTACACTCTGGACGGCGCGGAGATCAGTCGTCGCGACAGGAGGAATGGGGAAGCTGACTGGACACACTCCTTCGGTGATGTCATCCCGCCGCACCATCCTCCTGTGATCCAGGGCCGGTCTATCTGGGCGCAAGAACATATCACCAGTTCGGGTGGTATCGCGGTCTTGCACAAGGACACAGGCAAACCGGCATGGACCTACACTGGGGAGGGTCGCGGCGACTGGGCGATGATGGGTTCAGGAAACCGCGTATTCCTAGTGAATGGCGGGAGTTTGACGGCAATGCCTGTGTTCTGACAGTAACCGCTACCTGCCCGGAACCCTGGATGCCATGGCCGACCACAAAGGATCTGTCCACTGCGCTGGAACCGCCCTGGAGCGTGCAGTTCGGTCGCCTTCCACCTCGACGGCCCTCCCGATCCACGCGGACCGTGCCGTGGCCGGCGGGCGCAACAGTGCCCATCGGCCGTGGTCTGGCAGGCGCAAGCAGCGCGGGGGAACGCACGGATTATCTACGCCGGGCAGTCGGTTGTCGTAGATCTTCGCGGCCCACCCGGATCGCGAACACGAGACCACCTGCACCTGCGGCCGCAGACTGGTCGACACCCACAGCCGACTGTCCGAGATGCTGTCACCTGCCCGCCCTGGCCGACCTCGGCTACCAGAACGCCGGGCCCAGCTTCCCTCAACCGGCCATAAGCTCACCCGCGGTCAACTCGTCGGGCCAAGGCGTGGTGTTTCAGTGCTGTCATCCGATGGGCTGACGGCGTCCACGGTGTCGTCAATCATCCGAGCTAAGATCACCAAGCGTTACGAAAGCATCGCCGAGAAAGGTTGAAACTGGGACGGGGCGCTTCACCCAAGAGGAGAAGGGCGGGTTTACCAGCGAGAACCTTAGGAGCCACTGGGGGGCGATGCTCGCCGTAGCGGCAGCTAGGTCCATGGCTGACGGAGCGGTGCATGTGTGGGGTCCGCTGGGCGGCGATCTGTTACAGACTCGTCGATCTACTTTGACCATATGATAGTTGGGCCACGTCGGCGGGATCGCTAGAGTGGTTCAGGGCATCGTCGGTGTCACACGGGGAGGACGCGGTGGAGACGCCACCAGATCCGGGCGGTTCGGTTGAGTCGCCGTTCGGTAAACGCATGGCCAAAGAGGCCGAGACCTTGAAGAAGTTCAAGGGTCGGATTGATGAAGTTTTGTCCGAACTTGAGAAGTCGCCTGCGGCTAAAACGACTATTGACGCGCAGACCCTCTCCAGGGGCGTCTATGGCGGCGATCTCGATTCGGCTCAGAAATTGTACGAGCTTTACAATACCGCTCATGAAAGCATCAAGGCCTGGTCCAAGACCTTCGGTGACCAGATTGAGGCGATGGGCATTGCGGCGCTGATCGCTGAAAACGGATACGACGAAATTGACGCCGAGCAGAGGCGCCGCATGCAGGAGATCCAGGCGGAGGCCCAGAAGTACTACCGCGACCCCTCCACTGGCAAGTCGACGGCGAAGGATAAGCACGGCAGTCGCTCCAGCGATGGACCATAAGGGGGTAGGGGCAGATGGGGAAGTACGACCACACGAGTCACTTTGAGCTATATGCCATGGTGCAGGGTGCTGACCCGATCAAGATGAGCGATGTCGGTATCGCGCTGGATAAAGCATGGAATGACATAAGCGGTATCGCGGACGAGATGCGGGCGCATGCTGAGCGCGTTATCTGGGACGGCGAGGGAGGTGATGCCTTCCGTGGCTGGGTCGAGGAGTTGTCCAAGCAGACCCACAAACTGGCTACCTATACGATGTTGGTGGGTAAGAACATGTCCGCCGCTGCAACAGGGCTGGCTTTCGTCCAGGGAGGCATGCCCGATCCGCCCGATAAGTGCTACGTGGAAGAGAACGCGGCTCGGCGGAAAGAGCGCGAAGAGGCCATCAGGCAGATCGAGGCGCTGGACTCGCATTACACGACAGCGCAGAGGCTTATTGGCGACCTAGAGGGGCCAAACTTCCCAACTCTGCCGACCAGCTTTGCCCCGCGTGATGCTGGCGGCGAACGCGTAATTCCCGGGACCGGAACCGAGCCGTACGCGACGGGCCGCGAAAATAGCGTTGCGTCTGCATCGGTGCTGTCTGCTGCTGACCGCTCTGTCCTGGGCCCGAAGGCCGCGCCCATACACCCTGCCGATGTGAGCCCTCACACGCCGGTGATCCCGAACGGCGGCAGCGTGGTCCCCGGGGTGGACGTCCCGGATCCGACCAACACGGCTATCGACTCCGTCAAGACCCCGCCAGTGCCGGACGCGATCGATAGGCCCAGCACTCTTCCTCCATTGCAGGATGTTCCCAACGTCCCGTCGAATGGCCCCAAGGTGCCCCCGGTCATTGGCCTCCCGGGGCCGCGGCCGGTCATCCCCACTGCTCCGCCTATCAGCCGAACCACACCGGTCCCCGGACCTGGGCAGTTGGGCAAGCTGCCCCCGACCGCACCAACCACACCACGGCCGTCGAGTATGCCTCCGCGTATTCCGACGAACGATGGAATCGTCGGAGGGAAGCGCAACGTCGGGCCGACCAACGCGCCCCGGATTCCGCGTGGCATGGTGGTCGGCGAAGAACCGCACGCCCCGATGACCCGTGGCCCTGTCGGACCTGGCGGTTACATGCACCATGGCCCCATCTCCACCGGCCCCAACGCTCCCGGACGACGACTTGTGACGGAGCCCGGAGGCATGGTTGACCGCCCGAAAGGAACCAACCCGCCTGGGCGGAGTCTGCCGCGCAGCATGGTTGTGGGGGAGGAGCGCAATGTTCTGCCTCGTGGGCCTCTGAGCGCGGGAGTCCACCCGGTCGACGGCAGTGCGCACACCCCTGGCGGCACAAGCTCGGGCCGACGTTTGACGTCGGAGCCTGGGGGTGTCACAGGAGGGCCGCGGGTCCCGCGCGAGGGACGCTCCGAGTTCACCCAGGGAGGTTCGGGGCTCGTGCGTGGGAGCCACGGCCCTGGGGCGGCACCGCACTCCTCGGCTCTTCCGCACGAAAACCGGCGCAACGCCGGGGCCAGGCCGGACTACCTCGAAGAGGATGAGGAAACTTGGTCCGGCGGCCGGCGTAACACGGTCCCGCCGGTTATCGAATAGCCTTCGGAAAAGCTGCTCACGCGAGGAGTAACCACTAGATGCTGCTTTCATCCCTCGGGGTACGGCGTCGGGCCCTTTTGGCGCTGGCCGGTGCCGTACTCGTTTCCGCAGGAGGTATCGCACCTCCTGCGGAGGCACAGGATATTCGCTCGCGACAGTGGTACCTCGACGCGATGAAAGCGGACGACATGTGGAAGGCGAGTCGAGGAGAAGGAGTGACCGTCGCTGTCATTGACACAGGCGTCGATGCCTCACTACCGGAGTTGAGAGGCCAGGTACTGCAGGGCACTGACCCCGCCGCAAAGCCCAAGGACCCTCGTCAAGACTCGGACGGTCATGGCACCAACATGGCTGCGCTGATTGCTGGTACGGGTGCTGGTGGAGGGATTCAGGGGCTCGCTCCGAAAGCTAAGATTCTTCCCATCAGGAACGTGCCAGATGACAGGGTAGACACTGCTGACGAAGTTATGGGTAGGGCTATTCGGTACGCTGCTGATCACGATGTGCAAGTCATCAACATCTCGTCAGGGGCAATCGCTCTCCCGGAACGGTTCCCTCTCACAAAAGCAGCCGTTCAACACGCAATTAAAAAAGGGAGTTTGATCTTTGCCGCTTCGGGCAATAGCGGTGATAAGGGAAATCCGATCGAACTTCCTGCCGGGATTCCCGGGGTTGTTGGTGTAGGTGCGATTGATAGCGACGGCACGGCGCCCAGGTGGTCTACCGCTGGCGATCAAGTTGTGTTGGCGGCACCTGGGGTTAATATGGTCACCCACTGTACGAAGTCCGAGGGGCTCTGCAGTTCGCGAGGTACCAGCCAGGCCACCGCCATCGCCTCGGCTTCTGCCGCTCTCATCTGGGCCAAACATCGCAAATGGAACAGTAATCAGGTCCTGCGCGTCATGATGCAGACCGCTGGCAGGCCGAAGAGCGGTGAAGTTCCCAGTTCCTACGTCGGCTACGGAACCATCCGCCCCCGCAAGGTCCTCCTGGACGGCGAGGGAGACCCCGGCCCAGCCAACGTCAACCCTCTCCTGGCCCGCGAAGGCGCGACAAAGCCAGACCCCTCCGCATCGGCCTCCGCCTCCAAGTCCCCAAGCGCCGACCCACAGTCGACACCCACGGCCACGGACGACAAAAAGGGCGACAAGGAAACCATCGCGGAGCCCAAGAAAAACGACGACAGTAACAGTACTCTCTGGATCGTCATTGGCGCAGGCATCGCCGTTCTCCTAGCGGCGGCCGTCGCGATCGCGCTTGTCCGCCGCCGCGGCAGTGCATCGGCCGGCCTATGACGAGCCGTCACTGCCGCGTACCGGACCGGGTACTCCGCCAAGACACCCCTGGGGAGCCGGGGTGCTGTCGAGCACCTAGCTCTCGTTCAACAAATGAAATAAGCGTGAACGCTGAGCGAGGTGTTGCGGACGCTTACTACAATGTGTAGGACACCTAAAAGCAGTACGATGAACCCCAAGGGGTTCGCGCACAGCGGTGAGTTGAAGAGCGAAACCCCATGTCAACTCGCCAACAATTCATGGGGGAAGGTGGAACATGGCTGGCACACAGCGGCTTGATAGCGCGGCATTCAACTCCTTCGAGCAGGCCCTTGCGCAGGCAAGCCAGGAGCTCTCGGCCAACCTGCGCACTCTGGCGAACGCCATCGCCACGGTCGACGCGGCTTGGACCGGTGGCGGCGCCAATGCGTTCAAGCAGGCGCAGATGGCCCTCAACGACGACCACGATGCCTGCCGTCGACTGCTCGACGGCATCAACGAGGCCGTTATCATGACCCAGCGCATCGGTGGTACGAACGACGACGACATCGCCGGTCAGCTCAAGAGCATCGACGTCAACGGCGCGGCCGCAGGCGGTCACCTCGTGGCGGGTAGCAACGTCGGTGGCCTCGGTGCCGGCACCGAAAGCCGGATCGACAGCTACATGTAATTCAGGCCCGGTATTCGGGTGCCTTGGCATTCCGGGCGATCGACAAAGCACACACGACAACCCAAAGAGTGGGGGAGAAGTGGCCGGAGCAGAGGACCTCAAGGTCCATTACGGATCGGTCGAGCAGACCGCCAACGACATCGACAGCGGTGCAAAGGTCGTTCGCAAGCAGATGGACGATCTCCTTGCCGCGGTCAAGCGAGTCACCGACGGCTGGGAGGGTGAGGCCCACCAGATGATGCAGTCTGCTGAGAAGCAGTGGAACGCCAGGGCCACCCACATCGAGGCCACCCTCAAGCAGGTCGCGGCCAAGATTCGTGACGGCAGCATGGCCTACCAGGCCACGGACAAGAAGGCCTCCACGCTGTTCGACATCAGCTACTGAGGGTGTTAACGCCTAATGGGGTGGGCAGCGGCTACAGCCGCTGCCCACCCCATTAGCATGTCAGATGACGGTAGATCAGCACGAGGGAGCGAGTCGGCTCCCTGATTATCAGTCCAGGTAAATCAGTGCCTCCGTCCGTGCGCTGTCGTAACGTTCCTGCCCGGAGCCGACGAGATGCCGTGACAGACCGGTGTCGACACCGTGGCCGTTCGCCTGGGCCCAGCCCGAGACCAAGTGGTTCACCTGCTTCTGTCCGGTGGTGAAGTGATACTCGGTCTCCTGCGCCGCCGCAGCGTTCGCCTGAGCGATCTGGTCCTCTTTCCAGTCATAGGCCCCCGCGTAGAGGATGCGGTAGACGGCATCCGAGATGAACCCGATGGGCTGGCCTTTGAGCGCACTGGCGGCAGCCTGCATACCGCCGGTGATGACGAATTCGGCCGTCTGGGCATGGTTGGCAAACGAGACGGCGTCGTTCTTCTTGTCGCGCGCGATGTCGGAGCTGATGCCGTCGTAGAAACCGAAGGCGTGCGAAGCCCCTTCGATGGCCGCGGCACGTTCGTTGGGGTTGGCGAAGTCCGTCTGGGAAAGAGTCCCAGCGGCGTAGAACCGCTCGGCCTCGAACATCTCGCCGAACGCCTTACCGTCATCCGCCACACCACGCATGATGCGGGTCAGGCTCTCCTTCGGGACGGACATATGGGAGTCCTTGCCACCCGTGCCGTCGTGCCACACGCCGTCCTTGTCCATGTATGGACCGGTGCCGGTCAGGATCTCATGGGTTTCGGGCGTGTAGTCGACGAGCATGCGGCCCAGGTTCGTCCGCAGGTTGTCGGGTATATGGGTTCCCTTGCGACCGTCGTCGAGGATCGTGATCGTGTCGTGCATCACCCGGGACTCGGCTTCAGTGTGATAGCCGAGAACGTGGTCCGCGCCCGGGACATCCCCGGTGGCGGCCGCCTCCAGCGCCGCGCCAAAGCCCACACGATTGAAAGGGAGGTCGGACGTGTGGACCGATATGCTGCTGGGCGTGGCCGTTGTCGGCCAGTCACGATCCTTGAGTAGATATTTCAGGTGATCGTTCTTGCCGTCCGCGCCGGGGTCGAGGAACGATGTCGCGACGTTCGGCTGCTGGCTCATGATGCCGAGCAGGCTGTCGAGCGGGTCGGTCGCTATGCCCTTGTGGGGGGCCAAACCGGCGCCCTGCCACATGGCCCACCGGCCGGTCCCGTACTTGTCGCTCTTCTCCAGGGCGATGATGTCGTTGCCGACGTCAGTCAGGAACTGCTTCCCGTAATTCTTTCCGTGAGTCATCAGCTCCACGAACGACTGATAACCGAAGAGCGGGACCGTCCCCCCGTCGAAGTCCCTCGCACCCGCCTTGCGCAGGCCCTCGCGCCACTTGTTGTAGAAGGGGTCGGAGGGTGACTTGGTCGCGGTGGCCAGCGAGGTGGCGACGCCTTCCTGGAGGGCGCGGAAGTCCTTCTCAGCGTCGCCCTTGGCCCGATCGTTGAACTTGAGGTTCAGATCGATGACGCCCTTGGGGCCGATACCGTCCAGAAACGTCTGGCTGAACGCCTTGTTGTACTCGTTGTCCCGGAACAGCCGCTTGAACTCGGCCATCTCCTTGTCGCTGAGCTTGTCACCGGAGTTGATTCTGGTCGCGAGCTCCTCGGCTTCCTTGCCCTCGACCTTCTCGATGTCGCCTTCAGCCTTGTTGTTGAACCCGTTGACCGCGCCGTCGATGGGATTGGGGTCCTCCACGGCTGCCTTGAGCGCGAGCTTCACGCCCTGGTCCGCGTCGTCGACAGCTCTGACCGCCGCCTCGATGTGCCGGGTCCACGACTGCTCGACATTGCGCAGATCCGGGTCATGGCGTGCGGCATTCGCAGCGGTCGCGCTGGCCTTCGAGTAGTCGTAACTCGCAATGCCGGCGTCCGAGACCTTCATCCCGGCCTTCTCCGCGTCCGCGACCGCGGACTTCACCTTCCCGCGCAGCTCCACGAACTGGCTGTGCGCGTCCCGTAGGATCGAGGCGATAGCGCGGGCCTCCTTGGGCGCCGCGGTGAACTGGTCGTGGGTCACTTGCATGTTGGGGCGCGCGACGAAGTACGCCTGACCGGACCAACTTCCGTCGGTCGAGACCGATTTGACCTTGCTGTCGTAGATCTTCTGGACTGCCTCGAACTTCTTGGCGGCCTCGTCCCATTTGGTGGCGGCCGTCTCGAGGAGGGACAGGTCGATGGTCATGACCTGGTGGTACGTGAGCAACGAGCCCCCCTAGCGGTAGTAGTCCGAGATGCGAGACGAGAACGGAATGTTGTCCGAGGACTGGGTGGGCGGAACGGCCGTGGTGAGATCTGACCCGACGAGGAAGTCATTGGTCAGGAAATACTTGTTGGTCCCACTCAGCGCGGATTTCTCCTGCGTGAGGCGCGCCTGAAGCGCCTTGACGGAGGTGTGCCACCCCTTGAGGGCATCGGTGATCCCACTACCGGTGGCCCAGTCCTTGAACTCCTTCTCGGCCTTCTCGGTTGATTCGTCGACGCACTCGCCGGCCGTCTTCGTCTGCGGCTGGACATCGTCTTCCAGGGCCTTGACGGCGCTCTTCTTCTTGGATGCGCTGGACTTCAGGTTGAGCGATCCAGGGAGACTCGGGCCAGGGGGGTCGGTCTGGTTAAGCCGCATGTAGGTGGACTTCTGCCCCGCCGCAGCGTCGGTGCGGAGCTTGGACCACTCGTCCTCAAAGGTCATGATTCCCCCATGGCTAGGCTTCAAGTGGCGCGTCGCGTACGGCGATTAGCCTTCCGAAGTTAGCATGCTGATGCCTTGTTATTCACCCCTTTCCGGGCACACTGGTCGAACGATCGGTCGGTTTGTGTGCTTCGGCCCTTGCCTGTACCGGTTCTCCTTGCGGAGGATGACGTAACGATTACGCCGAGTGCCGGAGGCTCGAACCAGGAGTGTCCGAAGGGGAAACTTACGGGGTTAGACGCGAGTTCGTCTACGCGGGTTCCGGGTTGAACTTCATTCACAGGTTACGAGTTGCCTGCGGCCCTGGCGTTGGCCTGGACCTTAAGTCATCGCGTCCGTGCTGTGGGTTAGCGGAGTGTTAAGTTGAGGGCGCTTCTTGTTCTGTGCCCTCAGTCGAGAGTGCCCGCCGCGGCAGCCGAGACGAAGGCGCGCCAGGCGGCAGCGCTGAATGAGGTGTGGGCCAGGTCCGGGCGCTTGGAGTCCCGGAGGGTTATTCGCCCTTGGACTGTCGAGATTTCTATGCAGTTGTCGTTCCCGCCGCTGTACGAACTTCTCAGCCATTGGCGACTGTCCAGCTCGTGAGGTGTCGGGCTCGGGGTTCCTATGCCCACTATTCGAGCTCCTTGATGAGTTTGCGGAACCGTCGTTGAGTATCCGAAGGACCTAGCGCACGTGCCCGTAGATGGTCGAAGACGTCGACGTAGCGGTCGACATCTTTTGGATCCTCGAAGCAGACGGAGTTGGTCAGGTTTTCAACCCACACTACTTCGGGAGTGGGGTTCGGGAAATCCATGAGCACGAACGAGCCGTAGAGCCCTGCGTGCGCACCCTGCTCAAGGGTGAGGAACTGCAGCGTGATGCGGGGATGTTCGCAAACCCCGATCAGGTGCTCGATCTGCTGCTGCATCACTTCGGCTGATCCGACGTGGCGGCGGATGGCGGCTTCATCGATGACGACCCACAGCTTGGGTGCTGCCTCTCCGCTGAGAAGCTCTTGTCGTCGCAGACGGACCTTGACGAGTGCTTCGGTCTGACGCGCAGCAAGGTCGCTTCGCATCTCGGTGATGATCGCCCGCGCGTAGTCCTCGGTCTGCAGCAGACCCGGCACCAACAGGGGCTCATAGCTGCGCAGGGAAACCGCACTGCTCTCAAGGGCCAGGTAGCCCCCGTACTGCGTCGTGTTGACCACTGCGGCGTACTTCTTCCACCACGGTCGCTTCTGGGCCTGGTCCGCCCGCACCAGGTCGAGGATGTCTTCGCGCCCTGCTGGATCGTTGACCCCGTAACAGTCGAGAAGTGCCTTGACGAGGACGGGGGTGGTGCCCCGATCGCCGGTCTCGATGCGGCTGAGCGAGCCGGCGCTGACCTCTACGCGGTCTGAGACCTCGGCGAGTGTCAGCTCCGAGTCCTCGCGCAGCTCCCGCAAGCGAACAGCAAGTTGACGGCGGTACACGGACTTTGGCTTCACGCTCTTCTTCCATGTCATGGGTTCAGTGTGGTGACCGGAGGACGTGCCTGGCAACTTAGTCGGGCAATTTTCCCGACTAGCTTGCCTCGATGCGTACCGCAGTGCCATGGTTGCCCTGCGTGACAGCCTGTGTGTGCTGTGTACGCGACTCTCCTTCGCCACCAACCCTCTTGCGAGGTGATCGCATGGGCGCGCCCTCTCGCCCAACCTTGTCCGGATGCCCACCGACGCGAGTCGGCTGGGAGGGCCCGGTACTGGGCCGTGACCGTGTCGTGGCGCACGCGCGACACAGAACTGCGTCATGGGTCCGCGAACAGTGGCGCCTACCCGAGGCGGCCTTCCAGGCCGAATCCGTTGTGGGTGAGCTGTGCGCAAACGCCCTGCGGCACGGTGGTGGCCTCGCCTCGCTGGACTTGATCCTCTGCGAGGAGACGGCCTACTGCCCGCCCAGCCTGCGCATCCTGGTCGGCGACTACCTGCCGTATGCGCACCCGCGGCTCGCCGACGATCCCAACGCTGATCTCGGTGAACATGGGCGAGGCCTGCTCATGGTCACGGCGCTGACGGCCGGCTGGGGATGGCACCGCATCGGCGCGGACCTGAAGCAGGTGTGGTGCAAAATCATCCTGCCGCTCGACGCGCTTCCGTGGCTCACTCGATCTTGAAGGAGACTCCTCCAAGGCGGGATGCCTCTGCCTCTGAGGTGAAGTTGACGGGATCCGGCATCCCTGCCGCATGGCGAGATTGGATGACGGGATGGCGCGGTACTCGTGTTACCGACTGGGTGACCACCCTGTGTCCGAGGACCTCCGCGTGCTGCTGACGGCTCACTGGGAGGGCCGCAGCGGGCTGGCCCAGTAGTTGCTCAGCATCACCCTTCTGGAGCCGGATCAGGTCCACCCGTTGACGGATGACAGTTACCTCGGCGACGGGGAACGCGACGACCCTGTTCGACGGCGGCCATCGCGCGTCGGCGCCAGCTCAGCGCCCACGCCGGTTACCCGCAGTAGCTTGGCGCGGGTGTCGGCGGGATCGACCTCGCGCTCGATTATCCAGGTCCACTCTTCGGGGTGGCGTCTTTGGTGAGGCGGTCTTCCGTGTTCCAGATGAGGGTCGGGCTGTAGAGGAGCGTGTGGGTCTTGCGGATCAAGTGGCGATGCGGGTGCCCTGGTGGGCGCGGTCTCCGGTCGTGGGATGGTCAGGTGCGGTGGCGTGGGTCTGCTTGCCTGCCGTGTCACGCGATTAGGCGATACCAGGAATGATCGTCCGCATCGGTCACGATTTTCGTCTCGGTCAGCCCCCTGCGACCGGATTGACCAGCAACACCCCGCCGGCAATGTCCATCTGCCACAACTGCATTTGTCGATCCCGCTGCCAGCACTTGTAATCCGCCCGCCGCCGACGCTGAGCACCCAGCTCCACCAGCCCATGCCGCACCATGGCCCGATACACCGTCATCCGGGACGGCACCCGGATCGACCGTCCCTGCCCGCTCCAACACATACGCGATCCGCCGCGGCCCCAACCGGGATACTCGCGCTGCAGCTCGCACACCGCCGCCTACCTCGGCAGAGGCCTGAGGCGGACACGAGACCGACGTGCGTGAGCGATCCGCCAGCCCCGCCAGGCCCGAGGCGGCATACCGTGACTTCCAGCCGCTAACCGTCTGTCGCGATCTCCTTAGTTGAGCGGCGACTTCCGTCACTGTCACACCCGCCAGCACCGCCCGATGCCTCTGCTCGACAACCGACAACTCCACCGGTACCAGTCCCGGCCTCCTGCCACACGCCGCAACGACGCGTACAGAAGAGCCGATCACGGCCACTGTCAACCATCAGCTCGGACCGGACATTATCGCCAGTGAGGTATGTGTGAAGGTGACGGTTAATCAGGCAGGAAGTACATGATCTGATGGGGTCGGCAGAAAAGACCTTTCTTGACAGTCGACCGCTTTTCGTGCATAACTGGCCATTTGGATCGTTATGTTGGCGAGTCGCTGCCTCAGCTCTTGCCCGTCGATGCGCATACTACCTCGTACGTGGGTCTCAATCATGAGAGCGAACTCCCCTACGGGCTTACGGTCTGCCAGTTTTGGATTGCACTGCACATACATGATCGATCTGTGTGGCCAGGAGATGGCGCCTCTGCCTGCCTCGAACTGGATCGCTTTGCCGTCGTCGCCCGCCATTCTTTTCTCATCTTCGATCCATCCATCGAATGTTGTGTCCCGAACCCTTGCTTCAACATGGATGCCCGACTTTTCGTGGGTAAATATATTGCATGTTGCCTCCCAGAAGGTGAAGCCAGATTTTGTTTGGAAATTCCGCAAGTTGACGCTCTCGGTGTCCTGGAGGGTTTTCTTTATCGTCTCCCGAGAGATAGCGCCACGGCAAGGCTTGGCTGGCAACTTGTCCAGGCCGTCTTTCTGGAAGAAAGACACGTAGATGCTTGCCCCAAGGGCAATCGCAGCGACTGAGAGAAGAGCCGTTACAAGGATCATTGCTCTTCTTGAGAGGCTTCGGAACGGTTTCATCTGTCTCGATCCATGGGTCGCTATGGACGGTTTTCGTAATCATCCAAGTTGTCGTTCGACCAGCCCCATCCCTCTCTCACGCCCTCGCTGATTAGTAGGTCCATTGATCCTCTCTGAATGGATGAATCGTGGGCGGCAAGCGCTTCCTGGCCCGACCATTGGGTTGAACTAATTGCAGATTCTTTGGAGCTAGCCAAATCGTGGCCGGTACGGTAAACGGCTTCATCTCTGGTGTCAATCTCTCGAGCACCGCTAATGTTGTCGATTATTTGGCTGGCTGCCGTTGACACAAAGCCACTCCCGAGTGCGCCCAGCGCGCCACCTGTGGGATCGTTAGGCGTGAGGGATGCAAAACCCGTAGAGATAGCTGCGGAACAAAAACTATTGGCCCACTGGGATTGGCGCTGGAAGCCCTCGTTCGTAGCCTTGTCAGCGTCAATTGCATCGGTTTTTGCGGCGTCGGCCAGAGAGTGGCCCAAAACTCCCTGCACGTGCCCTGTGTTTATTGCGATTTCCTTGATTACCTCCTCGGGTTTTCCATCATATGCTTCGGGGTGAATCAGATGATATTCCATCAGAGTGGCGGCGTAGGCATTCTGTCCGTAGGTGACCGCGGCGTAAGCATCTGGATCCCGCGCGAGAGCGTATAGGAACCGATTGGTGTCAGCTTCGTTGAACCTATCAGCAGGGCTACTCGTTGGGAAAATTACATCTATGGAGTATTTGCCCCCGCCTGCAATCGATCGATTGACTTCCGGCATGTAAGCGGCGGCCATGCGGCCGAAACTATCTCCAATTTCCTTGTTGACGAGAGAAGCATCCTTAGAGATCGCCTCTATGACGTTCCGCATGATGTGGCCCTGAGCGCTGTTGCGTTCCGGAGCTGTCAGCGGTGGAGCTTCGGCATCGTAGCGGTACCCATATACGGCCGACTCGAGAGCGTGACCCAGTACATTCGGGCGCTGGCCGCCTTCCGGGGAATGCAGCAGGTAGTTCAAGTCGTCCTTGTTTTTGAATAGATCTTGTGCGGCCTCGGGGTTTCGGGAGTTGGCGTCGAGAAGTCCGGCGATCGGATCACCTCCGAGGGACTTTCCGTAATTATTTTCGGTGTTGAGATCAATGCGCCACCTGCTATCGCTTGATGTTGGCCAATTCCAATCCTCTCTGTCCATCTTCAGCATGTCGTGGTTGATCCGCTTGAGGAAATCAGCGCTGAAGTTGCCATGTTTGAGCAGGGGGCCGAGGGATTGGTATCCATAAGGCATGGCTTGGTGGAGGAGGCCAGTGCCATCGGTGCGCATGTCGATGCGCTCATGGCCAGCCTTCTTCAGGCCTTCCACCCACTTGGCATCCAAATATCCGTCCTTGCCGACGTGCTTGGTGGCGGCTGCGAGCGTGGTGCCCAGGTGTTTTTGAATGTCTGCGGCTGTCTTGTTTTCACTTGCGTCGCCGTGCAGGCTTATGGAAGTGGCGAGCCAGGCATTGAAGTGGAGTGCTTCTTTGGGACCCAACTGCCCGTAGAACCTCGTCGCGAAGACTTTGTCGTTCGCATGTATATCGAAGAGGTGATCCAGCTTGAGTAGATCTTCCTTCGACAAGTCCCCACGCTTGCGAGCAAGACGCAGAGCCGTGTTGGCGTCCGCAGTTGACAGCTTGGTGTCGGCTGCGCGAAGCGAGTCGTAGCGGACGTCGGCAAAGTCGTACGGGTTCTTATCGACAAGGGTGTGGAGAGCCCGCGATGCCGCTTTGTCTGCTTCGGTCGCTTCTCTGACCACCTTATCAATTCGGGCTTGATACTTCTCGATTTCAGCTGCGCTCGGCAGATCTTCTTTATTGTCCTTGCTCAGGCTGTCCGTGCGGGTGTGGCCAACAATGCCGCCGGGGCTGATGGTCATATGTGCCGGCATTTCGTCGACCAGTGAGTGAAGTCGACTCTTGGCGTCCTTGAAGGCGGTGTGCACATCGCGCAGGATATTGCGACGGCTCGTGGCCTCGGCGATGGCGTGGTGAAACTCTTTGGTGGTCTTCTCGATGAAGGGCTTGGTCACGCCGGCGTTCTTACCCGCCCAGTCGGCACCTTTCGCCTTGGCCAACATCCCTTTGTCGGCTTCTTCTGCGAGCGTTTTGAGCTTCTTGACAGTCTCTGTCCAGTCGGCGACCGCCTCACTGAGAGACTTCAGCCTGAGGTGATAGAGGTCCTCGAATGATGGCACTGAAGCTCCTCAGTGGAAGTACTTGTTGATTTTGGACAGGGTCAGCCGTTCGCCGTTGATGTCGCGCATCGTGTAGGCCAGGTCAGCGTCGTCTTTGGCGTGTGACTTGGCGGAGAAATCGAGGTGATTGGAGATGTGGGCGCAGGCTTCCTGCAAGGTGCCGAGCTTTGTGTGCCACACTTCATCGGCTTTGCTGAGTGCCGCCCCTGTCTCAAGGTGGCCTTCCGTGAGGTCGGTGGACGCCTGGAGAGTGGTGATCTGAGCCCAGCCCCCGTCCGACATGATCCTGTCGTACAGAAGGAACGCGTCGTGCCCGATCCTGCCGAGCTCGTCGCTCTTCACGCTCAGGTCCGGCTGTGTCGACCCGCCGCCGCTTGGGAGGCCCCGACCGCCGCTTCCGTCATCGACGTGGTTGAGCCGCATCTGGGCTGGTTGTCCTTGCGCTGCCTGCGAGCGAAGTTCACTCCACTCCTCGTCGAACGACACGCTTCTCTCCCCTGGTGTGCGTGTTTGAGACCCAAAGTCACAAGTCACGTTCAGCTTAGGACAGTTGACCGTACGTGCGGGTAGCCGGGCGGGCGTGTCGCCGTGAAAAACGCTCTGCCCCGGGCCAGTTCGGCCCGGGGCAGAGGTTGGTGAGTGCTGGGTGTGCTTCGCCGCGCCGTGAGCGAAGCAGGAGCGCTTACTGGTCCGGCAGCCAGCCCAACTGGACCAGCGGGGTTCCGCGCTTGCGGGAGACGAAGAAGCCGCGGCCCGGGGGCATGGGGCGGGGGCGGACGCCGCCTAGGAGGTCGCCTTCCGTCGGGTCGCCGGAGAGTAGTACGCCCTGGGCGCCGAGTTCCTTGATGCGCTGCATGAAGGATTCGAACATCGACCGGGAGGCGCCCGCGGAGTTGCGGGCGATGATGAAGCGCATGCCGACGTCGCGGGCGAAGGGGAGGTTGTCGGTGAGGACGGCCATGGGGTTGCCGCTGCTGGTGGAGACGAGTTCGTAGTCGTCGATGATGACGAAGAACTGCGGTCCGCTCCACCAGCTGCGGTCGCGCAGCTGCTGGGGGGTGATGTCGGGCTTGGGGGCGCGGCGTTCCATGAGGCCGTTGAGGGCGGTGGTGTGGACCTGGAGGGCCGAGGCGATCGGCGCGTACTCCAGGAGGTGGGTGTCGGGGATGACGTCGAGCAGGGAGCGGCGGTAGTCGCCGACCACGATCTTCGCCTCGTCCGGGCCGTAGCGTTCGGTGATCTGCTTGGCGATGAGGCGCAGCAGAGCCGTCTTGCCGGATTCGCTCTCGCCGAAGACGAGGAAGAAGGGGTCGGATTCGAAGTCGACGAAGACGGGTTCGAGGTTGGTCTCGTCGATGCCGATCGCGATGCCGTGCTGGGGGTATTCGAAGCCCTTGGGGAGGTCTTCGGCGCGGAGCCGGCGGGGGAGGAGGCGTACGCGGGGGGCGTGCGGGCCGTTCCAGCCGCTGCGGACCGCGCTGATGAGCTCGCCGAGGGCGTCCGTGATGTCGTCGGGGTCGCTGCCCGAGTCGATACGCGGCTGGGCGCCCATGAAGTGGAGCTTCTCCGGGAGCTGGCCGCGGCCGGGGACGCCCGGGGGCACGTTCGCGGCGACCTTGCGGTCGAACTCGGAGTCCATGGTGTCGCCGAGGCGCATCTCGAGGCGGTTGAGGAGCTGGTCCTTCAGAGAGGCGCGGACTTCCATGTTGCGGGAGGCCGTGACGACGATGTGGATGCCGTAGCCGAGGCCGCGGCCCGCGATATCGGCCACGACCCCTTCCAGCATGTCGTACTCCTGCCGGAAGTTGGCCCAGCCGTCGATGACGAGGAAGACGTCGCCCCAGCCCTGTTCCGTGTGCTCACCGCGGGACCGCTGCCGCCGGTAGGTGGCGATCGAGTCGATGTTCTTGGCGCGGAAGTACTCCTCGCGCCGGGCCAGGATGCCCGCGACCTCGGCGATGGTGCGGCGCACCCGCTCCGGGTCCAGGCGGGAGGCGATGCCGCCCACATGCGGCAGGTCGGCGACGGTGCTCATGCCGCCACCGCCGAAGTCCAGACCGTAGAACTGCACCTCGGCCGGGGTGTGGGTGAGCGCGAAGGCCGAGATCAGGGTGCGCATCAGCGTGGACTTGCCGGACTGCGGGCCGCCGACGACCAGCATGTGGCCCGCGGCGCCGGAGAAGTCGCGGTAGAGCACGTCACGCCGCTGTTCGAAGGGCTTGTCGATGAGGCCGAGCGGGACGACGAGGTTGCCCAGGCGCGGGTATTCGGGCGCGGTGAGACCCCGGCCCTCGACCGGGGACAGCGGCGGCAGCAACTGGTCCAGCGAGGGCGCCTCGTCCAGCGGCGGGAGCCAGACCTGGTGGGCCGGGGCGCCCTGGCCCTCCAGCCGGCGGACGATGACGTCGAGGACCGTGTCGGCCAGCGCGTCGTCCTCCTGGCGTGACGGGGTGGTCAGCGCCGCCGGGTCCGGGGTGGTGTAGGTGACCGGGACCGGGGAGGCCGTGAAGAGCACCGGCCGGCGTTCGATGGGCAGCGAGGTGCCGTCGAAGTCGGCCGGCGCCACCCCCGTGCGGTACACGCCGGAGACGTACGCGGCCTTGAAGCGCGTCATTTCGTCCGTGCCGAACTTCAGATAGCCGGAGCCGGGGACGGACGGGAGGTGGTAGGCGTCCGGCACGCCCAGTGCCGTACGGGACTCGGCAGCGGAGAAAGTCCGCAGACCGATGCGGTACGACAGGTAGGTCTCCAGGCCGCGCAGCCGGCCCTCCTCCAGCCGCTGAGAGGCCAGCAGCAGATGCACACCCAGGGAGCGGCCGATACGGCCGATCTGGATGAACATGTCGATGAAGTCGGGCTTGGCCGTCAGCAGCTCGCTGAACTCATCAATCACCAGGACGAGTGAGGCCACGGGCTCCAGCGGGGCGCCGGCCGCCCGCGCCTTCTCGTAGTCGTGGATGTTCGCGTAGTTGCCGGCCGCGCGCAGCAGCTCCTGGCGGCGCTGGAGCTCACCGGTGATCGAGTCGCGCATGCGGTCGACGAGCGTCAGGTCGTCCGCGAGGTTGGTGATGACCGCCGCCACGTGCGGCAGGTGTGACATTCCCGCGAAGGTCGCACCACCCTTGAAGTCCGCGAGGACGAAGTTCAGCGTCTCGGACGAGTGGGTGACCGCGAGCCCCAGCACCAGGGTGCGCAGCAGCTCGGACTTGCCGGAGCCGGTGGCGCCGACGCACAGACCGTGCGGGCCCATGCCGTCCTGCGCCGCCTCCTTGAGGTCCAGCATGACCGGCGAGCCGTCCTCGCCGACCCCGATGGGCACCCGCAGCCGCTCGGCCACCGAGCGCGGCCGCCAGGTGCGCGTGACATCCACCGAGCCCGCGTCGCCGAGCCCCAGCAGATCGGTGAAGTCGAGGTTGGCCAGCAGCGGTTCGTCGTCGTCGCCCCCGCCCATCCGCAGCGGTGCCAGCTGCCGGGCGAGCGCGTCCGCGGCCTCCAGGGACAGCAGGTCCGGGACGCCGTCGTACGCCGCGACCTGCGACAGCAGCTCGAGCTTCCCCGGCCGCACGATCACCGAGAGACCGCCGCGCAGCTCGTCGAGGTCGCCCGGCACCACCTCGAGGACAGTGACGCCCTGAAGGCCCTCCTGCGCCGCGAACGCCGACTCCGGCGGCACCATCCCGCCGTCCAGCACGACCACCACATGCGGTTGGTCGAGCAGCGGCTGCGCGTCCTTGCTGAACCGGGAGCGCCCCTCCAGGCGCCCCTTGAGCAGCTCCTCCAGCTCCGCGAGGGAGTCGCTGAACAGCCGTCGCGAGCCGGCCCCGTCGATCGCGCCCGGCACCTGGAGGTGCGGCAGCCACTTCGTCCAGTCCCAGTGGGGCGCCGCGCTGCGCGGCGCGACCACCGCGATGACGAGGTCCTCGGGCGAGTGGAGGGTGACCAGGTGGGCGACCAGCGCCCGCGCCGCGCCCCGCACCGAATCCGGCTCCCCGGACACCGTCACGTGGTAGAAGGCGCGCAGCGACACCGCCATCGGCATCTGCTCCAGCGACCCCTGGGTCGCCAGGAACTTCTGCATGGCGCCCGCCGTCAGCGGCTCGAGGTCGTCGACCGCGGCTGTGTCGGGGGCGACCAGCGGGGTGGACAGCTGCTGTGAGCCGAGCCCGATCCGGATCTGCCCGAAGTCGTTGTCGCTCGCCCGCCGTTCCCACACCCGGCTGCCCTGGGCCACGATCGACCACAGCTGGTCGGGGGAGGGGTGCAGGTAGAACTGCGCGTCGCGCTGCGACCGTGCGGTGCGCCGGATCGTACGGCGGGTCTGGGCGAGGTACTTGAGGTAGTCGCGGCGCATGTCCGCGAGCTGCCCCTGTGAGCCCTGCCGGTGCCGGATGAACATCGCCACGGTCATGCCGAGCGTGGAGAACATCATCATCACGCCCATGATCTTCATCATCGGCGCGGCGCCGGGCATGAAGAAGTAGACCATCGACGAAGCCATGCCCAGCGTGGGCAGCAGCTGCATCAGAACGCCCTCTTGCTGGCCGCGCGGCAGCTCAGGGGGCGATTCGAGGCGGAGTTCCTCGCTCGGCACCTCGGGCGGGAGGGCCCGCGGTTGGCGCTTGACGACGACCTGGCTCACCGGATCCCTCAACCCCTCCACGCAGATGAACAGTTCCTCTCCGGCACCCCCGTGGCGACGGACTCCCTCTGCGAGACGGCGATCCTACCGACGTATGAGCCGCTCGGCCCCGGTAGGGTGGCCGCCGCGCGTGCGGTGCCGTGCGCCGCTCCACAGCGAACAGGGGGCCATAAAGGTGAGTACGTCCGCTACGACCGGCTTCTGCAGGGTGACCGTGGTCGCGCCTGACAGTCGGATCGATGTGGCTCTTCCGGAGGACATCGCCGTCGCCGACGTCTACCCCGAGATCCTCCGCCTGACCGGACAGACTCAGCCCGTGGGCGCCCCCACCGGTTACCACCTCGTACGCCGCGACGGCACCGTCCTTGACGGCTCGCTGTCGCTGGGCGCCCAGCAGGTGCTCGACGGCGAGCTGCTGTCCCTGCGTCCCTTCGCCGAGTCGCTGCCGCCCGCCGTCTACGACGATGTGTCGGACGCCATCGCCTCCGCCGTCACCCGCGACCGGACCCTGTGGAGCGACGGGTACCTGCGCGCCTTCGGGCTGTTCGGCGGCTCCCTGTTGCTGGTCCTCATGGGCTTCGTGCTTTGGTTCGCCGATCCGCTCAAACATGACATGCACGGTCTGCCGGGCATCATCGCCGCCGCCGTCGCGGTGCTGCTCGCGGCCCTTGCGGGGGTACGGGCGCGGGTCTACGAGGACCGCGCCTCCGCGATCGCGCTCGGCCTCGCTGCCCTGCCACACGCCATGATCGCGGGCTCGGGGCTGCTCCCCCTCGACCCGGGAGAGGGCATCGGCCGCCTCCAGTTCCTGCTCGGCTGTGTCGCCGTCCTCGTCGTCTCGGTCGCCCTGGTGGTCGCCATGCCCACCGGCGACGCCCCGTTCGTCGCCGCGGTCTTCGCGTCGACCGTCGGCACCCTCGCCACCTTCTGCGCGATCCTCACCGAGGTCAGCCCCACCGAGACCGCCGCGGTGTGCGCCGCCGTCGCGATCGGCGCCATCGCGTTCCTGCCGGGCCTGTCGGCGCGCGTCGCCCGCCTGCCCATCGGATACGCCGCGCCGCGCTCGGCGGCCGAGGACGACGAGCTGGACTCCGGGTCCGGGTCCGGGCCCGCCCCCGAGCCCGTCGACGCCGACCGCATCGCCGCCCAGGCCCGCCGCGGCCACGAGATGCTGCTCGGCCTGGTCGGCGGCTGCTCCGCCATCATGGTCGGCGCCTCGTCCGTGCTCGGCTTCTCCGACAATGTCTGGGGCCAGGTGCTCGCCCTCGTCTCCGGCCTCGCGATGCTGCTGCGCGCCCGCCTCTTCCGCTACACCGCCCAGGTCGCCGCCGTTCTCTCCGCCGGCCTGATCGGCCTGGGGCTGCTCGTCCTCGGGCTGTCCCTGAACCCGCCGGCCGACGCCATGTTCAAGCTGCTGGTCCAGCACGACAGCGGCCCGTTGGACGTCCGTACGATCTGGCTCGCCGCCTCCGTCACGGCGGGCGCCGCGCTGATCACCGGCATCGCACTGATCATTCCGAAGAAGGGGCTCTCGCCTTTCTGGGGCCGCTTCTCCGACCTGGCCGAGAGCGCCCTGCTGCTCTCCCTGGTGCCCCTCGCCCTGGCCGTGCTGGACGTCTACAGCTCCGCGCGCAGCCTGACCAGCGGATGATGCGCAGCCTGACCAGGGGATGATGCGCGGCCTGGTCAGAGGATGAAGGTCGGCGGTCAAGAGGGTGGCCGTCGGCTGGTAAGGTGTGCGGCGGCCGTTTGTGTACGCGCCCCCGGAGCTCTCGTACGAGCACTCTGGAGACAGCGCCCAGCGGACCTCGCCTCCCGAGTCACGGAAGCTCCCCTGAGACCAAGACCAGGGGCACTCGGTGGCCGAACAGAAGAACCTGAAGGAGTACCGCGTGTCGCTCGACGCCGCTACGAAGAAGCAGATCATGGCCGAGTTCGCCACCAAGGAGGGCGACACCGGTTCCCCCGAGGTCCAGGTCGCGCTGCTCTCGCGCCGCATCTCCGACCTGACCGAGCACCTCAAGACCCACAAGCACGACCACCACTCCCGTCGTGGTCTGCTGCTCCTGGTCGGCCAGCGCCGCCGCCTGCTGCAGTACCTGGCGAAGAAGGACATCACGCGCTTCCGTGCGCTGGTCGAGCGCCTGGGCATCCGCCGCGGTGCGGCGGGCGCCAAGTAAGACGCCGTGGCAGGGAGCGGTTCCCGGGACAGGGGACCGCTCCCTTTGCCGTACACGCCGCGGACCGGCGGCCGTACGCGCTACAGAACCGCGGCCGCATGGGCGGCGGAACCCGCGCGGCGCGCCGCGCACCGGGACCAGCCGCCGTCCGCGCACCTCGCCCACCGTCGGCGCCGATATCCACAGCCGTCGTGAGGATGGGCGAAGCTTTGTAGTCTGGTCCCAACAACGTCATAACGAACGAGGAGGAGCGCCTCATTCCCGTGGCACCGGCGCCATAGGAGCCGGTCCTCGGTAGTGGCTCCCGGAACTGGCAATTCCGGTAGCTTCGATCGAAGACCGGCCCGGCCGCCGGAGCAAGGCCAGGGGCGCTGCTCCACCACCGTTCCTCCGTCACACGGACGAGGGACGCAGAAGAGGAGATTTTCCTGGTGGAGAACGAGACCCACTACGCCGAGGCCGTCATCGACAATGGCGCCTTCGGCACCCGCACCATCCGTTTCGAGACGGGCCGCCTGGCCCGTCAGGCCGCCGGCTCCGCCGTGGCCTACCTGGACGACGACACCATGGTGCTGTCGGCCACCACCGCATCCAAGAACCCCAAGGACCAGCTCGACTTCTTCCCGCTCACGGTCGACGTCGAGGAGCGGATGTACGCCGCCGGGCGCATCCCCGGTTCGTTCTTCCGCCGTGAGGGCCGCCCGTCCGAGGACGCGATCCTCACCTGCCGCCTGATCGACCGCCCGCTGCGCCCGTCCTTCAAGAAGGGCCTGCGCAACGAGATCCAGATCGTCGAGACGATCATGGCGCTCAACCCCGACCACCTCTACGACGTGGTCGCGATCAACGCCGCCTCCTGCTCCACGCAGCTGGCCGGCCTGCCCTTCTCCGGGCCGATCGGCGGCACCCGGGTCGCCCTGATCAAGGGCCAGTGGGTGGCCTTCCCGACCCACTCCGAGCTCGAGGACGCCGTCTTTGACATGGTTGTGGCCGGCCGCGTCCTGGAGGACGGCGACGTCGCGATCATGATGGTCGAGGCCGAGGCCACCCAGAAGACCATCCAGCTGGTCAAGGACGGCGCCGAGGCGCCGACCGAGGAGGTCGTGGCAGCGGGCCTCGAGGCCGCGAAGCCCTTCATCAAGGTGCTCTGCAAGGCCCAGTCGGACCTCGCCGCCAAGGCTGCCAAGCCCACCGGCGAGTTCCCGATCTTCCTCGACTACCAGGACGACGTCCTGGAGGCGCTCACCGCCGCCGTCCGTGACGAGCTCGCCCAGGCGCTGACCATCGCGGGCAAGCAGGAGCGCGAGACCGAGCTGGACCGCGTCAAGGGTCTGGCCGCCGAGAAGCTGCTGCCGCAGTTCGAGGGGCGCGAGAAGGAGATCTCCGCCGCGTACCGGGCGCTGACCAAGACCCTGGTCCGCGAGCGCGTGATCAAGGAGAAGAAGCGCATCGACGGCCGCGGCGTCACGGACATCCGTACGCTGGCCGCCGAGGTCGAGGCGATCCCGCGGGTCCACGGCTCGGCGCTGTTCGAGCGCGGCGAGACCCAGATCCTGGGCGTCACCACGCTGAACATGCTCCGCATGGAGCAGCAGCTGGACACGCTGGCGCCCGAGACCCGCAAGCGCTACATGCACAACTACAACTTCCCGCCGTACTCCACCGGTGAGACCGGCCGCGTCGGCTCCCCGAAGCGCCGCGAGATCGGCCACGGCGCGCTGGCCGAGCGGGCGCTGCTCCCGGTGCTGCCGTCCCGCGAGGACTTCCCGTACGCCATCCGCCAGGTCTCCGAGGCGCTCAGCTCCAACGGCTCGACCTCCATGGGGTCGGTCTGCGCCTCGACCATGTCGCTGCTGAACGCCGGTGTGCCGCTGAGGGCCCCGGTCGCCGGTATCGCCATGGGCCTGATCTCCCAGGAGATCGATGGCGAGACCCACTACGTCACCCTCACCGACATCCTCGGTGCGGAGGACGCCTTCGGCGACATGGACTTCAAGGTCGCCGGCACCAAGACGTTCGTGACCGCCCTCCAGCTGGACACCAAGCTGGACGGCATCCCGGCGTCCGTGCTGGCCGCGGCCCTGAAGCAGGCCCGCGACGCCCGGCTGCACATCCTCGATGTGATGAACGAGGCCATCGACGTCCCGGACGAGATGTCGCCGAACGCGCCGCGGATCATCACCGTCAAGATCCCGGTGGACAAGATCGGTGAGGTCATCGGCCCCAAGGGCAAGATGATCAACCAGATCCAGGAGGACACCGGCGCGGACATCACCATCGAGGACGACGGCACCATCTACATCGGTGCCGCCGACGGCCCGGCCGCCGAGGCCGCCCGCACCACCATCAACGGCATCGCCAACCCGACGATGCCCGAGGTCGGCGAGCGCTACCTGGGCACGGTCGTGAAGACCACCACCTTCGGTGCCTTCGTCTCCCTGCTCCCGGGCAAGGACGGCCTGCTGCACATCTCGCAGATCCGCAAGCTCGCCGGCGGCAAGCGCGTGGAGAACGTCGAGGACGTGCTGAAGGTCGGCTCCAAGGTCCAGGTCGAGATCGCCGAGATCGACCAGCGCGGCAAGCTCTCGCTGATCCCGGTCATCGAGGACGAGGCGGGCTCGGACGCGAAGGACGCGAAGGACGCCAAGGACGAGCCGAAGGACGAAGCCGCCCAGTGACGTCCCGTGTTCACGCGGCGACGGCCCGCCCCTCCTCGGAGGGGCGGGCCGTCGCCCGTACCCAAACGCTTCTCAAGGGCGAGAACGGCATCGGGACGGTCCGCAGGACCACGCTGCCCGGGGGCCTGCGCGTCGTCACCGAAACCCTGCCGTCCGTGCGCTCGGCCACCTTCGGGATCTGGGCACACGTCGGCTCCCGCGATGAGACCCCGGTGCTCAACGGCGCCACCCACTACCTGGAGCATCTGCTCTTCAAGGGCACCCGGCGGCGCACCGCGCTCGACATCTCCTCCGCCATCGACGCGGTCGGCGGTGAGATGAACGCCTTCACGGCGAAGGAATACACCTGCTACTACGCGCGGGTGCTCGACACGGATCTGCCGTTGGCCATAGATGTCGTCTGCGACATGCTGACCGGCTCGCTGATCGACGCCGCGGACGTGGACGCCGAGCGCGGCGTCGTCCTGGAAGAGATCGCGATGACCGAGGACGACCCGGGCGACTGTGTGCACGATCTGTTCGCGCACACCATGCTCGGCGACACCCCCCTCGGCCGCCCGGTCCTCGGCACCGTCGACACGGTCAACGGGCTCAGCCGCGACCAGATCGCCCGCTTCTACAAGAAGCACTACGACCCCACCCACCTGGTGGTCGCCGCCGCGGGCAATGTGGACCACGCGGCGGTCGTCCGCCAGGTGCGCAAGGCGTTCGACAAGGCGGGTGCCCTGTCCCGTACGGACGCGGTCCCCGTCGCCCCGCGCGACGGCACCCGCACCATCCGGGCGGCCGGTCGCGTCGAGGTGCAGGGCCGCAAGACGGAGCAGGCGCATGTCGTCCTCGGCATGCCGGGGATCGCGCGCACCGACGACCGGCGCTGGGCTCTCGGCGTCCTCAACACGGCGCTCGGCGGCGGCATGAGCTCCCGCCTGTTCCAGGAGGTGCGGGAGAAGCGCGGGCTCGCCTACAGCGTCTACTCGTACACCTCGGCCTTCGCCGACTGCGGCCTGTTCGGCGTCTATGCGGGCTGCCGCCCGAGTCAGGCGCCGGACGTCCTCAAGATCTGCCGTGACGAGCTCGACCACGTCGCCCAGCACGGGCTCACCGACGAGGAGCTGCGGCGCGCGGTGGGCCAGCTGAGGGGCTCCACGGTGCTGGGCCTGGAGGACACCGGCGCGCTGATGAACCGCATCGGCAAGAGCGAGCTGTGCTGGGGCGACCAGATGTCGGTGGACGACATGCTGGCCAGGATGGCGGCAGTCACCCCGGACGAGGTGCGCGAGGTGGCTCGCGATGTACTGGGGCAGCGACCTTCGCTGTCCGTCATCGGCCCGCTGAAGGACAAGCAGGCGGCGAGCCTGCACGAGGCCGTCGCCTAGCCCGTCGGCCACGCAAGAGCGCACGATCAGCACGATCTTCAGGTAGCAGAGGGAAGCGAACGATGAGCAAGCTGCGCGTGGCCGTTCTCGGCGCCAGGGGCCGGATCGGCTCCGAGGCCGTACGAGCCGTGGAAGCCGCCGAGGACATGGAGCTGGTCGCCGCGCTCGGCCGGGGCGACAAGCTGGAGACGATGGTCGAGGCGGGCGCCGAGGTCGCGATGGAGCTGACCGATCCCGACTCGGTGATGGGCAATCTCGAGTTCTGCGTCCGGCACGGCATCCACGGTGTCGTGGGCACCACCGGCTGGACGGACGAGCGCCTGGCGCTGCTGCGGGGCTGGCTCGAGGCCGCGCCGGGCACCGGTGTGCTCATCGCGCCGAACTTCTCCATCGGCGCCGTGCTGACCATGCGGTTCGCCCGGCAGGCCGCCCGCTTCTTCGAGTCGGTCGAGGTCATCGAGCTGCACCACCCGAACAAGGCGGACGCCCCCTCGGGCACCGCGGCCCGTACCGCGCAGCTGATCGCGGAGGCCCGGGAAGAGGCGGGGTGCGCGCCGCAGCCGGACGCGACGAGCACGGCGCTGGAGGGTGCCCGCGGCGCCGACGTGGACGGGGTGCGGGTGCACTCGGTGCGGCTGCGCGGGCTCCTGGCCCACCAGGAGGTCCTGCTGGGCGGCGAGGGCGAGACCCTCACCATCCGCCATGACTCCACACACCACAGCAGCTTCATGCCCGGCGTGCTGCTGGGGGTGCGCCGCGTGGTGTCCGCTCCCGGCCTGACCCTCGGCCTGGAACACTTCCTCGATCTGGACTGAGACAAGCGGTGCGCGCAAAGATCACGTATTTCGTCCTCGCGGCCGTCCTGGTCGTGTACTTCGTCCTGGTCGGCAGCCGGGGCGTCCTGCTCATCGAGCAGGGCACGCCGCTGACCGTGGCCTTCGGCGCGGCCGTGCTGGTGCTGCCGGTCATCGGCGGCTGGTTCCTGTGGAAGACCACGGAGTTCGCGCGCAGCGCGAACAGGCTGGCCCGCGAGCTGGAGGCCGAAGGCGGCCTCCCGGTCGACGAGCTGGTACGGACGCCCGGCGGGCGGATCGACCGGGACTCCGCGGACGAGGTCTTCGCCAAGCGGCGGGCCGAGACCGAGGAGTCGCCGGATGACTGGCGCTCCTGGTTCCGGCTGGCCGTCGCCTACTACGACGCGCGTGACACGGTGCGCGCTCGTAAGGCGATGCAGCGCGCCATCGCCCTGCACGACGGCCGGCCGGTGCGGGCCCAGGGCTGACCCCGGGCCCGGTGGCTCAGCGCCCCGGCAGGTGACCCCGGTGCCGCCGGCTCAGCGGTACCGGGCCGCCGAGCCCTCGATCGCGTCGGCCGCCATGGCGAAGGACTCGGGGCGGCCGAGGAAGTCGGCGCTGTGGTCGGTGACGGCCACCCGGGGGGAGGAGCCTCCCGCCACCTCGATGAGCACCGCCTGTCCCTGGACACTCCGCGGCAGCCCCAGCCACCGCACCGGCTGCTGAGTCGTGCGTATCGCGGTGATCTGCGACCAGCGCATCGTCGTGGCCGAGAAGAGGCCCGTCAGCCGCAGCCCCTCCTCGTCCATCCACACGCCGGCCCGCACCAGTCGGACGGCGCACACGATCGCCAGCGCGGCGACCGCCACACACACGCCCGCGGCGGGCACCGAACCGGCGAGGGCGATGATCATCGCCGAGAACAGCACATACGAGGCGAGCAGCAGCAGGAGCGCGGCTCCGCCGACCCTCCAGGGACCCGGCCGGTACGGGCGCCGCCTGCGGCCCGGGTCCTCGTAGGGGAGGGCCGCTCCGGCCTCCGGCCCGTCGTCGTCAAGGGCGCGGTCCGCTGTCAGGAAGGGCAGGGGCACGAATGGTCCTCACTCACACACATGTCCGGATGGGCCTGTGGTGGGTGAGGCTATCCCAGGGGCTCAGCGTCCGTCCGACGCCTCCGACTGCTGCGACTGCTGCGTCTGGTGAGTGGTCCGCGGCCCGCTCTCGAGCGCGGGCAACCCGAACATGAGCGAGCCCACGAACCCGGCGACGATCGTGAGGGTGATGAGGATGCGGCCCGCTAGCTGCGACGGGGTGGCGCGGGGGCGGGGCGGCGGGGTGACATTGCTGCGGAACCGGTCGGCTTCTGCGACGAAGGCGAAGGGCACGGACTCGCGCCGGCGGAACATGATGGGGGCTCTCCTTGGAACCTCGAACGTGGGCACTTCAGTAGGTAGGACGCATGATCGGGTGGTGAGGTGCCCTTTTTCATCGACTTCTGTTGAGATTTTCAGGGTTGCGACCGGTCGGAGGGGATGTCGGAGGCGGCCCGTAAGCTGGGCGAGCCCCGAGCGAGCAAGACATGGAAGGACCCGCCGGTGACCGATATCCCCGCCGAGAGCGAGAAGGCCAGTTTCCGCAGCGACGTGACCGTCGAGCTGGTCAAGCACAGCGCGGCCGACTCCGATGTGCTGTGGGCCGCCCGGGTGTCCACCGCCGGCGAGCAGTCCCTCGAAGAGCTCACCAAGGACCCGGAGCGCTCCAAGGGGCTCATCAACTACCTGATGCGGGACCGGCACGGCAGCCCCTTCGAGCACAACTCGATGACCTTCTTCATCAGCGCCCCGATCTTCGTCTTCCGCGAGTTCATGCGGCACCGCGTGGGCTGGTCGTACAACGAGGAGTCCGGTCGCTACCGCCGGCTCGAGCCGGTCTTCTACGTCCCCGGAGAGGCCCGCAAGCTGGTCCAGCAGGGCCGCCCGGGCAAGTACGAGTTCGTGGAGGGCACCCAGGCGCAGCACGAGCTGACCGGCCGCGTGATGGAAGACGCCTACCGCCACGCGTACGAGGCGTACCAGGAGATGCTGGCGGCCGGAGTCGCCCGTGAGGTGGCCCGCTCCGTCCTGCCCGTGGGCCTGTTCTCCTCCATGTACGCGACGTGCAACGCGCGCTCGCTGATGCACTTCCTCGGCCTGCGCACCCAGCACGAGCAGGCCGCGGTGCCCTCCTTCCCGCAGCGGGAGATCGAGATGGTGGGCGAGAAGATGGAGGAGCACTGGGCCGGGCTGATGCCGCTCACCCACGCCGCCTTCAACGCGAATGGGCGCGTCGCCCCGTAGCGCTCCCTGGACACTCCTCGGACACTCCCCGGACGGGCCATGCGTGAGAGGTGTCCGTATTGCGGCGTTTCGTGAAGTTCATCTAGGCTGAACAAACGGATCCGGCACTGCCTGAACCCCCGAGCAGGCAGTGCCGGGTCCCATACCGCCGCCCCCGGTCGCCGCCCCGAGCGAGCACGGCGAGGCGCGCTACGAGTAGCGTGGGACCCATGGCACCGACATCCACATCGCAGACCCCTTTCGGGCGGGTGCTGACCGCCATGGTCACGCCATTCACCGCTGACGGCGCGCTCGACCTTGATGGCGCTCAGCGGCTCGCCGCCCACCTGGTGGACGCCGGCAATGACGGCCTGATCGTCAACGGCACCACCGGTGAATCCCCGACCACCAGCGATGCGGAGAAAGTCCAGCTCGTACGAGCCGTGGTGGACGCGGTCGGCGACCGCGCCCATGTCGTGGCAGGAGCAGGCACCAACGACACCCGGCACAGCGTCGAGCTCGCCCGTGCCGCCGAGCAGGCCGGCGCCCATGGCCTCCTGGCTGTCACGCCGTACTACAGCAAGCCCCCGCAGGAAGGCATCTTCCGGCACTTCACCGCCATCGCCGACGCCACCGACCTGCCGGTCATGCTCTATGACATCCCCGGCCGCAGCGGTGTGCCGATCAGTACCGAGACCATCGTGCGGCTCGCCGAGCACCCGCGCATCGTCGCCAACAAGGACGCCAAGGGCGACCTCGGCCGTGCCAGCTGGGCCATCGCGCGCTCCCGCCTGGCCTGGTACTCCGGCGATGACATGCTGAACCTGCCACTGCTGTCCGTCGGTGCCGTCGGTTTCGTGTCCGTGGTCGGCCACCTCGTCACCCCCGAGCTGTGCGCGCTGCTCGAAGCCCACACCTCGGGCGACGTGGCGAAGGCCACCGAGATCCACCAGAAGCTCCTCCCGGTCTTCACCGGGGTGTTCCGCACTCAGGGCGTCATCACGACGAAGGCCGCGCTCGCCCTTCAGGGCCTGCCGGGCGGGCCGCTGCGCCTGCCCCTCGTGGAGCTCACCGGCGAGGAAACGGAGCAGCTCAAGCGCGATCTGGCTGCTGGCGGGGTACAGCTGTAAATAGAGGCGATTTTCGCAACTTCGTACTTCACAAGTTCATACAGACACATCAAGCAAGTGCACGAATGTCACGCGCGCCATGTGCCCCACGGGGGCACGTGGCGTGTGTGGTGAGGAGAGTCTTTTGAGTCATCCGCATCCTGAACTCGGCCCTCCGCCGAAGCTCCCCGAGGGGGGACTGCGCATCACCCCGCTCGGCGGGCTCGGCGAAATCGGCCGCAACATGACGGTCTTCGAGTACGGCGGCCGGCTGCTGATCGTCGACTGCGGAGTGCTCTTCCCCGAGGAGGAGCAGCCCGGAGTCGACCTGATCCTGCCGGACTTCACGTCCATCCGGGACCGTCTCAACGACATCGACGGCATCGTGCTCACGCACGGCCACGAGGACCACATCGGCGGCGTCCCGTTCCTGCTCCGTGAGAAGCCGGACATCCCGCTGATCGGCTCCAAGCTGACCCTCGCCCTGATCGAGGCGAAGCTCCAGGAGCACCGCATCCGCCCGTACACGCTCGAGGTGGAGGAGGGGCGGCGCGAGCGGATCGGCCCCTTCGACTGCGAGTTCGTGGCAGTGAACCACTCCATCCCGGACGCCCTTGCCGTCGCCATCCGCACCCCGGCCGGCATGGCCGTGCACACCGGCGACTTCAAGATGGACCAGCTGCCGCTCGACGGCCGCCTCACGGACCTGCCCGCCTTCGCGAAGCTCGGCGAGGAAGGCATCGACCTTCTGCTCTCCGACTCCACGAACGCCGAGGTCCCCGGTTTCGTCCCGCCTGAGCGCGACATCTCCGGCGTGCTGCGCCAGGTCTTCGCCGACGCGCAGCGGCGGATCATCGTCGCGAGCTTCGCCAGCCATGTGCACCGCATCCAGCAGATCCTCGACGCGGCCCATGAGTACGGGCGCCGGGTCGCCTTCGTCGGCCGCTCGATGGTCCGCAACATGGGCATCGCGCGCGACCTCGGCTATCTGCGGGTACCGGCCGGGCTCGTGGTCGATGTGAAGACGCTCGACGATCTGCCGGACGACGAGATCGTGCTCGTCTGCACCGGCTCCCAGGGCGAGCCCATGGCCGCGCTGTCCAGAATGGCCAACCGCGATCACCAGATCCGGATCGTCCAGGGCGACACGGTGATCCTGGCGTCCTCGCTCATCCCCGGCAACGAGAACGCGGTCTACCGCGTGATCAACGGCCTGAGCCGGTGGGGCGCGAACGTGGTTCACAAGGGCAACGCCAAGGTCCATGTCTCCGGGCACGCCTCGGCCGGGGAACTGCTGTACTTCTACAACATCTGCAAGCCCGGGAACCTGATGCCGGTGCACGGCGAATGGCGGCATCTGCGCGCCAACGCCGAGCTTGGCGCGCTGACCGGTGTGCCCAAGAACCGCTGCGTCATCGCCGAGGACGGGGTGGTGGTCGACCTGGTCGACGGCATCGCGAAGATCGTCGGCAAGGTGCAGGCGGGCTATGTGTACGTCGACGGACTCTCGGTCGGCGACGTCACGGAGAGCTCGCTCAAGGACCGCCGCATCCTCGGCGAGGAGGGCATCATCTCGGTCTTCGTGGTCGTGGACAGCACGACCGGCAAGATCGTGGGCGGCCCGCACATCCAGGCGAGGGGCTCCGGTATCGAGGACTCCGCCTTCTCCGCGGTCATCCCGAAGATCGAGGAATCCCTGGCCAAGTGCGCCTCGGACGGCATCGCCGAACCGCACCAGCTACAGCAGCTCGTGCGGCGCTCGGTGGGCAAGTGGGTGTCCGACAGCTACCGCCGGCGCCCCATGATCCTGCCTGTGGTCGTCGAGGTCTGACGCCGGCTCAGCGCCCGCCCGGCGCCTAGCCACGAGCGGGGCTCCCCGATTTGCATCCGGGAGCCCCGCTCCAGTACGTTTACGGCTCCGCCAGAAGGGGAACCCCGAGCACTCAGCGTGCGAGGGAGGACCCGGAAGGCGGGTGGGAATCCGGCTCAGAGAATTCTGATAAAGTCGGAGACAGCCGAAAGGCAAAGGCCACTCCAACGGCCACCAGAAATGAAATTCGGACCGGGAACGGACCGGAAAACGGATCTGGTAAGGTTGGAAACACCGAAGGGAAGCGCCCGGAGAAACCGGTGAAACGGTTTCAAAGGAAGCGTCCGTTCCTTGAGAACTCAACAGCGTGCCAAAAGTCAACG
>NZ_JBEOSB010000049.1:0-51606 GCF_040302705.1 Streptomyces sp. NPDC097640
GGGGGGGGGGGGGGGGGCGCGGGGGGGGGGGGGGGGGGGCCCGGCGCGCGCGCCGCCGCCGCGCCCCCCCCCCCCCCCCCAGCATGCCGCCGGCCCCGCCCGCTGTCATTACTTCAGTACGTTTCCTCGTGCCGAATGTGTCGATGTCGCTTTCACCCAGGTGTCGATCAGTGTGTCACCGGCACACCCTGCTGGGTCTCCCGCGCCACCACATGGCTCGGGCCGCCGTGGTCCGCCTCGGCGGGGCGGGACTTGCGGAGGAAGCCGGGGGCGGCCCAGTTCGCCCGGCCCAGCAGGGCCATCACGGAGGGCAGCAGGATCGCCCGGACGACCGTGGCGTCGAGCAGGACGGCCACCGCCAGGCCCACGCCCAGCTGCTTGAAGTCCTGCATGGCCAGGGTGCCGAAGACCGCGAACACGGCGACCATGATCAGACCGGCGCTGGTGACCACCCCGGCCGTGGAGCGGATGCCGTGGGCGATGGCGTCCCGGGTGCTCGCCCCCTGGTCGTAGGCCTCGCGGATCCGGGAGACCACGAACACGTGGTAGTCCATGGAGAGCCCGAAGAGGACCACGAACACGAACAGCGGCATCCAGGACTCCAGGGCGCCCGGGGCCTCGGTGCCGACCAGGGAGGCGCCCCAGCCGTGCTGGAAGACGGCGGTCATCACACCGTAGGCGGCGCCCACCGACAGCAGGTTGAGCACGATCGAGGTCAGCGCGATGACCGGGGACCGGAAGGACACCAGCATCAGCAGGAAGGTCACGCCCATCACGAAGGCGAAGACCGGGACGATGCTGCTCTTGAGCTGGTCGTTGTAGTCCTCGGAGAAGGCCAGGTCGCCGCGGACGAGGGTGGTGGTGCCCGCGACCTTGCCGAGGGTGTCGGGGATCAGCGTGCCGCGCAGTTCCGCAAGGGCCTTCTTGGAGGTCTTGTCGGTGCCGTTGCCGATCAGCGGGACGCTGATCTCGGCGATGTTCTCCTTGGCGTGGACGGTCACGTCGATCTGCTCGCCGGTCTGTCCGGAGGCGAGCGCCTGCTTCTTGAAGTCGGCGATGGCCTGGGTGACCTTCGGGGAGTCGATGTCGTCTGACGTGACCACCACGTCCGCGGGGGCGGGCGCTCCGGGGAACTCCCTTCCGATCTGTGTCGAGACGGACACCATCGGGTTGTCGGCGGGCAGCAGCTTGTCGGTGCCCAGCTTCTCGGTCTTCATGCCCAGGGCCGGCGCGGCCAGGGCGAGCAGCAGCGCGGCGCCCAGGAGAGCGAAGACTCCAGGCCGGGCGAGCACGCCGCGCAGCAGGGCGTTGGTGCGGCGGCCGCCGACGGCCGCGGCGGCCTCGGCGCGGGCCTGGCGGCGGCGGGCGATGAAGGGGATGCGCCCCTTCTCGACCCGGTCGCCGAGCATGGCCATCATGGCGGGCAGTACGGTCATGGAGCCGATGACCGCGATCAGGACCACCTCGATGGTGGCGAAGGCGAAGCCCTTGAACACGGTCAGCCCGGACAGGAACATGCCGGCCATGGCGACCACCACGGTGATGCCGGAGATCAGCACCGAGTGTCCCGAGGTGGCGGCGGCGATGTGCAGGGCGGTGTCCTTGTCCCGCCCGGCGGCCCGCTCCTCGCGCTCCCGGCGCAGATAGAACAGGCAGTAGTCAACGCCGACGGCCAGGCCCATGAGGAACATCACGGAGCTGGTCATGCCGTCCACCGGCACCACCTGGCTGGTCAGGGCCAGCAGGCCCATGGCGCCGACGCAGGCGGTGGCGGCGAGCAGCACCGGCAGCACGGCGGCCACGAAGGCGCCGAAGACGACGAGCAGGATGCCGAGGGCGACCGGGAGGGCGGTCATCTCGGCCCGCGCGAAGTCCTCGCCGAGGCTGTCGTTGATGCCCTTGAGGCCGGTGGCGGCGCCGTACTGGCCGAGCGTCACCGAGTCCTGGGCCTGGTCGGTCTTCTTGACGGCGTCGATGACGGGCTGGATGCGGTCGGCCGCGGTGTCCGGGTCGCCCTTGACGTCGTACTGGATGAGCGCGGAGTGCTTGTCCTGCGAGACCACCCGCGTGGTGTTGGGGTCGCGCAGGTTCTCGACCAGCCCGGTCGCCTTGATGGCGTTGACCGTGGCGGTCACCGCGCCCTGGAACTCGGCGTCCTCGGCGATGAGTTGGTCGCTGTGGACCAGCACCAGTTCGGCGGCGGGCGGGGCGAGGCCGGCGTCCTGGAGGATGCGCTCGGCCCGGCCCGAGTCCCCCGTTCCGTAATCGGCGTTGGTCAGGGTCTTCTGTCCCACGGCGCCGCCCACGACGGTGACCAGGACCACCAGGATCAGCCAGCCGAAGACGGCCGTCTTCCGGTGGCGGGCGCTCCAGTCACCGAGCGCGGCGGCGAAATTTCGATGACGTGCCATTACCTCTCCTGCGGTCAGCGGCGTTTGCCCCGTAGCCGCGGAGGCTGTGGGGGATTACCCAAAACGCTAGGCGCTGATCAGAGGCCATGGCGGGCATGGAGCTTGCAGCAAGCTGCGCTTGCAGAGTACTGCCACCACGATCCGGGCATATCGGGCACCAGGTATGCGATTCCGCTGCTACATTTCCCCAGCAGTTGAACACCCGAACTCCCAGGCTTCGAAGGGAATTCGGATTTCCATCGAAAGGGAAAGCTGGGAGAGGGGGATTCGTGGATATCGCCATCGCGGCAGAGAATCTTGGAAAGCGCTACGGAAATCACCAGGCGCTCGCGGGAGTGGATCTCGAAGTGCGGGCCGGAACCGTGCTCGGGCTGCTCGGGCACAACGGCGCGGGCAAGACCACCACCGTCCGGTTACTGGCCACGCTGCTGGAACCGGACTCCGGCAGCGCCCGGGTCGCGGGCTTCGACGTCGTACGCGAACAGCGCGAGGTGCGCCGCAGGATCGGCCTGGCGGGCCAGTACGCGGCCGTGGACGAGCTGCTCACCGGCCGGGAGAACCTGGTCCTGCTGGGCACGCTGCTGCGGCTGGGCCGCAAGCGGGCCCGGCAGCGGGCGGACGAACTGCTGACGGCGTTCGAGCTGACCGGGGCCGCGGAGCGTCCGGTGCGCACCTACTCCGGTGGGATGCGCCGCCGGCTGGACCTGGCGGCCTGTTTGATCTCCTCGCCGAGCGTGCTGTTCCTCGACGAGCCGACGACCGGGCTCGACCCGGCCAGCCGGATGGTGCTGTGGCAGATGGTGCGCGAGCAGGTCGCCCAGGGGGTGACCGTGCTGCTGACCACGCAGTACCTGGAGGAGGCCGACTTCCTGGCCGACCGGATCATGGTCTTCGCCGCGGGCCGCACCCTGGCCGAGGGCACCCCGGACGAGCTCAAGCAGAAGGTCGGCGAGGAGTGGCTGGAGGTGGCCGTGGCCACCGCCGGGGACCTGCCCGCGGCGCTGTCCGCGCTGGGGCCGGTGGCCGTCGCCAGCCCCACCGTGGACGAGGCGGGCCACCGGATCTCCGTCCAGCTGACGGACCGGATGGGCGCCATCGCGGCCGCCGCGACGGCGCTTGAGGCCAGCGGGGCCGAGGTCGTCGACTTCGCCCTGCGCCGCCCCTCGCTCGACGACGTGTTCTTCCACCTCACCGGGGAACACACCACAACCACCGCGGAGGACGGGTCATGAGCGGCGTGACGGGGGCGGCCGGGCTCGGCGCCGGAGCGGCCGGGGCAGCCGGGACGGGCGTTCTGGCGGCCGTCGGGGATGTGCTGGCGCTGACCGGACGGCATCTGAGGCATCTGCGCAGAACGCCCGAGAAGCTGATCGCGGTGGCCCTGACGCCGGTGGCCATGGTGGTGATCCTGGGCTATCTGTTCGCCAGCGTCGTGACAATCAAGAACAGCGGAGGGATCGAATACCACGACTACGTGATGGCCGGGGTGTTCGCCCAGATCGGGCTCACCTGCATCGGGATCACCGCGCTCGGGGTGGCCTCGGACCTGGGCAAGGGGCTGATCGACCGGTTCCGTTCGCTGCCGATGGCGCGCTCCTCGGTGCTGGTCGGCCACACCACGGCCGATCTCGTGCCGGTGGCCATCAGCATGGTCGCGGTGGGGTCGGTCGGGCTGCTGGTCGGCTGGCGCACCGACGCCGGCCCGCTGTCCGTCGCGGGCGGCTTCGCGCTGCTGCTGGCCTTCGCGTACGCGATGCTGTGGCTGGGCGCGCTGCTGGGGATGGTGCTCCGCAACATGGAGGCCATCAACGGCATTTCGGCGCTGGCCCTGGTCATCCTGTCGTTCATGTCCAACTCCTTCATGCCGCTGTCCGGGCTGCCCGGCTGGCTGCGCACGGTGGTGGAGTGGAACCCGGTCAGCACGGTGTCCGAGGCCTGCCGGGTGCTGTGGGGCAACGCGCCCGCGTCAACGGGCGGCAGCCTGCCGATGCAGCATCCGGTGCTGGTCTCGGTCATCACGGTGGGCGCGCTGATCGCCGTCCTGATCCCAATAGCCCTGCGGACCTTCCGCACCGCGGCCGTGCGCTGACCATGGGCGCCCGCCGGTCACTCCGGTTCCGAGGACCCGTCCGCGCTGCCCTGGAGCCAGCCGCGCTCGCCGGCGATCACACCGGCCTGGAAGCGGCTGCGGGCGCCGAGCTGGGTCATCAGCTCCGCGGTGATCCGGCGGGCGGTCCGCACCGAGATGCCCATCTTGCGGGCCACCACCTCGTCGGTGTGGCCCTGGGCCAGCAGGCTCAGCACGGCGCGGGCCTGGCTGGTGAGCCCGGTGTCCTCGTCGCGCCGGCGCGTGGAGCCGAACGGCGGGGCCTCTTCCCAGATGTGTTCGAACAGCGCGCACAGGGCGGAGACCAGCCCGGTGCCGCGCAGCAGCAGCGCCCCGACGGCGGTGTCGTCGGGGTTGCTGGGCACGACGGCCGCCTGCCGGTCGAAGATGACCATGCGCAGCGGCAGCGAGGGGACCACCCGGACCCGGCAGCCGAGGCCGGTCAGCCAGTCCAGATAGGACACGGTCTGGGGGTGGTTGACCACGCTCTCCAGATACACGCAGCGCATGCGCACGCCGCGCTCCAGGAGTGCCTGGTCGATCGGCCTGCTGGCCTGCCGGGACTCGGCCGACTGTCCCCCGCCGGTGGTGAATTCCATGATTTCGGAGGTGCAGTCATGGGCCAGCTCCTCGAGCCGGACCCGGACCATGTCGATGCCGCTCAGCTCCTCGACGTCCACCCGGCGCTTGTTCTGGACGCCGTCGACGTATTCAGCGACGATCTTGCTGATGGCGAGCCGACCGGAGATGATCTCCTGCTGCCGCTGGGTCAGTTCGACCTCCTGGCGCGCCAGCAGAGACACCAGGCTGATCTCCGGATTGATCAATAAGAGCCCGCCGGGCCGCTGGTCGGACTGGCGCACCAGGGAGAGCCCGGCCAGTTCGTCCAGGGCGCTCCTGACCTGCTCCTCAGCCCAGCCGAGATGTCCGGCCAGGTCCGATACGCCGAGTTCGGGCCGGCCCAGCATCGCTCGGTACACGCTCTCGGCCGCGGAACTGACACCGAGGATCTCCAGCACGTGTGTACTCCCTCGTCCCCGCGCGCCCCCCGCGCGTGATCGAAACCCACCCCTACGTCCCGATCATTCTCCTGCATGTTACGGCACGAACGGGGTGTGACCGCGCGGTAGTTGATTAATTCACCTGTCCTTCGGCAGCCCGGCATCGAACCATGAGAGGTGGCCATGTACATCGTCATGGGACGCATGCTGCGCGGCCGGACGATCGTGGACGCAGGGCAGCTGCGAGCCCTGGTGTATGCCGCCGCCGAGCCGGACGACGGTCTCGAGCACGTGTATGCCGAGACCGATCTGGAGGGCGCCGGCACCGTCCTCTTTCTCTGTGCCGCTTCCGCTGAACGAGCTGAGGCCACCGCCGTCCGTATCGTGGACCGCTTGCTTGCCCAGGATGAGCTCCGGGGCTGGGAGTGGGAAGGCCGTCGAGGCTAAGTCTAGGGGAAACCCAAATACCCCCTGGCATTCTCCGGCCACCGCAGGACCCTGACAGCGTAAACACATGACACCGGGTCTACAGCGGGACAGACTCGTAACACCGGACGAGAATTCGAATCCATTCTGGAATTCTCGATTCCAATACCTGAGACCAACCAATCCCCAGAGAAAAGGGAATACTCATGCCCGCCGCCAATAACTCCTCCGCTCGCCTGAACGCCTTCATCTCGCTCGCTTTCGGAGCCGTCATTCTCGCCACCGCCCAGACCGCTCCGGGCGTCGGCTGGGACAGAGTCCTCGCCTCACCGGAGGTCGGCTGGGATCTGGTCGGGGCGCACCGCCCCGACATGGGCTGGGACAGCGCGCCGGCGAACGGGCCGGGCGGCGGCCGGGACCGCAAACCGGCCGACAAGTCCGACGTGGGCTGGGACTGAGCAGCGGGACGGATTACGGCGAGCAGGGGGAAGGCCTCGTGCCCATCATCACGACGCCGCAGGAGTTCAACGAAGAAGACCTCTTCGTGGACCTGCGGGAGATGTTCGGTCATCCGCTCTACCTGAAGTGCGAGGGGTTCAACTTCGCCGGCTCGGTGAAGCTCAAGGCCGCCGCGTCCATGATCGAAGCCGCGGAGCGCGGCGGGCTCCTGGGCCCCGAATCGATCCTGGTCGAGTCCTCTTCGGGAAACCTCGGTATGGCGCTCAGCGTGATCGCCGCGGCCAAGGGCTACCGGTTCATCTGCGTGGTGGACTCACGGACCAACCTGTCGACCCGGCAGGTCATCGAATCGCTCGGCAGCGAGGTGCACGTCATCACGGAGCCCTCCGCCACCGGCGGTTTTCTCGGGGCTCGCCTCGATTTCGTACGCGGGCTGTGCACCACGGATCCGCGGTACGTCTGGCTGAACCAGCACGCCAACCAGAACAACTGGAAGGCGCACTACCGCACCACCGCGCCCGCGATCGAAAAGCAGTTTCCCGACCTGGACGTGCTGTTCGTGGGGGCGGGCACCACGGGCACCCTCATGGGCTGCGCGCGCTACTTCAAGGAGCAGCCGAACTCCCCCGTCACCATCGTCGGCATCGACAGCGTCGGCTCGGTCACCTTCGGCGCCCCGGCCGGCCCCCGCATGATCCCGGGCCTGGGCGCCGGAGTGCGGCCCGCCCTGTTCGACCCGCGGTACGTCGACGACATGGTGCTGGTCCCCGAGATCGACACCGTCCGCACCTGTCGCACCCTGGCCCGCGGCGGCTTTCTGTTCGGCGGCTCCACCGGCACCGTCGTCAACGGCGCCGTGAAGTGGCTGGCCGAACACCGCCCGGGCCAGGACGTCACCGCCGTGGCCATCTCGCCGGACCTCGGCGACCGCTACCTGGACACCATCTACCGGCCCACCTGGGTCCAGGACGTCTACGGGCCGGCCGCACTGGAGCCGGCCCCCCGTCCGGGCGCCGTCACATCAGGAGTGCACTGACGATGAGAGAGACCGCCCTTTTCGAACTGCCGCTCTCCGGTGCGCAACGGGAGATGTGGTACGCGCAGGCGCTCGACCCCGGCAACCCGGTCTTCACCATGGCCGACCACCTCGACCTGAACGGGCCGCTGGACCTGGCCCGGTTCGAGCGCGCCTGGTGGCAGCTGATCCGCGAAACGGAGTGTCTGCGGGCCCGGTTCACCGAGCGCGACGGCGAGCCCGTGCAGACGATCCACCCGCTCGGGGAGCGAACACTGGCGGTGCGGGACTTCCGGGCCGCCACCGACCCCGACGCCGCGTCCCGCCACCGGATGCGCGAAGACCTGCGGCTCCCCTCGTCCCTGGGCACCGAGGCCTTCCACAGCGAGCTGCATCTGCTCGGCCCGCGGCGGGTCAGGCTCTACGCCCGGACCAACCACATCCATATGGACGGGTTCAGCCGGGCGGTGTTCCACCAGCGGCTGGCCGCGCTTTACCAGAATGAGGCGGCCAAGGGCGGCCACGACGGAGCGGCCGCCGCGGACCCGCTGCCGCCGCTCGCCGAGCTGCTCGCCGACGAGAAGGCGTACCACGCCTCGCAGGCGTACGAGCGCGACGCGCGGTTCTGGGCCGGGCGGTTCGAGGCCGCCCCGGAGCCCACCCGGCTGTCCCTACGGCGCCCGGAACACGCCCGCCACACCCTGCGCCGCACCGCACCGCTGCCCGCCGCCACCGTGGCGCGGCTGGGCGAGCTGGCCTGGCAGGCGCGGGTCACCTGGCCCACCACGCTGATCGCGGCCACCGCCGCATGGGCCGCCCGGGCCAGTGGCGACGGAGAGGTGCTGCTGACCCTCCCGGTGCCCGCCCGGACGACCGCCACCGCGCGGGCCGTGCCCGGGATGCGCGCCAACTTCCTGCCGCTGGCCCTGTCGGTGCGCCCCTCGATGACCCGCGCGGAGCTGCTCGGGCACACCGCCGCCCAGCTGCGCGCCACCGTCCGCCACCAGCGGTACCGCGGCGACGAGCTGCGGCGCGAGCTGGGCCTCACGGGGGACGCGGACACCACATACGGGCCCACGGTCAATGTGCTGGAGTCCGGCGCCGACTTCGCCTTCGGCGACTCCTGCACGGGCCGGCTGCACAACCTGTCCACCGGCCCGGTGCCCGATCTCCAGATCATCTATCTGGACACGCCGGACGCGGGCTGGACGGTCCGTCTGGACGCCAACTCCAGCCTGTACACCGAATCCGAGCTGACGGCCCATCAGGACCGGCTGCTCGCCGCCATCGAGGCCTTCGCGCACGGCGCGGACGGCCTCCCGCTGGGCCGCGTGGACGTCACCCTGCCCGCCGAGCGGCAGCGGCTGCTGGTCGACTGGAACGCCACCGAGCGCACCGACGGCTTCACCGACGTGGTGGAGCGGGTCCGCGAGCTCGCCGGGCTGACCCCGGACGCGGTGGCCGTCGACGACGGCGCGACCCGGCTGAGCTACGCCGAGCTGGTCGCCCGCGCCGACGCCCTGTCCCGCACCCTGACCACCGCCGGGCTCGGAGCCGGCTCGCTGGTCGCGCTGGCCGCGGGGCCCGGCGCGGCCTTTGTGACCGCCCTGCTCGGCGTGCTGGGCGCGGGCGCCGCGTGGGTGCCGCTTGACGTACGGGCCCCTGTCGCCCGCGGGGCCGCCCTGCTGGCCGACAGCGGCGCGAAGGCGCTGCTGTTCGGCCGGGACCAGGAGGGGTTCGCCCACCAGGCGCTGGCCGCGTGCGGCACTTGGCCCCAGGTGATCGAGCTGGGCGCCACCGGACCGGGAGCGGAGGGCTCCGGGAATGCCGCGGCGGATCTCCTCCCGGTCGCGGGCCAGGGCGACGACCTGGCTTACGTGATCTTCACCTCGGGCTCCACCGGCCGCCCCAAGGGCGCGATGGTCCACCGCCACGGCATGGTCAACCACCTTCTCGCCAAGGTCGAGGACCTGGATCTGACCGCCGCCGACTCGGTGGTCCACAACGCCCCCGTCACCTTCGACATCTCCATCTGGCAGATGCTGTCCGCGCTCGTCGTGGGCGGCCGCACCCGGGTGGTGTCCCGCGAGGTGGCCGGCGATCCGCAGACGCTGTTCGCCCTGGCCGACACCGAGCGGATCACCGTGCTCGAAGTGGTGCCCTCGCTGCTGCGGGTGGCCCTGGACGAGTGGGACGCCGGGGCGGCCCGCCCGGAACTGGCCGCGCTGCGCCATCTGGTGGTCACCGGCGAGACCCTGCCGGCGGACCTGTGCCGCCGCTGGCTCGCGCACTACCCCGGCGTGCCGCTGGTCAACGCGTACGGGCCCACCGAGTGCTCGGACGACGTCACCCACGCTTTCATCCGCTCCGAGGCCGACCTGGGCCCGGTGCGGGCGCCGATCGGCTCGGCAGTGCGCAACACCAGCCTGTACGTACTCGGCGACGGGCTGCGCCCGGTGCCCGCCGGGGTGCCCGGCGAGCTGTACGTCGGCGGGTTCGGGGTCGGCCGCGGCTATCTGGACGACTCGCGCCGCACCGCCTCGGTGTTCGTGGCGGACCCGTACTCCCCGGTGTCCGGCGCCCGGATGTACCGCACCGGGGACCGGGTGGTACACCGGCCGGACGGCCAACTGGAGTTCCTGGAGCGCGTCGACCACCAGGTCAAGATCCGCGGCCATCGCATCGAACTCGGCGAGATCGAGGCCGTGCTGCGCGAGGTGCCCGGGGTCGTCGACGCGGTGGTGACCGTGGCCGTGGACCGCGAAGGCAACTCCCGGCTGGCGGCCTTCCTGTCCGGCTCCGCCGATGTGGTCGCCGCGCGCGACCGGGTGGCCGGCGCGCTGCCCGACTACATGGTGCCCGCCGCGTTCGTGGTGCTGGACGCCCTGCCGCTGACCGTCAACGGCAAGGTGGACCGCAAGGCGCTGCCGGAGCCGGACTTCGCGGCCGCCGCGGCGGGTTCGGGCCGTGCCCCGCGCACCCCGCGCGAGGAGGTGCTGTGCCAGCTGTTCGCCGATGTGCTGAGGCTGGAGCGGGTGTCCATCGACGACGACTTCTTCGGGCTCGGCGGCCACTCGCTCCTCGCCACCAAGGTGATCAGCCGGCTGCGGGTGCTGCTCGGCATCGAACTGCCCATCAGGGCGCTGTTCGACGCGCCCACCGTCGAGCGGCTCGCCGCCTCGCTGGACGGCGCCGGGCAGGCGCGCCCCGCGCTCGTCGCGGCGGACCGCCCCGCCGAGCTGCCGCTGTCCTTCGCCCAGCAGCGGCTGTGGTTCCTCGGCCACCTGGACAACCGCGGCGCCACCTACCACCTGCCGAGGGCGCTGCGGCTGTCCGGCGAGCTGGACACCGCCGCGCTGGCCGAGGCGCTGGCCGACGTGGTCGCCCGGCACGAGAGCCTGCGCACCGTCTTCCCCGAGGTGGACGGGCGCGCCACCCAGGTGGTGCTGGCCGCCGAGGTGGCCCGGCCGGGCCTGCCGGTGACCGAGGCGCCCGAGGACCAGCTGGAGTCGCTGCTCGCCGAGCGGGCGGCGCGCCCGTTCGACCTGGCGGCGGAACTGCCGCTGCGCGCCGAGCTGTTCCGGCTCGGCCCCGGCCGGGGGCGCCCCCAGCTACCGCTGGGGGGACCCCCGCCAGCGGTAGCTGGGAGGGGGCACCGCCCAGCGGTAGCTGGGGGCGAGCCGAAGGGGCGCGCCGCCCGCGCCGGAGGCGCTGATGTCGCTGTGAAAGGGAGAGCGCGCGGAGGCCCCGAGGCTGCAATCGATATGCGGCTCCGCCGCGCGAGTGGCCGAGGCTGCGATCCATATGCGGCTACCGCCGCGTGGTCGACCGTCGACAGGGGCTGTGGCGCCCCGGAGGCGAACCGAGCCGCGTATGCGGAGGAGCACGTACTCCTGGTCGTGCTGCACCACATCGCGGGCGACGGCTGGTCGGTGCTGCCGCTGGCCCAGGATCTGCGCCAGGCGTACGCGGCGCGGGTGCGCGGCAGGGCGCCCGCGTTCCGGCCGCTGCCGGTCCAGTACGCCGACTACACGCTGTGGCAGCGGGAGCTGCTGGGCGACGAGAAGGACCCGGACAGCCTGGCCGCGCGGCAGCTCGCCTTCTGGCGCGAGGCGCTGGCGGGGCTGCCGGACGGGCTGGAGCTGCCCACCGACTTCCCGCGCCCCGCGCTGCCCTCCTACCGGGGCGGCACCGTGGACTTCCGCGTGGAGCCCGAGCTGCACGCGGCCGTCACGAAGCTGGCGCGCTCGTCCGGGGCCAGCGTGTTCATGGTGCTCCAGGCGGCGCTCGCGGCGCTGCTGTCCAAGCTGGGCGCCGGGGAGGACATCCCGCTGGGCACGCCCGTCGCGGGGCGCGGCGAGGCGGCGCTCGAAGGGCTGGTCGGCTTTCTCGTCAACACGCTGGTGCTGCGCACCGATGTCTCCGGCGACCCGACGTTCCGGGAGCTGGTGGGCCGGGCGCGCGACGCCGACCTGGCGGCCTTCGACCATCAGGACGTGCCGTTCGAGGCGCTGGTCGATGCGGTCGGCCCGGCCCGTTCGCTGTCGCGGCAGCCGCTGTTCCAGGTGATGCTGGCCTTCCAGAACAACGCGCCCGCCGACTTCGGGCTGCCGGGCCTGACCACCACCATGGCCCCGGTGCCCACCGGCACCGCCCGCTTCGACCTGGCCTTCGAACTCGCCGAGGAGCACACGGACGGCGGCGCGCCAGGCGGCATCGGCGGACAGCTGGAGTACAGCGCGGACCTGTTCACCGAGGCGAGCGCCACGGTGATCGCCGAACGGCTGGTGGAGCTGTTGCGCAAGGCCACCGCCGGGCCGGACCGGCCGCTGAGCCGTCTGGACGCCCTGCTGCCCGAGGAGGCCGCGCGGATCCTCGGCCCGTGGGCCGGCGGCGGCGCCGAAGCCCCCGAAGCGGCCACGCTCCCCGAGCTGTTCGCGGCCCGGGTCGCGGCGGACCCGGGCCGTACGGCGCTGCTGGCCACGGGCGTGGGGCCGGTCACCTGCGGGGAGCTGGACGAGCGGGCCAACCGGCTCGCCCACCATCTGATCTCGCTGGGCGTGGGCCCCGAGGACACCGTCGCGCTGGTCCTGCCCCGCACGGTGGAGGCGGTGGTGGCGGTGCTCGGGGTGCTCAAGGCCGGTGCGGCGTATCTGCCGGTCGACCCGGCGTATCCGCAGGACCGCGTCGACTACGTTGTCAACGACGCCCGGCCGGCCGCGGTGCTGACCACGGTGGAGCGGGCGGGAGCGTTCCGGCGGACGGAGGGGATCCTCGCGCTGGACGCGCCGGGGACGGCGGCCGCGCTGGCCGCGGCCCCCGCGCACAGCCCGACGGACGCCGACCGGCGGGCGCGGCTGACGCCCCAGCACCCCGCGTACGTCATCTACACCTCGGGCTCCACCGGCCGCCCCAAGGGCGTGGTCGTGCCGCACGCCAATGTGGTGGCGCTGGCCGCCCAGGGCGAGCCGTTCGGGGTGCGCGAGGGCGCGCGGGTGCTCCAGTTCGCCTCGTTCAGCTTCGACGCCGCCGCCTGGGAAGTGTGCACCTCGCTGCTCACCGGCGCGGTGCTGGTGCTGGCCTCCGAGGCGGACCGGGCGCCCGGCGAGCCGCTCGCCGCGCTGATCACCGAGGCCCGTATCGACGTGGTCTGCCTGCCGCCGACCGTGCTCTCCGCGTGGCCCGAGGAGCTGCCGATGCCCGAGGGGATCACGGTCATCATGGCGGGCGAGGCCTGCCCGCCCGAGCTGGTGGAGCGGTGGTCGGCCGGACGCCGGATGATCAACGCGTACGGGCCCACCGAGACCACGGTGTGCGCCACCCTCAGCGAGCCGCTCGCCGGGGCCGTCAAGCCGCCCGTCGGCCGCCCGCTGGCCGGCAAGCAGGTGCGGGTGCTGGACGCTTCGCTGCGGCCGGTGCCGGTCGGCGTCACCGGGGAGCTGTACATGGCGGGCGCCGGGCTGGCCCGCGGCTATCTGGGGCGGGCGCGGCTGACCGCCGAGCGGTTCGTCGCCGACCCGTACGGGGAGCCGGGGGCACGCATGTACCGCACCGGGGACCTGGTGCGCTGGCTGCCCGACGGGACGCTGGACTACATCGGCCGCTCGGACGACCAGGTCAAGCTGCGCGGCTTCCGGATCGAGCCCGGGGAGATCGAGAGCGCCCTGCTCGCGGACCCCGGCATCGCCCAGGCCGCGGTGATCGTGCGCTCGGACCGGCCCGGGGAGAAGCGCCTGGTCGGGTACGTCGTCCCGGCCGGGGAGGATGCGCACCAGGCGCCCGACGCCGCGCGGCTGCGGGAGCGGCTGGCCGGGCGGCTGCCCGACTACATGGTCCCCGCCGCCTTCGTCACGCTGGACGCCCTGCCGCTGACCGGCAACGGAAAGCTGGACCGCAAGGCGCTGCCCGCGCCCGACTTCACCGCCCGCGCCACCGGCCGGGCGCCGGCCACCGCGCAGGAGGAGACGCTGTGCCAGGTCTTCGCCGACGTCCTGGGCCTGGAGCGGGCCGGCGCCGACGACAGCTTCTTCGACCTGGGCGGCGACTCCATCGTCTCGATCCAGCTGGTGGGCCGGGCCCGCAAGGCCGGGCTGCTGATCACCGCGCAGGACGTGTTCACCCACCGCACCCCCGCCGCGCTCGCCGCCGCCGCCAGGCCCGCCGACGAACACGTCGTGCTCGGCACGGACGACGGCGTCGGCACCCTGGCGCCCACCCCGATCGCGCACTGGCTCCAGGACCTGTCCCAGGAAGCGGAGTTCGCCGGATTCCACCAGGCGGTCGTGGTCCGCACCCCGGCCGGCGCCTCCCAGGCCACCCTGGCCGCGGCGCTCCAGGCCCTGCTCGACCACCATGACGCGCTGCGGATGAGCCTTGAATCCGCTGACGGGCGCTGGACGCTGCGGATCGCCGAGCCCGGCGCGGTGCGGGCCAAGGAGCTGCTGAGCCGCGTGGGCGTCGCCTCGCTGCCCGAGGAGTCCCTCGCAGAGGCGGTGGCCGGCTCGGCCGCCGCGGCCCAGGCACGGCTCGACCCGCGCGCGGGCGTCGTGGTCCGGGCGGTGTGGTTCGACGCGGGCCCCGGCCGCCCCGGGCGGCTGCTGCTGACCCTGCACCACCTGGTCGTCGACGGGGTGTCCTGGCGGATCCTGCTGCCCGACCTGGCCCAGGCGTACGAGGCGGTCACCCATCGCACCCCGGTGGCGCTCCAGCCGGTGGGCACCTCGCTGCGCCACTGGTCCGGGCTGCTGGCGGCCGAGGCGCGCACCGTGCGCCGCGGCGCCGAACTGCCCTTCTGGCGCGAGGTGGTGGCCACCCCCGACCCGCTGCTGGGCGCGCGCCCGCTCGACCGCGCCCGGGACACCGCGGCCACCGCCCGCACCCTGCGGCTGACCCTGGACACCGCCACCACGGCGGCGCTGCTGACCGAGGTCCCGGCGGCCTTCCACACCGAGGCCAACGACGTGCTGCTGGCCGGTCTGGCGCTGGCCGTGGCCGACTGGCGGCGGCGCAGGGGCGAGGAGAGCTCGGCGGTGCTGGTGGAGCTGGAGGGCCACGGCCGGGAGGAGTTCGCGGAGGGGGTGGATCTGAGCCGGACCGTCGGCTGGTTCACCACCACCTGCCCGGCCCGGCTGGAGGTGGGCTCGCACCTCGTGCACGACTCCGTCTGGGCCGAGGCCTGGTCGGGCGGGCCCGCCGCCGGGCTGGTCCTCAAGTCGGTCAAGGAGCAGCTGCGCGCCCTGCCCGACCACGGCCTGGGCCACGGGCTGCTGCGGCGGCTCGCCCCGGACACCGCGCCCGAGCTGGTCGCGGCCGGCCCGCCGCAGCTGGGCTTCAACTACCTGGGGCGGCTGCCCGCCCCGGTGGCCGAGGACTGGTCGGTCGCCCCGGAGGCGGCGCTGGTCGCGGCCGGCGCGGACCCGTCCCTGCCGCTGCCGCACGTGCTCGGCCTCAACGCCCGCACCGAGGACGGGCCGGACGGGCCGCGCCTGGTCGCCGCCTGGACCTGGGCGGCCGAGCTCCTGCCGGAGGAGGACGCGCGGGCCATCGCCGAGGCCTGGTTCCGCGCGCTGGGGGCCCTGGCCCTGCACGCCCAGAGCCCCGATTCGGGCGGACACACACCTTCCGATGTCGACCTGGTGGAGCTGAGCCAGGACGAGATCGACGAGTTCGAAGACGAGATGGATGCGTGGTCTCTGTGAGCGGAACCCTGAGTCAACCGGAAGGCGCGCTCCGAGCACCGGCGCGCAACCCCAAGCGGTCCAACTTCCAGGACGTCCTGCCGCTGACCCCGCTCCAGGAAGGGCTGCTCTTCCACGCGGTGTACGAGCAGCAGGCCGAGCTGGACGTGTACGCCGTCCAGCTGGTCCTGGACCTGGAGGGCCCGCTGGACACCGGCCGCCTCAAGGCCGCGGCCGCCGCCCTGCTCCAGCGCCACCCCAATCTGCGGGCGGCCTTCCGCTACCGCGGGAACGGCGATCCGGTGCAGCTGATCCCGCGCGCCGTCGAAGTGCCGTGGACCGAGACCGATCTGCGCTCGCTCGCCCCCGAGGAGCGGGCCGCCGAGGCGGAGCGCCTCACCGACGAGGACCGGGTGCGCCGGTTCGACGTCCACCGCCCGCCGCTGCTGCGGTTCATCGTGCTGGACCTGGGCGCGGGCGCGCACCGCGTCGTACTGACGGCACATCAGATGGTGTTCGACGGCTGGTCCATGCCGCTGATCGTGCGCGAGCTGTTCACCCTGTACGGCGGGAACGCGGCGGCTCTCGCCCCCGCCGCCCCGTACAAGTCCTATCTGGCGCATCTGGCCGGGCAGGACCGGGCCGCCGCCGAGGAGGCGTGGCGCGGGGCGCTGGCCGGGCTCGACGAGCCGACCCTGGTGGCTCCGGCGGCGGCGGGACGCGCGGCGGCGCTGCCCGGACACCACGCGGTGGAGCTGCCCCGGGCGTTCACCGCCGAGCTCACCGCCTGGGCGCGCGGGCGCGGCCTGACCCTGAACACCGTGGTGCAGGGCGCCTGGGCGGCCACCCTCTCCACCCTCACCGGGCTGCGCGACGTGGTCTTCGGCGGCACGGTCTCCGGCCGGCCGCCGGGGCTGCCCGGGGTCGAGACGATGGTCGGGCTGTTCATCAACACCCTGCCGGTGCGGGTCGATCTGGACCCGGCGCGCTCCTTCGCCGAGATCCTCACCACGCTCCAGGACCGGCAGACCGGCCTGCTGCCGCACCAGCATCTGAGCCTCACCCGCATCCAGCGGGCCGTGGGCGCCGGGGAGCTGTTCGACACCGTCCTGGTCTTCGAGAACTACCCGCTCGACCCCTCCGAGATGGCGGAGCCCGCGCCCGGGCTGCGCCTCGCCGCCCTCCAGGCCAAGGACGCCACGCACTATCCGCTGAGCCTGATGGCGCTGCCCGGCGAGCGGCTGCGGCTGGACATCGGATACGCCCCCGACCTGTACACCGCCGACGAGGCGGGCGCGGTGATGGACCGCCTCACGGGGCTGCTGCGCACCCTGCTCGACCACCCCGACCGCCCCTTCGGGCAGCTCGACGCGCTGCTGCCCGGCGAGCGCGAGCGGGTCCTGGACCTGCCCGCCGACCCGGCGGCCGAGGACCCGTTCGCGGATGTGGTGGAGCGGGTACGGGCGCTGGCCCGGGAGCAGGCGGAGGCCCCGGCCGTCACCGACGGCCGGGAGACCCTGAGCTACCGGGAGCTGGTGGCCCGGGGCAGCGCCCTGTCCCGGGAGTTATCCGGGCACGGCATCGGTCCCGGCTCGCTGGTGGGCGTGCTCGCCGCGCCCGGGGCCCGGTTTGTGACGGCGGTGCTCGGCACGCTGGGCGCGGGCGCGGCGTGGGTGCCGCTGGACGTCGCGGCGCCGATGGCCCGTACGGCCGCGCTGGTCGCGGACGCGGGGGTGGCCCTGCTGCTGACCGACCACGAACACACCGCGCTCGCCGCCGAGGTGGGCGGCGCGCTGCCCGTCCTGCCGGTCTCCGACCGCCGCGACGCCGTGAGCGACCTCGTCCCCGTGGCCGGGGCCGCCGACGACCTGGCGTATGTCATCTTCACCTCGGGCTCCACGGGCCGCCCCAAGGGCGCGATGGTCCACCGCCGGGGCATGGTCAACCACCTGCTGGCCAAGGTCGAGGACCTGGATCTGACCGCGTGTGACACGGTCGTGCACAACGCGCCCGTCACCTTCGACATCTCGGTGTGGCAGATGCTGTCCCCGCTGGTCGTCGGCGGTCTGCTGCGGGTGGTGCCCAAGCGGACGGCGGCCGACCCGGCCGAGCTGTTCGGGATGGTCGGCCCGGAGCGGATCACCGTCCTGGAGGTCGTGCCCTCGCTGCTGCGGGCGGCACTCGACAGCTGGGACGCGGGCGCGGCGATGCCCGATCTGTCCCGGCTGCGCCGCCTGGTGGTGACCGGCGAGGCGCTGCCCGCCGAGCTGTGCCGCCGCTGGTTCGCGTACTTCCCCGGCATTCCGCTCGTCAACGCGTACGGGCCCACCGAGTGCTCGGACGATGTCACCCACGCCGTGATCCATGACGCCGGCGAGGTGCCCGGGGTGCGGGCGCCGATCGGGTCGGCGGTCCGCAACACCGGCCTGTACGTGCTGGCCGACGGGCTGCGCCCGGTGCCCGCCGGGGTGCCCGGCGAGCTGTACGTCGGCGGGACCGGGGTGGGCCGCGGCTACCTGCGCGACCCGCGCCGCACCGCCGCCGTGTTCGTCGCCGACCCGCACTCGCCGCTGCCGGGGGCGCGGATGTACCGCACCGGCGACCGGGTGGTGCGGCGGCCGGACGGGCGTCTTGAGTTCCTGGAGCGGCGCGACCACCAGGTCAAGATCCGCGGCCATCGCATCGAACTCGGCGAGATCGAGGCCGTGCTGCGCACCGTGCCCGGGGTCACCGACGCGGTGGTGAACGTCGCGAAGGACACCCGGGGCGAGGGCCGGCTGGTCGGCTATCTGGTCGGCGCGGCGGACCCGGTGGCGGCGCGGGCGTCGGCCGCCGAGCGGCTGCCGGAGTACATGGTGCCGTCCGCGTTCGTCGTGCTGGCCGCCCTGCCGCTGACCACCAACGGCAAGGTGGACCGCAAGGCGCTGCCCGCCCCCGGGATCGCCACCTCGGCCGGGCGCGGCCCGCGCACCCCGCGCGAGGAGTTGCTGTGCCAGGCGTTCGCCGAGGTGCTCGGCCTGGACCGGGTCTCCATCGACGAGGACTTCTTCGACCTCGGCGGCCACTCGCTGCTGGCGACCCGGCTGATCAGCCGGGTGCGGTCGCTGCTGGACGCGGAGGTCCCGCTCCGTACGGTCTTCGAGGCGCCGACCCCGGCCGCGCTCGCCGCCCGGCTGACCGGCGCCGACGCGGCCCGGCCGGCGCTGACCGCGGGCGAGCGGCCCAGGCGGCTGCCGCTGTCGTTCGCCCAGCGGCGCATGTGGTTCCTGGGCCGGCTCGAGGGCCCGTCCGGCACCTACAACCTGCCGTGGACGCTGCGGCTGGCCGGGAAGCTGGACCGGCCCGCGCTGCGCGCCGCCCTCGGCGATGTGGTGATGCGGCACGAGGCGCTGCGCACCGTCTTCCCCGACGCGGCCGACGGCCCGTACCAGCGCGTCCGCCGCCGGGCGCGGATCACGCTGCCGGTGCACCACGTCGGCGAGGACGGGCTGGACGACGCGGTCGCCGAGTTCGCCTCGCGCGGCTTCGACCTCGCGCGCGAACTCCCCTTCCGGGCGGCGTTGTTCGTGCTGGGCGACCACCACCACGTGCTGGTGACGGTCATCCACCACATCGCGGGCGACGGCTGGTCCAACGCCCCGCTGGCCCGGGACCTCAGCCGCGCCTACGCGGCCCGGCTGCGCGGCGAGGAGCCCCGGTGGAGCCCGCTGCCGGTGCAGTACGCGGACTACGCGCTGTGGCAGCGGGAGCTGCTGGGCGACGAGAGCGACCCCGCGTCCCTGGCCGCGCAGCAGCTGGCGTACTGGCGCGAGACGCTGGACGGGCTGCCGGACGAGCTGGCGCTGCCCACCGACTTCCCGCGCCCCGCGCTGCCCTCCTACCGGGGCGGCACCGTGGAGTTCACCGTCCCCGCCGCCGTCCACGCCCGCGCCGCCGCGCTGGCCAGGGAGTGCGGGGCCAGCCTGTACATGGTGGTGCAGGCGGCGCTGGCCACGCTGCTGTCCAAGCTGGGCGCCGGGGAGGACATCCCGGTGGGCACCCCGGTGGCCGGGCGCACCGACGACGCGCTGGACGACCTGGTCGGCTTCTTCGTCAACACCCTGGTGCTGCGCACCGATCTGTCGGGCGACCCGACCTTCCGGGGGCTGGTGGGCCGGGTGCGCTCGGCGTCGCTGGCCGCCTTCGCCCACCAGGACCTGCCGTTCGAGCGGCTGGTGGACGCCCTGTCCCCCGCCCGGTCGATGGCCCGGCACGCGCTGTTCCAGACGATGCTGGCGTTCCAGAACAACGCGGCGGCGAGGCTGGAGCTGCCGGGCCTCACCGGGACCGCCGGGGCGGCGCGCACCGGCGGCGCCCGGTTCGACCTGGCCTTCGACCTGGCCGAGGAGCACACCGGGTCCGGGGAGCCGGGCGGGATCGCCGGGCGCCTGGAGTACAGCGCCGACCTGTTCACCGAGGAGACCGCGCGCACGCTCACCGCCCGGCTGTGCCATCTGCTGGACCGGCTGACCGCCGCCCCCGACGGCCGGCTGGGCGAGACGGGCGCGCTGCTGCCGGGCGAGCGGGAGCGGCTGCTGGAGGAGTGGAACGGCGCGCCCGCGCACCCCGCGGAACCGCCGCTGTACGAGCGGTTCGAGGCGCGGGTGACCGCTGTGCCCGACCATCCCGCGCTGCTCTTCGAGGGGCGGGCCACGAGCTACCGCGAGCTGAACGAGCGGGCCAACCGGCTGGCGCGGGCCCTGGTCGCGCGGGGCGCGGGCCCCGACCGGCTGGTCGCCATCGCGTTGCCGCGCTCTCCCGAGATGGTCGTGGCGGTGCTGGCGGTGCTCAAGTCGGGCGCCGCGTATCTGCCCATCGACCCGGCGTACCCGGCGGACCGGATCGCCTCCATGGCCGAGGACGCCCGGCCGGTGCTGGCCCTGACCGACCGGGACGTGGCGCGGGCGGTGCCCGGACTGGCCGCCGTGCCACGGCTGCTGCTGGACGACCCGTCGGCACGGGCGGAGATCGCCGCCCTTCCGGGGGACGACCTGCGGCCGCACGAGCGCCGTGCCGCGCCGCGCGCGGACCACACCGCGTATGTCATCTACACCTCGGGCTCCACCGGCCGCCCCAAGGGCGTCGTCGTGTCCCTCGGCGCCTTCGCCAACTTCCTGGCCGAGGCCTCGCGCCTGCTGGACCTGGGCGCGGAGGACCGGCTGGTGTCGGTGACCACCTTCGGCTTCGACATCGCCAACCTGGAGATCTTCGTCCCGCTGCTCTCCGGCGCCACGCTGGCCCTGGCCCCGCCCGCGACCGTACGGGACCCGCAGGCGCTGGCCGCGCTGCTGGTCGAGTCCCGCGCGACCGTCATGCAGGCCACCCCGACGCTGTGGCACGCCCTGGTCGCCGGGCACCCGGGCGCGCTGCGCGAGGTGCACGCGCTGACCGGCGGCGAGGCGATCGGCCAGGACCTGGCCGCCGCGCTGCACGGCGCGGCGCGCAGGGTGACCAATCTGTACGGGCCGACGGAGACCACCATCTGGTCCACCGCCGCCGAGCTGGACGGCACGGGCACCCCGCCCATCGGCCGCCCGCTGGCCGGCAACCGGGCGTATGTCCTGGACGCGGCGGTGCGGCCGGTGCCGGCCGGGGTGACCGGCGAGCTGTACCTCGGCGGGGCGTCCCCGGCCCGCGGCTACCACGACCGGCCGGGCCTGACCGCGCAGCGGTTCGTCGCCGACCCGTACTCGCCGGCGCCCGGCGCCCGGATGTACCGCACCGGCGACCTGGTGCGGCGGCGGCCGGACGGCACGCTCGACTATCTGGGCCGAGCCGACCACCAGGTCAAGGTGCGCGGCTTCCGGATCGAACCGGGCGAGATCGAGGCCACGCTGCTGAGCCATCCGCGGGTGGCCCAGGCGGTGGTGGTGGTACGCGAGGACGAGCCGGGCGAGCCGCGGCTTGCGGCGTACGTCGTGCCGCGCGGCGAGCCCGGCCTCGACCCGTCGGAGCTGCGGGCCCATGTGGCGGGCGCGGTGCCCGACTACATGGTCCCGGCGTTCTTCACCGAGCTGGAGCGGATGCCGCTGACGCCCAACGCGAAGGTGGACCGCAAGGCCCTGCCGGCGCCCGGGCTGCCCCGCGCGGCCACCGGCCGCGGGCCGCGCACCCCGCTGGAACAGACGCTGTGCCAGGCCTTCGCCGAGGTGCTGGGGGTCGAGCGGGTCGGCGCCGAGGACAGCTTCTTCGAGCTGGGCGGCGACTCCATCCGCTCCATCCGGCTGGTCGGCCGCGCCCGCGAGCTGGGCGTCGGACTCACCCCCGCCGATGTGTTCCTGCACCGGACGGCCGCGGGCCTGGCCACGGCGGCCACCGCGGCGGGGTCGGCGCCGGATGTGGCCGACGCCTTCGCCCGGGTGCTGCCGATCCGCTCCCGGGGGACGCGCCCGCCGCTGTTCTGTGTGCACGGCGGGGTCGGCCTCTCCTGGCCGTTCCTGGAGCTGGCCGGCGCGCTCACCGAATTCCCCGTGTACGGATTCCAGGCGGGCGGAATTCTCGCACCGAAACAACAGCCCGCCTCCGTAAGGGAAATGGCAGCGGATTACATCCGGAGTCTGGTGGAAATCCAGCCCGACGGCCCCTACCATATTCTCGGGTGGTCTTTCGGAGCACTGGTCGCCCATGAAATGGCCGTCCAATTGCAGGCGCAGGGGCGCGAAGTGGCGCTGCTGGCCGATCTGGACGGCTTCCCGGCGGCGGAGCGGGAGCCCGAGGAGGACCTGAGCGATCAGGCCCTGCTGGCCCAGGTCCTGCTGCGCTGCGGCCTCGATCCGCGAGGCCCTGTCCGGGCGGTCTTTGAGGCTGCGACATCAGCGGCTGACGCCGCGGGGCCCGCGGCGTCAGATGAGGGGGCACCTCCCGGCCGGAGGCTGGGGGAGCATCGCAAGGCGGAGGCTGCGACACCGGCGGCTGACGCCGCGGGCCCTCGTACTGGGCGCTGCGATCGATATGCCTCCCCCAGCTACCGCTGGGAGGTGCCCCCTGGCGTCGCGGGCCCGATAAGACCGCCCGGACAGGGCCTGGGTGCCGAGGGCGGGGGCAAGCTGGACGCCGCCGGGGTGCTGGCGCTGCTGGCCCGGGAGGGCAACCCCCTCGCCGAGCTCGACGAGGCGCAGCTCGGCAATCTCCTCCAGGTGATCCGCCACTTCAGCGGCCTCGGGTCGGCCCATCGGCCGGGCCGCTACCGCGGAGATCTGCTCCTCTTCGCGGCCACCCGGGGGCTCCCGGAACCGGCCCCCACCGAGGCTCGCTGGTCGGCCCATATCGAGGGCGCCATCGTGCGCCACGAGGTCGACGCCGACCACGACGGAATGCTGTCCCCGCAACCCGCCGCCCATATCGCCAAGGTGATTTCCGAAGCGCTCGGCGGCTGAGCCGAGACGAGGATACCCATGCCGGAAAAGGAACACGAGAGAGGACAACACCCGGATATGACAAACCCCTTCGACGACGAGACCGGAACCTTTCTGGTCCTGGTCAACCACGAGGGCCAGCACTCCCTGTGGCCCGCGTTCGCCGAGGTCCCGGCCGGCTGGACGGCGGTACTCGCCGAGACCAGCCGTGAGGAGGCCCTGGCCTACGTCGAGCGCACCTGGACCGATCTGCGCCCGAAGAGCCTGATCGACGCGGTCTGAGCCAGGCGGCCCGACCGCTGAAACCGACAACTGCCACCGCGCACCGCCCAACCCCCCAACCCCCCACCGCACCGCCGCACCGCCGCACCACTCATTTTCCCAACGGAGGAATTCGCCATGAGCGCCATCACCATCGACACCGCCACCGAGGACAAGGTCCGTGAGATCCTCGCCAACTCCCTCGACCTGGACGGCGAGGAGCTGACCCGCACCGGGCTGTTCGTGGACGAGTACGGGGCCGACTCGCTGTGCGCGATCGAGATGCTGTCCGCCCTGGAGGTGGCCTTCGGCGTCACCATCGAGCAGGACGAACTGGAAAATATGATCCACTTCGAGGCGGTCCTCGAGGTGCTCTCCCGGGCCGAGTCGCGATGACCGCCCGGCGAGTCGTGCTGACCGGGCTCGGGGTCCTGTCCAGCATCGGCAATGGCGTCACCGAGTTCACCAGGGGGCTGCGCGAAGGCCGGTGCGGCGCCGGAGAGATCACTCTCTTCGACGCCACCGGCTTCCGCCGCCAACTGGCCCACGAGGTCAGGGGCTTCGACCCGGCCGAGTGGATCCACCACACCCCGCTCGAGGAACTCGGCCGGGCCGCCCAGTTCTCCGTCGCCGCCACCCGGCTGGCGGTCCGGGACGCCGGGCTCGGCCTCGACGAACTGCGCGGCGGGCGCGGCCTGGTCACCATCGGCACCACCGACGGCGAGGCCCGCGAGCTCGACCGGCTCGTCGAGTCCGAGCTGGAGGTCGGCACCGAGGGCCTGTCCCCGACCGCGGTGCGGCGGCTGCCGGCCCACCGGCTGGCCCTCGCCGTCGTCCGTGAACTGCGGCTGCCGCGGGCGGTGCCGTCCGTGCTCGGCACCGCCTGCGCGGCCGGCAACTACGCCATCGGCGACGGCTTCGACGCCGTACGCTCCGGCGAGGCCGACTACGCGCTGGTCGGCGGGTCGGACGCGCTGGCCCGCCGTACCTTCGCCGGCTTCTCCCGGCTCGGCCTGGTCGCCTCCGACCGGTGCCGGCCGTTCGACGCCCACCGCGAGGGGCTGCTGACCGCCGAGGGCGCCGGTGTGCTGCTGCTGGAGCCCCTGGAGTCGGCCCTGGCGCGCGGCGCCCGGATCTACGCCGAGCTGCTGGGCTACGGCCTCAACTGCGACGCCCACCACCCGACCGCGCCCGACCAGGAGAGCGTCGCCCGCTGCATGGGCCTCGCGCTCGCCGACGCCGGGATCAAGCCGGAGGAGGTCGATCTGGTGTCCGCGCACGGCACGGGCACCAAGACCAACGACATCACCGAGACCCGCGCGATCCGCGAGCTGTTCGGCGACCGGCCGCCGCGCACCGTGGCCCTGAAGTCCATGCTCGGCCACTCCATGGGCGCGGCCAGCGCCCTGGGCGCCGCGGCCTCGGCCGTCGCCCTGGCCCACGGCTTCATCCCGCCCACCGTCAACCACCGCTCCACCGATCCCGAGTGCGGCATCGACTGCGTGCCCAACCAGGCCGTCGCGGCGCCCCTGCGGATCGTGGTCAACAACGGCCTGGCCTTCGGCGGCAACAACGCCTCCGTCGTCCTCGGCCGCTACGAGGAGGACCAGCGATGACCCCCGCACACCTCACGGAGGTCACCCCCGCCGGCCGGCCCGACGACCGGCCGCCCGCCCGTACCGGCCGCGCCGTCATCACCGCCTGGTCGGCGGTCTCCCCGTACGGGCTGGGGCGGGAGGCGTACGCGGCGGGGATCGCCGCGCGCCGCCCCACCGCGGCCGCCCCGGACCCGGACGCCTGGCAGACGCCCGACGCCACCGCCTGCCTGGTGCCCGGCTTCGACCTCCGTACGGTCCTGGGCCGGGCGGGCACCCGCACCATGGACCGCGGCATGGGGCTCGCCGTCACCGCCGTACGCGAGCTGTTCGCGGAGGCCGAGGCCGACGAGCGCCCGGTGACCCGCGGGGCCGGGACCGCGCTCGTCCTCGGCACCACCTGGGGCGGCGCGGCCGGACAGCACAACTTCAGCCGGGCCTCGTTCGTCGGGGAAAAGCCCTACGACGTGCCGGCCCAGCTGATGCCCAACACCCTGATGAACAGCTCGGCCGGGGCCAGCGCCATCCGCTTCGGCCTCAAGGGCCCCAACACCACCCTGGCCGGCGGCCGCCCCGCCGCCCTGCTCGCCCTCGCCTACGCCCGCCGGCTGCTGGCCGCGGGCCGGGCCGAGCGGGCGCTGGTCGGGGCGATGGAGGAGTACTCCGGGACCCGCTCCTGGATGGAGCGGCACAGCCGGGGCGCGGACGAGGATCAGGCCGCGCCGCTGGGGGAGGGCTGCGCGGTGCTGCTGGTCGAGCCCGCCGACGCCCTCCCCGAGGATCGTCAGGCGCTCGCCGAACTCCTGGCGATCGACGTACGGGTGGACGTCACCGGCGACCTCCCCGGCACCCTGCGGGAGAGCGTGCGCCACGCCCTCACCGAGTCCGGCGTCGAGCCGGGCGAGGTGTGGGCGGCGGCCGGCGGCGGGCTGACCGGCGCCGCGGGAGACGCGGAACGGGCGCTGCTCACCGAGCTGTTCGGGCAGGAGGCAGCCGGCCGCCTGGTGTGCCACGAGCTCATCGGCGACACGGCCTCCGCCCAGGCCGCGTTCCAGCTCGCCGCCGTCCTGGTCGCGGCGGCCGAGGACCCGGCCTCGGCGGGCCGGGCGGCCGTGATCACCTCGGTGGACCGCGAGGGCCTGGTGGCCTGCGGGGTGCTGCGGCTGCTGGGCGGTGCCCGATGAGCCCCATAGAACGGCCGATGGCTCCGGTCGCGCTGGTCAGCGGCGGCTCCCGGGGCATCGGCCGGGCGGCCGCGCTGCGGCTGGCCCGGGACGGCTACGCGATCAGCTTCTGCTACCGCTCGGACGAGGAGGCGGCCCGGCAGCTCGGCAAGGAACTCGCCGAGCTGGGGGTCGGCTCGCTCGCCCAGCGCCTGGACATCTCCGACGGCGAGGCCGTACGCGCATGGGTCACACGCACCGAGCGCGAGCTGGGCCCGATCGCCGTCGCCGTGGCCAGCGCGGGCATCACCCGCGACAAGCCGATGCTGATGATGTCCGACCAGGACTGGCACGCGGTCGTCTCCACCAACCTGGACGGCGCGGCCCACGTCTGCCGGGCCGTGCTGTTCCCGATGGTCAAGCGCAGGTCGGGCGCCATCATCACCCTCTCGTCGGTGTCCGGGGTCTACGGCAACCCGGGCCAGGGCAACTACTCGGCCTCCAAGGCCGGGATGGTCGCCATGACCCGGGCGCTGGCCAAGGAGGTCGGCCGCTACGGCATCCGCGCCAACGCCGTGGCCCCCGGAATGATCGACACCGATATGACCGGCGCCCTCAGCGGCAGCCGGCGGGACCGCGCCGTGGCGGCCATCCCGCTGGGCCGGTTCGGCACCGCGGAGGAGGTCGCGGAGGCCGTGTCCTTCCTGGCCTCCGACAGGTCCGCGTACATCACCGGATCCGTGCTCCAGATCGACGGCGGGATCGTCCTGTGACACGCCCGCCGGAGGCCCGCCGCGCCACCGCCCACCACACCCCTGTCCTCACTCGCCCCGCCAAGGAGCCGGCCTCATGACCCTCCCCGCCACGACCGCGTCCGCCAACCTCACCCCGCTCGTCGACACCACCGCCTTCCCGCAGACCGTGGACGGCGAGGTGCGGGCCGCCCACCGGCTGTACGAGCATCTGATCGGCATCTGGGCGCCAGGCGTCATCGAGGCCGCCCAGGACCTCGGCGCCTTCGCCGCCCTCACCGTCGGCCCGGCCACCGCCGCCCAGCTCGCCGAGATCCTCGACACGGACCTGCGGGCCACCCGCGTCCTGCTGGACGGCCTCTACGCGTACGACGTGGTCGAACGCACCAGAGGAGCGGACGGCCAGGCCGTCTACACCCTCCCGCCCGAACTGCACGGCGTCTTCGCCGCCGACGGGCTGTTCAGCCTCGCCGGGAAGATCGGCCACGACCGCAACGTCGCCTGGAACGCCTGGCGCCACCTCGCCGAGAACGTCCGCTCCGGCGCCCGGTCCGCCGACGGCGCGCAGCAGCTCAACCAGATATCGGAAGAGGACTACACCTCGCTGGTCCGCGGCATCAGCTTCTGGGCCCCGCCGATCACCCGGGCGCTCGCCGACGCCCTGCGGGACCTCGGCTGGAGCACCGGCCGCTCCGCGACCCTCCTTGACGTCGGCTGCGGCACCGGCATCTACAGCCACCTGCTGCTGCGCGAGTTCCCCGAGCTGACCGCGCGCGGCCTGGACGCCGAGCGGATCATCCCGATCGCCGCCCGGCAGGCCGCACAGCTGGGGGTCGCCGAGCGGTTCCGGGGCGAGGTCGTGGACTTCTGGAGCGAGGACTGGGGCAACGGCACCGACCTCGCGCTGTTCGTCAACATCTTCCACCTCCAGACCCCCGAGTCGGCCCGTGAGCTGCTGCTGAAGGCGACCAAGGGGCTCACCGAGGACGGAGTGATCGCGATCGCCGACCACATCGTCGACGAGGAGAACGGGAAGGGCTCGGTCCAGAACAGGTTCTTCCGGCTGTTCGCCGCGTCGATGCTGGCCACCGGCGGCGGCGACGCCTTCACCGTCCAGGACTACGACCAGTGGCTGGCGGACGCGGGGCTGCGCCGGATCGGCCTGCTCGACACCCCGATGCACCGGGTGCTGCTCGCCCGCCGCTCCTGACCACTGCCCCCACCCCCGGGGCCCGGCAGCCCTCTGCCGGGCCCCGGGCATCGGGCATCGGGCATCGGGCATCGGGCATCGGCATCGGCATCGCTCCGGACGGAGATGTCCGTGACCCGTGCTACCCATGCTCGTATGACGGATGCGGAATACTCCGAACTGCTGCTGGCTCTCGACAAGTTCGCCGAGGGCCTGGACCCGCGTGAGCGAGTCGCCGTGCTTTACGGACTGATCGCCCCGCTGCTCGGTCGTATCGAAGGTGAGGACGGCGAGCTCAGCGATGATCCGGTGATGTCGAATCAGGAAGCGGTGCGGGGGCTGCGCGCGGCAGCCGCCGGGGAGCAGGTGGACGCCGACGCCATCCATGAGCACCTGACCACCGTGGGGCTGTCCTATTCCGAGGACCAGGATCCGGACTTCCACGTGATATCCCAGTCGGCCTACGCGGCGGCGGCCTGGCTGACCCTCTGGGCGGGGCGGGGACTGCGCGGCGACGACTCCCACACGGATGGCGAGGACGTGCTCCCGCGCTTCGCTCCCTCGACGTTCACGCAGATCGCCGACATGGCGGCCTGGACTCGGTCGGATCAGATGTACCTCTTCTGGGAGGACGCCATCGAAGACCCCGACCTGGGTGATCTGTGGGCCGCGACCCACGAGCTCAGGGCGATGTACGTGGAGATCACCGCCTGACATCCGCGGCACCGGCGGCCCGGAGCGCACGGGCCCCGACCGTACGCAGATGAGCCAGCAGCTCCGGGGGCTCATGCACCTGGAACTCGCAGCCCAGCATGAGCAGCCGGGACGCCAGCCACTCCAACGTGTCGGCGCGTCCGCGCAGTTCACAGCTGTTCTCGTCGATCGGCCGCACCTCGCCCGGCGCCGCCCCGAGCCGCTCCGCCGCCTGATCGGCCGGCAGACCCACCGTGGCCCGCACCTCGTAGGTCGGCGCGAGGGAGTACAGCCTGCGGGTGACGAAGGCGGCCGCGTCCTTCTCCGGCAGATCGCGGGGCGGGACGCGTACGCCGGTGGGCTGGAGGCGGGCCATCCGGTCGACGCGGAAGATCCTCCAGTCGTCGCGCTCGGTGTCGTACGCCAGCAGATACCAGCGGCGGCCGGCCAGCACCAGCCGGTGCGGCTCGACGAGCCGCCGGGTCCGGCCACCGTCCCCCGCCTGGTAGGCGAATCGCAGCCGTTCGTGGCCGGCCACGGCCGCGGCGGCCACCGCGAGTTCATGGGGGTCGACGGGCGAGGCGCTCCCGGTGAAGAGCGACTCCGTCGCGGTCCGGAAGGCCCCGACCCGGTGCCGCAGCCGGGACGGCAGCACCTGCTCCAGCTTGGCCAGGGCGCGCAGGGACGCCTGCTCGATACCGCTCACCGGCTTGCCGACCGCCGTGCTCAGCGCGACCGCGATGGCCACCGCCTCCTCGTCGTCCAGCAGCAGCGGCGGCATGGCCTTGCCCGCGGCGAGCCGGTATCCCCCGGTGGCCCCCATCGTCGCCTCCACCGGATATCCCAGCTCGCGCAGCCGGTCGACGTCCCGGCGGACCGTGCGAGGGCTGACCCCCAGCCGATCCGCGAGCTCGCTGCCGGGCCATTCGCGCGGGGTCTGAAGCAGGGACAACAGGGACAGCAGCCGGGCCGATGGGGTGCTCATGGCGTCCATGATGCCCGGCCATCTAGGCCAGGATCCGACCTAGATCACTCCTACAGTCGTCGCAGCGACCGCAAGCCCCTTCCAGAAGAGGAATCAGCACCGCCATGAGCGACGACCTCCACCCCATTCGCCCCTTCCGCATCGACATCCCCCAGGCCGACCTGGACGAGCTGCGCGAACGCCTCGCCCGTACCCGCTGGACGCGCGGGCTGCCCGGCGAGGGCTGGAGCCGTGGCGTGCCCCTGGCTCACCTCAAGGAGCTGGCCGACTACTGGGGAGACGGCTACGACTGGCGTCGGCACGAGGCGCGGCTGAATGAGTTCCCGCAGTTCATGACCGAGATCGACGGACAGGACATCCACTTCCTGCACGTACGCTCGCCCGAACCCGACGCCCTGCCGCTGGTCCTCAACCACGGCTGGCCGAACTCCTTCATCGAGTTCGCCGACCTCATCGACCGCCTCACCGACCCTCGCGCACACGGCGGCGACCCGTCCCAGGCCTTCCACGTCGTCGTCCCGTCCCCGCCCGGCTTCGGCTTCTCCGCGCCGCCCCGCGAGACCGGCTGGACCGCCACCCGGGTGGCGGGGCTCTGGACCCAGCTGCTGCGGCGCCTCGGCTACGACCGCTACGGCACCCAGGGCGGGGACCTCGGCGCGTACATCGCCCCCGACATGGCCAAAGCGGCGCCGGACCACGTGGTCGGCGTCTACATCATCGCGGGCCTCGGCCTCCCCACGGAGGCCGACGTCTCCGAGCTGACCGACGACGAACGCGCCGCCTTCGAGCAACTCCAGCAGGCGGACTGGATGAACGGCGTCCCCCACCACGCGCTGCTGCGCGCCGCCGCGCAGACCTTCGCCTACGGCTGGCACGACTCCCCCGTCGCCGCGCTGGCCTGGATGACGCAGAAGTTCAAGGAGTTCACCGTCGCCGACAAACTCCCCGAGGAGTTGATCGACCGCGACCTGCTCCTCACCAACACGACCCTCTACTGGCTCACCGACACCTTCGGTTCCTCCTCCTGGCCCATGTACGACAGCACGGGCTTCGGCTGGCCGGAGGGCCAGAAGGCCGCGCCCACCGGCGTCTACAGCGGCGCCCCCGGGATCCGCCGGCTCGCCGAACGGCACAACACCATCGTCCACTGGCCCACCGACAACCCGGGCGGCCACCACTTCGTGGCCATGGAGCGGCCCGACGACGTGGCCGCCGACCTCCGCCGCTTCTTCGACAAGGTCCGCTGACCCGGAACACCTCCGATCCGGAATACCTCGAAGGATGTAGGCGCGTCTCATCAGCGGTCACGAGGTCCGGGGCCGAAACGGAACCGAGACTGGCAGAAGCACGGCGAACCGATCACCAGCTCAGCCAGGACGGACGAATGACGCGGCAGCACCCGGGCGGAAGCGCCGCCCCTTCCCGATCCAGCGCCCTGGCCAGGGCCCTCGCCGGCGGCCTGCTCATGGCCGCCGCGCTGGGCGTCGGTACGGCCGCGGGCTCGGCCGCCGCGGAACGGGCCGGGCTCACCGGGACCGCGGCCCGGTTGGTCCCGGCCGTTCTGGTCAGCGCGCTGGCGGTCGTCCCCGTAACTCTCGCGGTACGGCGGCGCGGCGCATCGCTCAAGGCCCTGGGCCTCGGCGGTGCCAGGGCCGGGCTGCGGGCGTTTCTCACCGGCGTGGCCGTGACGGCGGCCTCGGCGGCGCTCGTCCTCGGCGCCGGGACGGCCGGGGGCCTGCTGCGCTGGTCGCGCCCGGACCCCGTGCCGCTCGTCGGCTTCCTGATAACCAACGCGGTGATCGCGCTGCTGCTCGAAGCCCTGCCCGAAGAGACCACGCTGCGCGGCTACGCCTGGACCGCCCTGCGCGAACGGTTCGGCGGCACGGCCTCGGCGCTCGGCACGACGGCCGTCTTCCTGCTCGTGCCGGGCGCGTCGACCGTGGCGTACGCGGCGACAGCGTGGTTGGCCGGCGCCGAGCCCGCCCCCGTCGGCATCGTGCCACCGGGACAGGACGCGGCCTCCTATCTGATCCTGCTCCCCATCTTCGGGCTGACCCTCGTCGCGGCCCGGACCGCGGTCGGCCAGTCCCCGCTCTGGGCCGCCATCGGCACACACTTGACCTTTCTCACGGTCAACCGCGTCGCGCTGGAGGGCGACCGGCGCGGCGCGGGCTGGTCGGCGAGCCGGACGAGCCCCGACGCGGTGCTGCTCGTGCCCGCGTATCTGCTCGTCGCGGGGGTCTTGTTCCTGCTGTGCCGACGCGGCCGACGCGTGGGCAACCGCGTCAGATACGCAAGGTCAGCTGCGAGAGATCGGAGCGAATCCGTGCCGGTGCCGGCCTGTCCCCAGGATCCTTCGCGAGCAGGCCGATGAGCAGCGGCCCCAGTGACCCCGCGCGTCGCGGGGTGAGCGGCGGGTCGGTCAGCACGGCGGCCATGGCCGCCGTCGGGCTCGGCCCGCCGAAGGCCGCCGATGCCTCGGCGGCGTAGAAGAGGGTGGCTCCAAGTCCCCACAGATCGGTGGCGGGTGAGCTCTCCAGCCCCCGGATCTGCTCCGGGGCCACATAGGCGGGCGTCAGGGCCGGCGGTGCGTCGGCCACCCGTTCACTCACCACGAGCAGGGATCGCGCTCCGGCGAGGACCGCGCAGGCCGTCAGTGCCAGGAGCGTCACGAGAGGGTGCCGTACTCCCCGCGGATCCCGCGGGTCCGGACCTGCGCGAGGCGTTCCAACAGACCGACGAGGACGCGGTAGTACGCGACTTCCGGTTCGCGCTCCATCCAGATGTTGCCGGTGGGGGTCTCCGTTGTTGCGTTGTCGGACCATCCGGTTGGTTTCCGCTGCGCTCTTCTGCGCTCTTCGAGATGCACGACGAATGGATCGCCTTACCGCGCCGCCACCTCCCCGAAGGCGATACGGGCGATATCTACCGTAAACTCTCTTTTAGTTCCTCCGCGCTACCCAACGCACCGAAATGCAACCGCCAGTTGATCCCCAACAGCATGACGAGGGACACTACCTGGCGGATGCGCGTTCCCGACCGAGTGGCACTCGCCTCGGCGTCCTCCCGTGCAGGTCATCGGAGGCCATTTACCCAGAGATTACCGGGCAGTTGACCTCAGGGTTTCGTGGTAGCGTCCTTGTTCGAAGGGACAGTGCAACCTGAAAGGGAAATCGTGAACACGGAGAAGATCGCCGCTCGCCGCCTCTCACTGGAAGAGGTGACGAAGCTCGGCGTGAAGGACAGGCTCTTCGTTTCCGCCGACACGGCAGAATTCAAGCTTCCCAACTGCTATGTCCCTGCTTTTCTGACCAAGTCCGGTGAGGATTTCGAGGGCGGCTCGATCACGGCGAGAACCGTATTCCAGGAAGAGGTCACCTGCCTTCCCGACGACGAGAATGAAGCCGGAATCTACTTGGCCGACGAGAACGGCTCGGCGACCATCGAGGTTCTCCAGTCCGCCGGTGTCGTGCTGGACCTGGCACTTTTCGTCCCTGGTGGGGACAAGGGGGCCCTCACGGCCCTTTACGCTGCGGCCCGGCAGGCCTTCGGCGCCGACGTCGTGCAGATCTGGCGCCAGGGCCTCAAGGAGGTTCCCGACGTGAAGGTCGACATCTTCGAGGAGCAGATTCCCCGGGGGCGCAAGGCGGGCGACAGCCCCAAGCGTGACCGTCGCGCGGTCGACACCTACCCCACCCGTGCGGACTTCATCGAGTTCTCCGCGGGGTGGAAGCCGGTCGTTGAGATTCACAGGCCGGTTGTTGACGACACCCCGACCATCTGAGGCGGCGTTACCTCTCGTTCTCGGCCTGAGAGAACGCCGAGAACGCATGCGCCGGCCCCGGTCGACCCCTGAGCGGCCCAGGGAGCCGTCGGAAAACAACTCACGCACGCTGAAGCGCCGTTCCACTCGGTGACCTCGCGAGACGGCCCGCCTGACCAAGGTCAAGGCCTGAAGTTATTCTGCGACAGCCCTCAGGGCTTCGGCGTAGTCGAGTGACGTCCACTTCGTGCTCAGGCGAGGCCGAGGAGCGTGAGGGGTCGGCCGGAGGCGATGTTCTTCGCGCCGTTCAGTCGCAGGGCGCCGACCGCGAGGTTGCGCCAGGTCGCCATAGCGCGGGGTGCGCCGTCGGTCCGCCCCCGCGCACACGGTCAGGTCGAGGACGACGGCCAGCGCGTGCCGCACTCCTCGCAGCCGGATCATCTGCTGTCAGCCCGAACGCCCAGCCCAGCCGCTCATCCCATGCACGAGCGTCGTCCGCATCTGCACCTGTCTTTTCAGCCACGCAGGGGTCATCCCCCGGCACCGTCGGCCGGCTCCGCCCGACGGTGCCCGGAGACGCAGGCCACCGAGGCGCAATGGACATGAGACAGGAACCGTTCGCTCAGCCGTTGACTGCTGCAACGATCGCGGGGGGGCATGGCCAATCTGACTGGAGCAGACCGACAATGCAATTCGTATCACGATCACTCGGACGGGTGAAAAAGGCCCTGTTCGGCCCCCGCACCCCCGCCCCCGAACAACACCCGATTCCCGTCCAGCCCCCGCCGCGCAGCGCCGAACCCGACCCCATGCCGCACCTCATGTCGTACGCGGAACAGATCCGCTTCGGGCTGCCCCGTATTCCGTTCGGGTGGACGATCCCCCTCATGCACGGCACCGACCCGGCGCCCCCGTACGTCCCGCACTTCGCACACGAACGGGCGGGGACCAACTGGTGACGGACCCAGAAGACCCCGCCGTCGACGCCGAGAAAGCCGCCCGCGAACTCCAATCCGCGTTAGACCTCGCCGGTGTCGAGGTGCTGAGCATCGGCTGGTCGGCCACAGGCGGAACGTCACCCCTGCGCCTCGTGCACATCATCGGCGTCCGCCCACAAGCGGCCCAGAGTCTCGCGTACGTCGTCAGACGAGGCATCCGCAGCAGAAGCCCCCAAGGAGCACTCCTCGGACAGACGACGGCCGAAGACCTCAGGGCAGCGCTCGACCCACGGCCACCGGCGGTACTGCGGCTATTGCGCGGGCTGGGGCGACGTCAACTGTCCCGACTGCGGGGGATTCGCGGGATGCGTGACGTGCGAGGGCACCGCCAAAGTGGCGTGCATGGTGTGCTCGTCCGGGCGGCGGCCCAAGTGGATCCCGTAATACGTGATCAAGCGCGAATTATGCGATGGCATGCCGATCGCCAACCCCAACGCACCCCACGGGCGCGCCAAGGGCGCACCCCGCACCCGAGCCATGCCCTCTGCGCCCTCTATCAGGCGCCCCCCGAACAGACGGCACTCTGAGTACCAACGCAAACACTACGAGGCGGTTGCACGTGAGTGATCACGGCCCAGCCCCATGGGGGTTGACTCGGATGAGGCCCTTTCCACCGGCAGAACGACTCCCCCACGCCACGACCGTGCTCGACCCAAAGACGCAGATCGGCCAGTGGCTCGACGCGGACGGCACCGTTGTACCGGTGACGGGCAAACACAAGAAGCCGTCAACGGCCAAGGAGACGAGGCCGAAGACAAGTCTGGACGGCAACACGGACGAGGGAAGCGACCAGGAGACCGACTGATGGGTGAAGCCGACCGCGAGCCGGCCGTGCTTCTCGTCACCAAGGTGGACGACACCACCGCCGATCTGGTCATCGAGCAGCTGAACGCCCGACGGGTCCCGGTCGTGCGGTTGGATCCCGGCGACTTCCCCACAACCGTGGCAGTGAGCGCCTACGTGGACAGTCACGGCCTGAGCGGCAGCCTCCGCACCCCTTCCCGCTTCGCCGACCTCCGACGGATCCGTTCGGTCTACTGGCGACGCCCCAGTCCCTATACCGCTGCCGGGGATCTGAGCGCTCAGGATGCGCGCTGGTGCGCCGAGCAGGCCCGCTACGGCCTGGGCGGACTGCTCGGGGCGCTACCCGGCGCGCACTACGTGAACCATCCCTGGCGCAACCGCGCGGCCGAATACAAGCCCGCTCAGCTCGCCACCGCCACGCGGTGCGGGCTGGCGGTGCTGCCGACTCTCATCACCAACGACGCCGAGCGTGCCAGGCAGTTCGCGGCGGAGCACGCACCGGTGGTCTACAAGCCGGTACGGAACAGCGACTACCGCGGCGAAGGCCACCGCGCGCTCACGGTGTGGGTGGAGGAAGTGGACCCCGCGGACATCGACACCGGCGTGACGCGGACCGTGCACGTCTTCCAACCACGCCTGGACAAAGTGGCCGACGTCCGCCTGACAGTCGTGGGAGACCATTTCTTCGCCGTGCGCATCGACGGATCGCCGGGGCTGGACTGGCGACGGCACTACGACGCGCTCTCGTACGCCCTGATCGAGACGCCGCCGGAAGTGGCCAAGGGAGCCCGGACCTATCTCGACGCGTTCGGCTTGGTCTTCGGCGCCTTTGACTTCGGTGTGGACCGTCACGGCCGCTGGTGGATGTATGAATGCAATCCCAACGGTCAGTGGGCCTGGTTCCCCGATCCCATCACCGCCCGCATCACCAATGCCCTCGCCGATCAACTCCATCACTCAGGACAACCCCATGCCCGCTGACGCAGCCCGACTCCGCCGCGCCCTCGCCGACCAGATCAGCGAAAGCGGCCGCATGACCGACCCCGCATGGCGGGCGGCCATCGAGGCCGTCCCCCGGGAGCTCTTCCTGGGGACGGAGCTCTACCGGCCCAACGGCGCCACGTGGGAACCCGTCAACCTCGCCGAGCTCGGCGAGGAGGAGTGGCTACGCCTGGCCTGTTCCGACACCACATGGGTCACCCAGGTGGACGGCACCGCCGCCGCCGACGCCCCCGGGCCGGTGGTCGGCCGACCCACGTCTTCCGCCACCCTGCCGTCTCTGGTGGTACGGACACTCGAAGTGGCGGGGATCCGGGAGGGGGACAAGGTGCTCGAGATCGGCACGGGCACCGGCTACTCGACCGCGATCCTCTGCCACCGCCTGGGCGATGCGAACGTCACGTCGATCGAATACGACCCCGCCCTGGCCGAAAGGGCCGCCGATCGCCTCCACGCGATCGGCTACTCCCCTACCCTGGTCACCGGCGACGGCCTCCAGGGACACAGCGAGGGCGCCGAGTACGACGCCGTCGTGGCAACCTGCGCCGTCCGGCACATTCCCCGTCCCTGGCTGTGGCAAGTCCGCGACGGCGGGCACATCACCACCACCCTCAGCGGCTGGATGATCGCCTCCGGCCTCATCCGTCTCACCCTCGACGAGAGCGGCACCGCGACCGGCCGCTTCACCGGGGACACCGTCTCGTACATGCTGGCCCGCCCCCACGAGCGTCCGCCCCGGCCCGTGTTCCACCGACTTCCTGGTCAGACCCGCCCCAGCCGTATTGATCCTGGGCTTCTCCACGACTGGACGGGACACTTCATCGCCCAGCTGTCCGCGCCCTCAGCAGAGTTCTGGACCTCCGGGGACAACGACGTGGTCCTCGCCGACGTGGCCACCGGATCCCAGGCGTGGACGGAAGTGGACCAAGACGGTTGGACCGTTCACCAGCATGGCCCGCTGCGCCTGTGGGACCAGGTCGAAGCGGCCCTGGGGACATGGCAGAAGGCCGGATCACCCGACCAGTCCGCCTTGGGGATGACCGTCACCGACGAGACGCAGACCGTCTGGCTCGAAGTCCCGGACGGGCCGAGTTGGCAACTGCCCACCTGAACGACGTTCCCGCCCACGGCCGTCGACAGGTGCGGTAGACACATCACCGTGGACCAGGGAATAGCAGCATTGCTCGGGGCGTCGATCGGCGTAACAGGCACCGTCCTCGCGTCGGCGATCACTGGTTGGTCAACGCGTCAGCAGGTGCGAGCACAGGCCAGGGCCGAGCACGCACACTGGCGCAGGCAGGTGCGCCGTGATGCCTACAGCGCCTTCCTCGCTCCAGCCAGTGAGTCACAGAACGCGCTGAAGACGGCCGGGCGCGCGTTCGTAGGCGAAAGAGATACAGAAGAAATCGTTCGCAGACTGCAACAGGCTGATGTCCAGCTGGCGCTGGCTCAGGCTGCCTGGGCCAACCTGGCGGTCGAAGGGCCGGAGACCGTGGAGCAGGCCGCTCGAAGCGTCTACAGAGCGCTTCGGTCCACGGAGACGACCCTTCTCGCATTGCTTGACTCCCCGGCGGACACCGAGGACGGCAACGCCCGCTTCCTGGAGCGCCATGCCGTGGAGGTGGGTCGGCTGTCGGAGCGCTTGAGCGAGTTTGCCGCGGCGGCGCGAGCCGCGTTGGACGATGTCGAGGGGCTGGATGTCCTGCCGGTCGGCAGGAGGCGTTGACTCGGTCGTCCGCCTCTGAGGACGGGTTGAAGAAGTCACCGCCCAGAGTCTCCGGCGTCGTGCGTCCTGCCGGCCAGACTGCTGTAATGAACTGATGCACCTCAACCCTTACGGCGAGGACGCCGTCAACCTGGCCGCGGATCTGGCCAACCGGCGCCCGGCGAGCGCCGAGGAGCTCGCGGACCGCTGCCGCGCCGCCGGTCTGGTGCTGGAACGCCCGGTCGCACCAGAGGACTTGGACCATGCGCTGGCGGCGCTGGACGCGTGGGAGGAGGCCGTCGACGCTACCGACGGGCGTACGCGCGCCGAGTTGGTCAACCGGATGCTGGCGGCCGCCGCCGCCCACCCGCGGCTGACCGACCACGGTGGCGACGGCTGGCACCTGCACTATCGCGACGACCAGCAGCCGCTCGGCTCCCTGCTGTTCTCGCTGATCTCCGTCGGCACCGCGCTCCACCTGGCGGGACGTGGCATGCACCGGCTCCGACGGTGTGCCGTGACCGAGTGCACCACGATCTTCGCCGACACCTCCCGCACGGGACGGCAGCGCTACTGCTCGCAGCGGTGCGCCAACCGCGACGCGGTACGCCGACACCGCGCGCGGGCGGTACGGGGGTGAGGGGGGCCTCGCTGTCGGACCCTCATGTCATCCTCGGACCGTGACCAATGCGGAGACAGCCCAGGAACGGCGCGACGACGACAGGCTCACCCCTGAAGAGTGGGACGACCTGATCGGCGCGTGGGACGAGATCCGGCACGGCTACTACCTTGGCGATGCGCCGGGCACGGTGCTGAAGTGCGCGACGAATCTCGAGGCGAGCGTGGCGGCCGGCACGCCGACGCCGGACACGGCGCTGTGGACGCTCGGGCTGGTGCTGACAGGCCCGTACGTGATCTACGCCCGCCCGGACGCCGCGGCCGAGGCCCGGGTGCTGGAGGCGATGGGCGCGGTCGAGCGGGCTCTCGGGCAGGCGTCCTGTGCGCATGAAGAACATCCCTGTGACGACGCGCCGCTCGATGAGGAGCTGGACAACTTCCGGTACGTCCTGGAGATGCTGGCCCACCCGGAGCGGGACGCCGACCATGACGCGGCCCTGGCCGACGAGGAGAACTGGCCCGACGAGGAAGGGGCTCAGTCCTGGTACGAGGGCCGGATGACGCGGGAGATATGGTCCTGCCCGACCAATCTGGCCGGGTTCGCCCGCACCTTTCCCGGCTGAGTCCGGGCGCCCCACGGCCGCCGCCCCACAGCCGCCACCCCATGGCCGCCCCTCAGAACCGGAGCGCACCGGCGAACGGGCCGTGCCCGACGCCCTCCTCCGTCACCGCCAGCCACCCGTGGCCCCGGACCGTGGTTCCGGGGCCGATGTCCGGCGGGTAGAGCGACAACGCCTTCGCGGCGCCCTCCACCTCGGTCTCTGCGGACGCGCCGGGCACCTCGTAGTCCGGGTCGTAGTCCGGGTCCTCGGTGATGGGCGTCTCCCAGGGCATCGGGTCCCCCGTCCACTCGGGCTCCGCGTAGCGCTCATAGGCGCGACGCACCGTGCCGTTCTCCGCGACCGCCCAGGTCATCGCGTCCATGTTGTCCTCTTGGAAGAACATCTGGGCATGGCCGCACTCCGCGCTGATCGCCGCGAGTTCGGTGAGGCCCCACTGTCCCTCCCCCAGCGGAGTGTCCGCGTAGACCAGCCTCCAGCCGTCCAGTTCGGGGGTCACGAACACGCGGTACGCGGTGCGCCGCGCCCCATCCGGGCGGGATACGACGGCCGTATCGCCCCGCTGTGTCGCGGAGTTGCCCATGCTCAGCGTGCACGGCCGCCGGTCGTGCAGGCCGAGGGCCGTGAACAGGCCCTCGTACGTGTCGCCGGGCACGGCGAACCACCAGTGCTCGGAGAGGGGTTCGGCGTCGTCGGCGCCGGGCCCGGACGTCTTGATACGGGCCAGCCGCTCAAGCGCCCGCCTGTCCTGTTCGTCGAGCACGGACTCGCCGCCGAGGAGGGTCAGGGCCGTCAGCGCGTGGCGGCGCAGCGGGCCCGGTCCGTTGCGGCGGATGCCGCGCAGTTCCGGGAGCGCGGCCGGGCCGATGGCCTGGAGGGCCCCCTCCGCCTTGAACTGGGTGAACCGGGTGTGACCGCCCGTCCCCAGGAAGGGCAGCACGGCCCTGACGGCGGAGATCGCCGCCGCGCCCAGGTGCTCCAGGCCGCTCAGCCCCTCCTGCTGGATGGTCTCGCTCGGGTGCTCCAGCGCCGCGATGTAGCGCGTGAGGCAGCGCTCGTCGAAGGCGCGGACCAGCCGTCCCAGTTCGCGTGAGCCTCGGCCCTTCTCGTCCGCGGCCAGCGCGGCGAGCGCCGCGTCGAACGCGGGCGGGCCGATCCGCCACAGCGCCTCCTTCACCACCTCGCGCGAGGAAGGGACCGCTTTGGGCAGCACCGCCAGCAGCGCCGGCACCGCGGTCTCGCCACGTTCGGTCAGGCGGCCGATGAGGCGCTCCCGGCTCTCCTTGTCGCGGGCCTGCCCGAGCTCCGTCAGGAGTTCCTCTTGATCCATACGGGTGACTCTAGCCACGACCGCTCGCCCGCCCGGTCGCCGCACCTATGCGGGTGTCAGACGGGCAGCGCCCCCTTGAAGCGGGAGGTGGGCACGTCGGGGTGGGTGGTGGCGAGCCAGCCGTGGCCGTGGGTGTCCTCCGCGGACATGGGGCCGGGTTCGACCGACAGGTTGCTCGCCGCCGTGCCCGCCCAGATGACGCCTTCGGCCCATTCCTTGTCGCCGCCCTCCTCCTTGGCGTCTTCGATGTAGCTGATCTCGAAGGGCAGTGGTTCCCCCACGAACTCCGGGCACGCGTAGGTGCCGTAGCTCCGCACTGTTCGGCCGTCGCGGGCGACGTACCAGTTCTCGGCGGAGTGGTAGGGGTCGATGCAGTAGAAGTGGGCCTCCCCACAGCGCTTGCTGAGCTCGTCGGCCAGTGTGAAGCCGTCGAGTTCGTCCAGGAATGCGTTCCCCCACACCATGCGCCATTTGTTGTGCGGTCCGGACACGTAGCGCCAGCTGTCGAACTCCGGGGTGATGAAGACCCGGTAGGCCCTCTGCTGCTCACCCTGGGCATCCTGGAAATCCATGGAGTCGTCGGCCCGGGTGGTGGCGTCCACGCCCAGCACGGTGGTGACCGGCCGAAGGTCGTGCAGGCCGAGGACGGCTACGGCGTCGTCGAACCGGTCCGCGGGAAAGGCCAGCCAGCGACCGGCGTCCAAGGGGAGACTCACCGGGAGTTCGTCGAGGAGCTTGATCCGCATGAGGCGTTCCACGGCACTCCGGTCGGTCTCGTCGAGCGCCTGCGCGCCGCCCAGGTCGACCAGCGTCTCCAGGGCCTTGCCGCGCAGCCGCCCAGGACCCTGACGCCGGATCTCCCGAAGGCGCGGCAGCGCCTGGTCACCCAACCGCTCCAGGACGGACACGGCGCTGAATCTCGGGCTGCCCCGTCGCGTGTCGCGGACGTACGGCAGGAGCCGGTCGACGCTCCGCGCTCCGAGCGCGACCAGACCGTCCTCCGCGGCCCTCCGAACGGTGCGGTCGCTGTCGGAGAGATCCCGTATGAGGGCGTCCATGGCGTCTGACATGGGGCACAGCTTAGGTGTGGACGTCGGCCGGGAGCATCGTCGGCAGCAGCCCATGACCACGGGCCGTCACATGCACGAAACCTTGACGACCGCTGTGCCGGGTGTCACGATTCGGGCGCCGTCATGTTTGCGCAAACATCGCACGGCCGACATCCCCGCCGGCCACTCAGCCGCGCAGCTCCGCCACGCGCTGAGTCGGCCTCTCCCGCAAGCCGAAAGAGCAAGCGATGCGCACATCCCCCGCCAGCCCCGCCCGCCCCTCCAGAGCCCGCCTCACCCCCCGGCTGCGCGCCGCCTTCGTCGCGATCCTGGTCGCCGCCGCCGGCGGCACCACCCTCGCCGGCAGCCCCGCCTCCGCCGCGCCCAGCGGCGACACCACCCAGTTCCGGGGCGTGAACTGGGCCGACCCGCGCGACAACTTCGCCGACGACCCGGTCGTGCTGTCCGGCCTGTCGACGTCCGACAGCTACGACCAGACGTACGCCAAGGCGAGCCGGATCATCTCGGGGTTCCGCGCGAACCTCGGCGCCAACACCGTCCGGCTGCCCATCAACCCGTACACCGTCAACGGCGCGTACTGGAAGTCGTACCGAGGGGTCATCGACGCGGCCTCGGACAAGGGCTTCAAGGTCATCCTGTCCTACTGGGAGGGCACGGGCCCCCGCAAGGACGGCTTCATCGACGACCCCGCCACCTTCTGGCCCATGTGGAACACCGTGGTCGACGCGTACAAGGACGACAAGCGCGTCTACTTCGAGCCGATGAACGAGCCCCACGGCTACACCGACACCGAGTGGGCCGACATCGCCGCGAAGTGGCTGTCCACCTACCCCTCGGTGCCGCGCAACCAGGTGATCGTCAGCGGCGCCGGTTACAACGACCACGTCACCTCGGTCTGCGCCGACCCGCGCCTGGACGGCACCTACCTGTCGCTGCACCACTACGGGTTCTGGAAGAACTACGCCACGTACGACGAGTGGGTGGCCGACCTCAAGGTGCGCATCGGGGACTGCGCCAACCGGACCGTCGCCGACGAGTTCGGCGCCCCGATGACCACCGGCCTGAACTACAACAAGCCGGCTCCGTCCAACAACTACATCAACTACGTCCAGGCCGTCACGGACACCTTCCGCGAGCTCAAGATGGGGTCCGTCTACTGGCCCGGCCTGCGCACCGACGACACCTACACGCTCCAGACCCTGACCGGCGACCCCGCCCGGCCCTCGCTGGCCACCACCAACCAGTCCGGCGCCGACCGGCTCGCCTGGGGCTGGGGACGCGGCAAGCCCGTCCGGCCCTGACAAGGCGTTCGGCGCGGACGGCGGTACCGGCCCCCCCTGCCGGTACCGCCGTCCGCGCCAAGCGTCCGAGAGGACGCTGCCCGTCGGATCCCCGACGCGCCTTCAGCAGCAGTACACGTCGTCGGCCACCTTGGCCACCGCGCCGGGCAGCCCGGTGAGCCAGGCGCCCTGCACCGGGCCGGCCGCCGTTCCGGCCGCCGTGTCGGCTGCCGTCGACGACGACGAGGCGGCGGCGGGAACGACCGCCGCGCTCAGGACCAGGACGCTTCCCGCGACAGTCGCGGCGATCTTCGCTGTGATGCTCATGGATATCTCCCCCTTGATCAAGGGTTGTTCGGGGCTTCGGCATCCAGAGTGCCGAGCGCGTCCGCACCTGGCCTTGTCGATCCGCGCAGGGATGTTGACGATTCGCGCACGCCTTTGACGCGACGGGCGTCAGCCCAGCAGGTGGTAGTTGCCCGCGACCGTCAGGAAGAGCACCGCGGCCAGCGCCACCGCGCTGTAATGGATCCGGGCCGCCCAGCCCCACCAGCGGCGCCACCAGGCGATGACCGCGCACACCAGCACGGCCGCCGTGGTGGCCAGCGCCGCCTTCGCCAGGACCGGGACCAGGGTCAGCATGGGCGAGTCGCCGAGGAAGACCGTCTGGTTGAGGGCGTTGGGGTCGGCGACGAGGAGGGCGAAGCAGACGGTGGCGACGGCGAGGAGGGCACCGGTGGTCCAGGCGAGCAGCCGGGCCAGGCGGGCGCCCGCGGGGGCCGGGGCGGCGTCGGTGGAGCGGCGGCGGCCGATCAGGGCGGCGATGGGCCAGGCGGCGACGGACAGCAGCAGGACGCCCAGGGAGCCGATGAGCAGCTGCTGGTGCAGGACCGGGGATTCGTACCAGGGCACCCGCTCGTAGCCCACGGTCGGGTCGGAGGCGAGGAAGAGCCTGCCGTCCTTGAAGGCGAGTCGCTCCTGGCCGCCCTTCTCCTGGAACAGCCCGTCGCCGATGCGCACCCAGTGCTGCTCGGTGACGTCCGGGTCGCGGCTGAGCGGGCCGGTGGTGGTGAGGGTGGAGTCAGGTCCGGCGGTGACCCGTACGGAGCTGGTGAGCGCGGCGGCGCGGGTGAGGTCGGAGTGGCTGGTGCGGGTGGAGCGGTAGAAGCCGGTGAACGTGTCGGTCTCCCCCATGCGGGCGGCGGCCGCGCGGCGCGGGGTGCCGAGGGTGTGGTCGGCGACGAGATTGACGAGTTCCTGGCCGGCCCAGGAGGCGCGGCCGTCCTCGCCGTCGCCGTTGTACGCGACGTAGACGCCGGTGTCCCGGTCGGGGAGCAGCGCGAGGTTGTCGTGGAAGCCGGGGATGTCACCGTCCTTGACGAGCATCCGGTGTCCGTCCCGGTCGCGCTCCTCGAGGATGTAGCCGATGCCGGGCAGCCTGGGGTCGTTGGCGAACTGGCGGTGCTGCATGGCCCGGGTCAGGGTCTCGCCGAGCACCCGGTGGCCGTCCAGCGCGCCGCCCGCGAGCTGGGCGAGCATCAGCCGCCCCATGTCGGTGGCGGTGGTGACAGCCGCGGCGCCGGTGGGGGTCCAGGCGCCGTACTGGCCCTGGGCGTGCACCTGCCGCTTGCCGTCGGGGCGGTAGCCGTCGGCGCGCGCGGTGGCGATCGCGGCGGGGTGCGGCTGGGCGAAGGAGGTGCGGGTCATCCCGAGGGGCCGCAGGATGTGGCGGTCGACGTACGCGGCGAAGGGCTCGCCCGAGGCCAGCTCGACCAGGTATCCGGCCAGCGCCACGCCGTAGTTGTCGTAGCTGGACACCTCGCCCGGCGGGCGCACCCGGGGCGGCTGGTGTTCGGCCAGGCTGTCGCCGAGCCGCTCGGCGTCCTCGGGGCGGGCGGTGGCGCGGCCGATGATGCTGTTGTCGAAGCCGGCGGTGTGCGTCAGCAGGTCGCGGACGGTGACCGGGCGCCCCGGATAGCTGTCCTTGATGGTGAAGCCGGCCTTGTGGCGGGTGAGATACCGGTTGACGTCGGCCTTCAGGTCCAGCTTCCCCCGCTCGGCCTGCTGGAGCACGGCCATGGCGGTGAACACCTTGGCGTCCGAGCCCATGAAGAAACCCGTACGGCCGGCGTCCACCCGGGTGCCGCGGTCGATGTCCGCCACGCCGTACCCCTTGGCCAGCACCTGCCGTCCGCCGGAGACCACGACCACCGCGGCGCCCGGGATCCGGTACTCGTCGAGCTGCCTCTGGACGATGCCGTCGACCAGGGCCTCCAGGCTGCGCGGCCGCTGCGGGGAGCCGGGCGCGGCGGTGGCCGAGGCGGCCGTCACCAGCGCGGTCATGAGGACCGCGAGCAGCAGGGACACCGCCGCGGTAACGCTGCGTCGAGTACTCATTTGCCGGCTCCTTCGCTCACAGAGGGCTCTCGCGTCGTATGACCACAAGTCAACTCATCGCGCGGCGGCGCGCCGAGGGCCCTGTGTGGCGTCTTGTGGGGGACCTGACTACACCCCCCGAAACGCCACCGGAGTCCAGTGCTCCCAAGGGGTCGCCACGGGCAGACTGAAGGGCACACAGCGGCGGAAGGGCCGCCCCGAGGAGGGGGTTAGGACATGAGCATCGTGAGCGATGAGAGGACCGGCGGACGCCGGATCGGCGACGACGGCCCCTGGCCCGTCCGTGGAGTGCGCGCCATGGGCCGCGGCCTGGCGCTGGCCGCCCTCGCCCCGTGGGAAGTGGTGCTCTTCTGTCTGATGGTGACCGCGATCTCCCTGCTGGGGGTCGGCCTCGGGGTGTTCCTGGTGCCCGCCCTGGCGGTGGCCCTGCGGGGGACCACGGCGATCACCCGGCGGCTGGCCGGGCAGTGGTCGGGGGTCGGGATCGAGGACCCGTACCGGCCGCGGCCGGCCGCCGAGCCGGGCCTCAAGGGATTGGTGCAGCGCAACCAGTGGATCCTCACCGACCCGGCGACCTGGCGGGACCTGGCCTGGACCCTGGTGAGCCCGGTGGTCGGGCTGGCGCTCGCGATCCTGCCGCTGGCGCTGGTCGGCTATGGCGTCTTCGGCCTGATCATGCCTCTGATCTGGGAGGACATCGCCGAAGCCGGTGGCAACAACTGGTACGCGATGGTCAAGGTGACCAGTGACGGCTCCGCCCTGATGGCCGCCGCCCTCGGCATCCCCATCGCGCTGGGCGGTCTGGCCGCGGGCCCGCATCTGCTCCGGGTGCACGCCCAGTTCGCCAAGTCGCTGCTGGCCCCCACCGAGATGTCCCGCCAGGTGCGCCACCTCACCGAGACCCGCAGCGACGCCGTCAACACCTCGGCCGCCGAGCTGCGCCGCATCGAGCGCGATCTGCACGACGGCGCGCAGGCCCGGCTGGTCGCGATGGGCATGAACCTGGGCGTGGCCGAGCGGCTGCTGGCCAAGGACCCGGAGGCGGCCCGCGCCATCCTCGCCGACACCCGCCAGGCCTCCGCCGCCGCCCTCAACGAGCTGCGCGACCTGGTCCGCGGCATCCACCCGCCGGTGCTCGCCGACCGCGGCCTGGCCGACGCCGTCCGCGCCCTGGGCATGGACAGCCCCCTGGAGGTCGAGGTCAACGCCGAGCTGCCCGGCCGCCCCGAGGCCCCGGTCGAGTCCGCCATGTACTTCGCGATCTCCGAGGCCCTGACCAACGCGGCCAAGCACGGCGAGGCCCAGCGGGTCACGGTCGACCTCTGGTACGAGACGGGCCGGCTGCGCGGCCAGGTCACCGACGACGGGATCGGCGGCGCGGACCCCTCCCGCGGTACGGGACTGCGCGGAATGGAGCGCAGGCTTGCTACTTTCGACGGTGTTCTTGCCGTGACCAGCCCCCAGGGCGGTCCGACGACACTGACCATGGAGCTGCCGTGCGTGTTGTCCTCGCCGAAGACCTCTTCCTCCTGAGGGACGGGTTGGTCAGGCTTCTGGAGGCTTACGACTTCGAGATCGTCGCCGCTGTGGACACCGGCCCCGACCTCCTTCAGGCCCTCGTCGAGAAACGTCCGGACGTGGCAGTCGTCGACGTACGACTCCCCCCGACGTTCACCGACGAGGGCCTTCAGGCTGCTCTGGAGGCCCGCCGACAGATCCCCGGCCTCCCGGTCCTGGTCCTCTCCCAGTACGTGGAGCAGCTGTACGCCAAGGAGTTGCTGGCCGACGGCACGGGCGGCATCGGCTATCTGCTCAAGGACCGCGTGTTCGACCCGGACGAGTTCGTGGACGCGGTCCGCCGGGTGGCCGCCGGGGGCACCGCCATGGACCCCGAGGTCATCGCCCGGCTGTTCTCCAGCACCGCCTCCTCCGCCGCGGATCCGCTGGCCCGGCTGACCGCCCGGGAGCGCGAAGTCCTCGGCATCATGGCCGAGGGCCGCTCCAACGCCGCGATCGCCGAGCGGCTGGTCATCACCGAACGGGCCGTCATCAAGCACACCTCCAACATCTTCGCCAAGCTGGACCTGCCGGTCTCCGACGACGACAACCGGCGGGTCCTGGCCGTGCTGGCGTATGTGAAGTGACGGCTCGCGGGCCGGGCGCCCCTACGCCGACGCGCCGTCCAGCACGAACTCGCGGATCAGCTCGGCCAGTCGCTCCGGCTGGTCCTCGGGGATGAGGGTGTAGCTGTCGGCGATCTCCACATGGCGGGCGCGCGGCAGCAGCTCCGCCAGCCGGCGGCCGTGCTCGGGCGGCATGACCTTGTCCTCGGCCGCCCAGGCCACCAGCGCCGGGCGGTCGAAGCCGCGCAGCGCCTCGGCCCAGCGCAGCAGTTCGGCCCTGGGCGGCACCCCGAGGACGTACGCGCGCAGGTCGCGGCGGATCCCGGGGGAGGTCCACAGCGGCCGGAACCAGCCGTCCATGACCTCCGGCGGCACCGGGCGCCTGGTCATCCGGCCCCAAGTCATGGGGAGACGGCGGGCGGGGCGCAGCTTGAGGAGGCCGAAGGCGGCGGCCAGCCCGCCGGGGACCTTGGCGGCGGCGTAGAGGTTGTGGCTGGGAAGGCCGGGCGGGAAGTTCTCGAACGCCTCGCAGGAGGTGATGACCAGCCGCCCGATCCGCTGGTCCCGGCCGTCGGCGACGAGGGCCTGCGCGCCGCCCCAGTCGTTCATGGCGAGGGTGACGTCGGTGAGGTCCAGCCGTTCGAGGAACTCGGCGACCAGCCGGGCCACGCCGAGGACCGACAGGTCCGCGCCGGGGCGCATCGGGCGGCGGTGGCCGCCCAGCGGCAGGGTCGGGACCACGCAGCGGATGTCGGGGGCGAGGCGGGGGACGACGTTGCGCCACAGCGAGCCGTCCATGGCGACCCCGTGCAGCAGCACGGCGACCGGGCCGTCGCCTCCGGTGTCCTCGTAGTCGAGGGTGCCCGCAGACAGCTCCAGCTCAGGCATGGCTAGCCCCCGAAGGTCCCGGCCAGGCCGAGGCCGTGGCGTGTGACGACCGGGCGCACGGCCGGCGTGCCGTCGGCGCGGAGCGCGACCGCGGCGGCGTAGCCGGGCGGGGCGGGTACGTCGGCGAGGGTCCAGCCGGGCGGGGCGGTGGAGCCGGGCGGGGCGAGGTGGTCGGCGAGGCCGACGTGGTGGGCGCGGAGGCCGCCGGGCAGGCCGGTGCCGATGCCCTTGAGGTAGGCCTCCTTGCGCACCCAGCAGCTGAGGAACGCCTCTTCGTGCAGCGACTCGGGCAGCGCCTCGATGGCCGCGCGCTCGTCGGGGTGGAGCTGCCGGATCAGGCCGGTCAGCACCGTGCCGGTGCGCCGCGCGTTCCGGGCCTCGATGTCGGCGCCGACGGCAGCTTCGGCGAAGGCGTACAGCGCGGCGTCCTCGGCGTGGGACAGGGAGAACGAGAGCCGGGGCTCGCCCGCCACGGCGGGGCGGCCGTGCGGCTTGTCGCAGTCCGGCATGCCGCACTTCTCGCGGATCAGCTCGACTTCGGCGGGGGCGATGCCGAGATACGCGCCGAGGAGCGTCCGCAGGCCCACGTGGGAGGCGACATAGCGCTCCCGCAGGGTGTCGTCGCGGAATCTGGCGGCCCGCTCGCGCTCCCGGTCGTCCAGCATTCCGGCGCGCTCGGCGGCGGCAGCGGCGGACGGCGGGATGCGCAGCAGCCATACGGCCACCTCGGGGCCGGAGGGGCGGTCCCCGGGGCGGGGCAGCGCGCGGTCCGGGCCCCAGGCCGACTCGTACGCCTGGTCGCCCGCCGTGTCTCCTGCGGTGTCGACGGCGGGATCCGCCGGGCCGGTGTACGACACGATTCCCTTTCTCCCCCCGCAGCGCTGAGCCTGACTCAACATCCTTGCCCCGGGTAGGCGTTGCGGCACGGACGACACCCGGTGACTTAGGACACGTTCCCCTACCGGCGGGTACGATCACCTGGCGGCACCACTACGATCAAGCACAGTCCGTGTACTTTCCGTAATGGGGGTTTGCGACATGGCGACGGGATTCTGGGCGAAGGCGGCCTCCGCGCTCGCGCTCCCGGTGGCTCCGCTGTACGGCGCCTTCCTCTCGTATTTCATCTATCACCCACCCCGCAGGCCGTATCACAAGAAGCCCGCGGACGTGGGGCTGTCCACCACCGATGTGACCGTGCCGCTGGACGGCGTGCGGCGCGGGCTGCATGTGTGGCTGTGCGCGGGCGACCCGGACCGGGTGGTGGTGCTCGGGCACGGCCTGGGGCTGAGCAAGTCCGCGAGCCTGGCGCAGGCCCGGATGCTCAACGAGGCGGGCTATACGGTCGCGATGTTCGACCACCGCAACCACGGCAAGAGCGGCGCGGACCGGGCCTGCTGGGGCATGAGCGACCGGCACACCGACGATGTGGAGGCGGTGGTCAGGCATCTGCGCGGGACGGCGGAGCACGCCTCGGCGCGCATCGCGGTCTACGGCTTCTCCATCTCCACCTTCCCCTCCTTCTACATGCTCAGGAGGGACGGGGAGAGCCCGGTGGACGCGATGGTCTTCGACAGCGGCCCGGCGCTGGAACTGCGCTCACTGTTCGCCAACTTCGTCGCGTCCGGCGGGCTGCCGGTCCCCGGCCCGATGCGGAAGGGGCCGTCCCGGAAGGCCCTGGAGAAGGTGGCCTCCACGGCGGCCGTGGCGATGCTGCGGGTGCAGTGGCCGCCCGCGGCCGAGGGCGCGTACGAGCGCACGCCGATGCTCTTCCTGACCGGCGAGAGCGACACGATGATCCCGGCGGCGGGGGTGCGGGCGCTGGCCGAGCGGTATCCGCTGGCGGAGGTGCACACCCTGCCGGACACCGAGCATCTCCAGGGCGTCAAAACGCACCCGGAGCTCTACGCGGAGACGGTCCTGGGGTTCCTGGAGCGGACGATGAAGAAGTGATGCCCGTTTCGGGCACGCCGACCGCCGGATCGATGGCGGTTCGGGCACGGGAAATTGGTCTCCCCCGCCCCCGTTACGCGGGGGAGACCAAGTTCACCGGTGATTCCACCAGTGCGGAATCACCGGCTCCATGGTCTGTCACGTGGACTTCGCGTCCCAGACCCATGGCACGAAGATGCCATATGAATTAACGGGCCCCCGCATCCGGCGCGGCCGGTGAGACGGGGGCCCGTTGGGCTGGGCGCGGCCGCATTCGGGCGTCGGCGGGCCCCGGGTGTCAGTCCTTGGTCTCAGCCTTGGTCTCAGTCCTTGATCTCGCAGATGACGGCGCCGGCGGTGAGGGCGGCGCCGACCTCGGCGGCCAGACCCTTCACGGTGCCCGCGCGGTGGGCGTTGAGGGGCTGTTCCATCTTCATCGCCTCCAGGACCACGACCAGATCGCCCTCGGCGACCTGGTCCCCCTCGGCCACGGCGACCTTGACGATGGTCCCCTGCATCGGCGACGCCAGCGCATCCCCCGAGGCCGACGATCCGGACTTCTTCACAGGCTTGCGCTTGGGCTTCTTCGCCCCGCCCGCGTCCCCGGCGGCAGGCGCGGCGGCCACGGACAGGAACGCCGGGAGGGAGACCTCCAGCCGCTTGCCCCCGACCTCGACCACCACCGTCTCCCGCGCCACCGGCTCGTCGGTTTCGTCGGTGTTGGTGGGGGCGTAGGGGGTGATGGTGTTGGTGAACTCGGTTTCGATCCACCGGGTGTGGATGGTGAAGGGGTCGGCGGTGAAGGCGGGGTCGGTGACCACGGCGCGGTGGAAGGGGATGGCGGTGGCCATCCCATCGACCTGGAACTCCGCGAGCGCGCGGGCGGCGCGCTGGAGGGCCTGGGTGCGGGTGGCGCCGGTGACGATCAGCTTGGCGAGGAGGGAGTCCCACGCCGGGCCGATCACGCTGCCGGATTCGACGCCCGCGTCCAGGCGCACACCCGGCCCGCTCGGGGGTGTGAACGTGGTGACGGTGCCGGGGGCGGGCAGGAAGTTGCGGCCCGGGTCCTCGCCGTTGATACGGAACTCGAACGAGTGGCCGCGCGCCGGCGGGTCGTCGTAGCCGATCGGCTCGCCGTCCGCGATCCGGAACATCTCCCGCACCAGATCGATCCCCGTGACCTCCTCCGTGACCGGGTGCTCGACCTGGAGCCGGGTGTTGACCTCCAGGAACGAGACCGTGCCATCGGTCCCTACGAGGAATTCGACGGTGCCCGCACCGACGTATCCGGCCTCCTTGAGGATGGCTTTGGAGGCGCGGTAGAGCTGGGCGTTCTGCTCCGGGGTGAGGAAGGGGGCGGGGGCTTCTTCGACGAGTTTTTGGTGGCGTCGTTGGAGGGAGCAGTCGCGGGTGGAGACGACGACGACGTTGCCGTGGGTGTCGGCGAGGCACTG
>NZ_JBEOSB010000050.1:0-48862 GCF_040302705.1 Streptomyces sp. NPDC097640
CCGCTTGTTGTTGTTTTTCGGTGGCGGTTTTTTCTTCAACTTTTTTTTGGTTCCTGGGGCGGTGTTGGGGGGGGTGGTCGAGTTTTGCGACGTCAGCCCCCCCCCACGGCGTAAAGGACTATTTTCGCGACAAACGGTGACGGTGCGAGGGCCGGAGGGCCGCGGACGCCGCCTCAGCTCGGCCAGTACGTCGTACGCCACGCCCTCGGCCCCGGGTGCGGCACCCGGCGGGCGGGGATGGTGCGGGCCGGGTCGGACCACTCCGGTGGCGCGCCCTCGCCCTGCGCGGCGGCCGCGGCGGCCGCCGCGCGCGCCTGGACCACCGCGAGCGCGGCGGCGAGCTCCTCCGGGGTGGGATTGCCCCGTACTATCTTGATCATGGAAACAGCCCTTCCTGGAGGGGGATGGGGGATGTTGCCTACGGCGGGATCTTCGCCTACAGCGGGATGTTGCCGTGCTTCTTCGGGGGCAGGCTCTCGCGCTTGTTGCGCAGTGAGCGCAGGCCCTTGACGATGTGGCGGCGGGTGTCGGACGGCATGATCACCGCGTCGACGTAGCCGCGCTCGGCGGCGGTGTACGGGTTGAGGAGCGCGTCCTCGTAGTCGGCGATCAGCTCGGCGCGGGTCGCCTCGGGGTCCTCGGCGGCGGCGATCGTCCGCCGGTGGAGGATGTTGACCGCGCCCTGGGCGCCCATGACCGCGATCTGCGCGGTCGGCCAGGCCAGGTTGAGGTCCGCGCCCAGGTGCTTGGAGCCCATGACGTCGTACGCGCCGCCGAAGGCCTTGCGGGTGATGACGGTGATCAGCGGCACGGTGGCCTCGGCGTAGGCGAAGATCAGCTTGGCGCCGCGCCGGATGATGCCGTTGTACTCCTGGTCGGTGCCGGGCAGGAAGCCGGGCACGTCCACGAAGGTCAGGACGGGCACGTTGAAGGCGTCGCAGGTGCGCACGAAGCGGGCGGCCTTCTCCGAGGCGTCGATGTCCAGGCAGCCCGCGAACTGGAGCGGCTGGTTGGCGACGATGCCCACCGGGTGGCCCTCGACCCGGCCGAAGCCGGTGAGGATGTTCGGGGCGAAGAGCGGCTGGGTCTCCAGGAACTCGCCGTCGTCCAGGACGTGCTCGATCGCCTTGTGCATGTCGTAGGGCTGGTTCGCCGAGTCCGGGATGAGGACGTCCAGCTCCTGGTCCTCGTCGCTGACCTGGAGGTCGGCCTCGTCGGGGAAGGCCGGGGGCTCGGAGAGGTTGTTGGACGGGAGGTAGGACAGCAGCGCCTTGACGTACTCGAAGGCGTCCTTCTCGTCGGCCGCCATGTAGTGGGCCACGCCGGAGGTGGTGTTGTGCGTACGGGCGCCGCCCAGGGCCTCGAAGCCCACGTCCTCGCCGGTGACCGTCTTGATCACATCCGGTCCCGTGATGAACATGTGCGAGGTCTGGTCGACCATCACCGTGAAGTCGGTGATCGCGGGGGAGTAGACGGCCCCGCCCGCGCACGGCCCGACGATCAGGCTGATCTGCGGGATGACGCCCGACGCATGAACGTTTCGGCGGAAGATCTCGGCGAACAGGCCGAGGGCGACCACGCCCTCCTGGATCCGGGCGCCACCGCCGTCGTTGATGCCGATGATCGGGCAGCCGGTCTTCAGGGCGAAGTCCATCACCTTGACGATCTTCTCGCCGTAGACCTCGCCGAGCGAGCCGCCGAAGATCGTGAAGTCCTGGGAGTAGACGCAGACCGGGCGGCCGTCCACCGTGCCGTAGCCGGTCACCACGCCGTCGCCGTACGGGCGGTTCTTCTCGATGCCGAAGCTGGTCGAGCGGTGTCGCGCGAACTCGTCGAGTTCGGTGAACGAGCCCTCGTCGAGGAGCAGGTTGATGCGCTCTCGCGCGGTCAGCTTGCCCTTGGCGTGCTGCTTCTCCACCGCTCGCGCCGAGCCCGCGTGGGTGGCCTCGTCGATGCGGCGCTGGAGATCCGCGAGCTTGCCCGCGGTGGTGTGACGATTGGGAATCTCGGAGGAGATCTCAGGCTCGGACATCGGGATGCGGCTCCTGCTCGTCCTCGGGGCCTTGCGGAATCAGGCCGTGAAACGGGGGTCGGCGGGCGGGAAAAGGGTGCTTGCGCCGGCTGGGCTACCGGCACGTAGCGTATCGGCGGGACTGTATGCGGGCAGTGCGTCGTTGGCCACACCTCCTCACCCTAGGCTGACGCTCATGACGCCATCTGACACCCCGGGCGGCCGGGGCGGCCGCTGGTCCGACCTGGAACGTCCCCCGCTGGTCGAGGCCGCGCTGCGGCGCGCGCTGGTGCGGCCCGGCGGGCTGTGGACCGAGCTCGACGTGGTGCAGGCGACCGGCTCCACCAACACCGATCTGGTCACCCGGGCGGCCGCGGGCGCCCCGGAGGGCGCGGTGCTCGTGGCCGAGGAGCAGACCGCCGGGCGCGGACGGCTGGACCGCACCTGGACCGCCCCGCCCCGCTCCGGGCTGTTCTTCTCGGTGCTGCTGCGGCCGGGCGCCGCCGGGGTGCCCGGCGAGCGCTGGGGCTGGCTGCCGCTGCTCGCCGGCGTCGCGAGCGCCGGGGCGCTGTCCCGCGCGGCGGGCGTGGACACCGCGCTGAAGTGGCCCAACGACCTGCTGGTGAAGGTCGAGGGCCAGGAGCGGAAGTTCGGTGGGATCCTCGCCGAGCGGACCGGTGACGCGGTGGTGATCGGCGTCGGCCTGAACATCTCGCTGCACGCCGACGAACTGCCGGTGCCCACGGCCGGTTCGCTGGCGCTCGCGGGCGCCGTCTCCACCGACCGGGACCCGCTGCTGCGGGCCGTGCTGCGGTCGATCGAGGAGTGGTACGGGGAGTGGCGCCGGTTCGAGGGCGACCCCGGGGCCTGCGGGCTCCAGGAGACGTACGCGGCGGGGTGCGCGACCCTGGGCCGTAGGGTGCGTGCCGAGCTGCCCGGCGGCGGGGAGCGCGTCGGCGAGGCCGTCGCGATCGACGGCGACGGGCGGCTGGTGCTCGCCACCGAGGGCGGTGTGCAGGAGCCGGTCTCCGCCGGGGACATCGTGCATCTGCGGGCCGTGTCGTAGCTCCGGGTACGGAGTCGGGGCGGTGGTCCGGCAGCGAGCGGGCGGAGATTTTTTGAGCCCTGGGGCAAAGAGTTTTCCCAGCTTCCCCGGGGAGAGTGAGCTAGGGCACACCTGACGTATCGTTGTGGCGGTCCGTCCAGTTCGGGGCGGCCGTGAGCCGGAAACCGAACTACCGGAAGAGGGAACGGAAGGGCAGTGCGCAGGGATCGGACAGGGGGCCGCCGGTGACCGCCGACGACAGGGATTCCGGCGCGGCTCCGGACGCCGGGGCCCGGGGCGCGGCCGCCGATGACGCCGACGCCCCGCCCGTCGACGGGGGTGCGGCCGGCGCCGGTGGCGGCGAGCCCGAAGTGGACCCTCTCTCGCTACGGCTCGAGCAGCTGATCCTCGGGGCGGAGCGGCAGTACACCCCTTTCCAGGCGGCCCGCAGCGCCGGGGTGTCCGTGGAGCTGGCCACCCGCTTCTGGCGGGCGATGGGCTTCGCCGACATCGGCCAGGCCAAGGCGCTCACGGAGGCGGATGTGCTGGCGCTGCGGCGGCTGGCCGGCCTGGTGGAGGCGGGGCTGCTCAGCGAGCCGATGGCCATCCAGGTGGCGCGGTCGACGGGCCAGACCACGGCCCGGCTGGCGGACTGGCAGACCGACTCCTTCCTGGAGGGGCTCACCGAGCCGCACGAGACCGGCATGACGCGGACCGAGATCGCCTACCCGCTGGTGGAGCTGTTGCTTCCGGAGCTGGAGGAGTTCCTGGTCTACGTCTACCGGCGGCAGCTGGCGGCCGCGACGGGCCGGGTGGTGCAGACGGCGGACGACGCGGAGATGGTCGACCGGCGGCTGGCCGTCGGCTTCGCGGACCTGGTGAGCTTCACCCGGCTGACCCGGCGGCTGGAGGAGGAGGAGCTCGGCGAGCTGGTCGAGGCGTTCGAGACCACGGCCGCCGACCTGGTGGCCGCGCACGGCGGCCGGCTGATCAAGACGCTGGGCGACGAGGTGCTGTACGCGGCCGACGACGCGAGCATCGCGGCCGAGATCGGGCTGCGGCTGATCGAGACGCTGACCCATGACCAGACGATGCCCGAGCTGCGGGTCGGGATGGCTTTTGGGACCGTCACGACCAGGATGGGCGATGTCTTCGGCACGACGGTGAACCTGGCCAGCCGGCTGACCTCCATAGCCCCGAAGAACGCGGTCCTGGTGGACGGCGCGTTCGCGGAGGAGCTGGGGCGGCTGAGGGCCGCCCCGGTGTCGGAGGTCCAGGCCGCGGAGGAGGCGGCCGCCGCGGAGAAGGAGGGCGAGGAGCCGCCCTCGTACCGCTTCGCGCTCCAGCCGACGTGGCAGCGGCCGGTGCGTGGGCTGGGGGTCGTGGAGCCGTGGCTGCTGACCCGGCGGGGCTGAGGGGGCAGGGCTCAGGCGCGTACCGCCGCGTTCCCGCACCGGTTCCCGCACTAGGGTTCTGTGTACTCGCGTGCGCAGTTCCTGTGTCTGTTCGGGTAAGCCCGGGGTGCAGGACCGCCGTATCGCGCTAGCCTACCTGCGCGCGAGATGAGTGGATCTTGGCGATCCCGGCGAGCCTCGAGCTCATGCCCTCGCGCTGTCGGCCTGTACCGAAGACAGAAGCCAGGAGCACTGTGAGCCAGCCTTACGAATCGGTCGCCCAGCCGACTGCCGTTCCCCCTCCGGGCTGTCCGGCGCATGCCGGCGGCACCGGAGCCGAGCCGCTTTACACAGCCGAGTTCTTCCAGGACCCGTACGCCGTCTACAAGCGGCTGCGCGAGACCCATGGCCCGCTCGCGCCCGTGGAGCTGGACCCGGGCGTCACGGCCGTGCTGTGCGTCGGTTACGAGACGGCCCTGGAGATCCTTCGGCGCCCCGAGACGTTCTCCAAGGACGCGCGCAACTGGCGGGCGAGAAACGAGGGCCGGGTCCCCGAGGCCACCCACTCCGCCCAGCTCATCAGGCCCCGGGCCCAGGCCGGCTGGGTGGACGGGGAGGCGCACCGGCGGCTCCGCAGCGCCATCGACGACAGCATGAGCCGGATCGACCCGGGGGCGCTGCGCGGCTATGTGGAGCGCATAGCCGACTCGCTGATCGACCAGTTCGCCGCGGCGGGCGAGGCCGATCTGATCCCCGAGTACTGCCAGCTGGTCTCGATGCTGACCGTCGGCGAGCTGTTCGGCTGCCCGAAGGACATCGCGGACCGGCTGTTCGGGGCCATGGCGCAGCTGCTGGACGGTCAGGACCCGATGGCCGCGGCGCAGGACGTCGATGCCACGCTGCTGGCCCTGATCGAGCTCAAGCGGAGGGATCCGGGTCCTGACGTCACCTCCTGGCTGATCGCCCACCCGGCGCGGTTGACCGACGAGGAGCTGGTCGAGCAGCTGCTGCTGATGATGGGCATGGGCAGCGAGCCGGTGCCCAGCCTGATCAGCAACGCCCTGCGGGTGCTGCTGACCGACGAGAACTTCGCGGGGGACCTCGCGGGCGGGGGCATGCTCGTCGAGGACGCCCTGGACGAGGTGTTGTGGACCGCACCGCCGCTGGCCAATCTGGCCGTGCACTTCCCGCTGCGGGATGTCACGATCAGCGGGACCCGGCTGCGCGCGGGCGAGCCCGTGGTGATCAGCTTCGCCGGGGGCAACCAGGACGCGCTCGAATCCTCCCAGCACAAGCAGGGAAACCGGGCCCACCTGGCCTTCAGCGCCGGGCAGCACACCTGCTCCGGCCGCAGCCAGGCGCGGCTGATCGCGACCGCGGCCATCGAGAAGCTGCTGGACCGGCTTCCGGACATCGAGCTCGCCGTCGACGGCGAGAAGCTGGAGTGGCGCCCGGGGCTGTACCAACGCGGGCTGACCGCGCTCCCGGTGCGGTTCGCGCGCGTCGGCGAGCCGCCCAAGCCCGCGGAGTGGGACGCCGGGCCCGAGCCGGCGGCCCCCGCTCCTGCCGCTCCGACCTCGGCCCCTGAGGTCACGGTCCAGGGGATCCCCGCCGCCCCGACCGCCCCGCCCGCCCCGCCCGCCCCGTCGGCGCCGCCGGCGGTGCCGGGCGCGGAGGTGGCGGCCGCGGCGGAGTTCGGCGGCGCGCCCGGGGAGGCGGCCAAGCCGAAGCCGACCGGCGTGCTGGCCTTCCTGGCCCGATGGCGGCGCTCGCGCAAGTGACCGGTGCCCCGTCGCCCCCGGCGTCCACTGGCCGGGGGCGGCGCGGGCTGCGATGATCCGTCCCGACGTGTTCACGGTCGTTAACCGGGAGGGTCGTGTGAGTGAGCAGCGCTACGGCGAGTGGGTCGCGGTCCGGCAGGAAGACTTCGTGGCCGAGCTGGTACTGGACCGGCCCAAGGCCATGAACGCCGTCTCCACGGGGATGGCGCGGAGCATCGCCGAGGCGTGCGCCGCGCTGGCCCAGGACAGGTCCGTACGGGCCGTGGTGCTGTCCTCCAGCCACGAGCGGGCCTTCTGCGTGGGCGCCGACCTGAAGGAGCGGAACTCCCTGAGCGACGCCGAGCTGGGGCGGCAGCGGCCGCTGGCGCGCGCCGCCTACACCGGGGTGCTGGAGCTGCCGGTGCCCACGGTGGCCGCCGTGCACGGCTACGCGCTGGGCGGCGGCTACGAGCTGGCCCTGGCCTGCGACCTGATCGTCGCGGACGGCACGGCGGTGGTCGGGCTGCCCGAGGTCTCGGTCGGGGTGATCCCGGGCGGCGGCGGCACCCAACTGCTGCCGCGCCGGGTCGGGGCCGCGCGCGCCGCCGAGCTGATCTTCACGGCGCGGCGGGTGGCCGCCGCGGAGGCCCGCGAGCTGGGCCTCGTCGACCGGCTGGCCGCGGACGGCGAGGACCGTTCCGAGGCGCTGGAGCTGGCCCGGCGGATCGCCGTGAACTCCCCGGTGGGGCTGCGGGCGGCCAAGCGGGCGCTGCGGGTCGGTTACGGACTCGATCTGCGGGCAGGGCTCGAGATCGAGGACGCGGCCTGGCGGTCGGTGGCCTTCTCCGGGGACCGGGCGGAGGGCGTGGCGGCCTTCAACGAAAAGCGCACACCGAACTGGCCCGGCGAATAGCCCGATACGGGACAAGGCAGAATTCGCCGAACATTCCTACGCTGGACTGTGCGGTGTGCGCGGCAGGGGAATGTGAGGCGTGGTGACAGGCGAGGGTGATGCGCGGCTGACGGCCGTGGTGGGACTGGCGCAGGCGATGGCGGCCGCGCACACCCCGCGTGGGGCGGTGCGGTCCGCGGCGGAGGCCGCGCGCCGCGCGCTCGGCGGGAGCTTCGCGGCGGTCTCGGTGTGGGAGCGGGAGCTGGGGCGGCTGCGGGTGCTGGTCAACAGCGGGGAACTGGCCGAGGGGGAGGAGGAGTTCCCCGAGCACGAGTCCTATCCGGTGCACGAGTTCCCCGAGATCACCGAGTTTCTGCATGAGCAGTGGGCGCGGGGCGGGGAGCCGCACGCGTGGGTGGAGGTGGCGGGCGGTCCGGGCGTACCCGCGTACGCGGGTACGGGCGCGGGTACGGACGCGGCGGGCGGTCCGCAGGGGGTGCTGCGCGGCGTCAGCCCCGGGCGGGCGGCGGCGCTGCGGCGGCGCGGGCGCGGCAGCTGCGTCGTCGCGCCGATCGTGCTGCACGGCCGGGCGTGGGGCGAGCTGTATGTGGCGCGGCGGGCCGGGGGGCCGGTGTTCGGCCGGGCCGACGCCGACTTCGCGACCGTCCTGGCCGCGGTGACCGCCGCCGGGATCGCGCAGACCGAGCGGCTGGAGGAGGCCCGCAAACTGGCCTTCACCGACCCGCTGACCGGGCTCGGCAACCGCCGGGCGGTGGACATAAGACTGGACGAGGCGCTGGAGGCGCACCGCCGTGACGACTCGGTGGTGGTGAGCCTGGTGATGTGCGACCTCAACGGGCTGAAGCAGGTGAACGACACGCTGGGGCACGCGGTGGGCGACCGGCTGCTGGAACGGTTCGGCTCGGTGCTCTCGCTGTGCGGCGCGATGCTCCCGGGGGCCCTGGCGGCCCGGCTCGGGGGCGATGAGTTCTGCCTGGTGGAGGTCGGCCCGTCGGCGGACGAGGTGGTGCGGGTGGCCGACGAGCTGTGCCGCCGGGCCGCCGAGCTGGAGCTGGGCGAGGGGGTCGCGTGCGGGGTGGCCTCGACGGGTGACCCGATCGGCCCCGTGCACAGCGCCCGCCGGCTGTTCCGGCTGGCGGACGCGGCCCAGTACCGGGCGAAGGCCGCCCGCTCGGCGAAGCCGGTGGTCGCGGGGCGCGAGGGGGGTCCGCAGGACCCGGTGGTCCGCCTCGCGGACAGCGCCGCCGCGGACAGATCGATCCGCGCCCCCGAACGCCGCCGCTTCCGCGGCCGCCTCTAGCCGCCGGGGACCGGCCCGGCCCCCGGATCTCCGTGCGGCTCCGCCGCGCGGGGGGCTCCGCCCCAGCCCCCTGGGGCTGGGGCGAGCCGCACGGGGCTGCCGCACGGGGCTGCCGCACGGGGCTGCCGCACGGGGCTGCCGCACGGGGCTGCCGCACGGGGCTGCCGCACGGGGCTGCCGCACGGCGCTGCCGCACGGCGCTGTCCCGTGCTCGCCGTCGCTGCCCGCGTACGCGCCGTCCCGGTTGAGGCCGCCCGTCGCCGGGCCGCCTCGGAGGAGAACGCGGAGCGGGAGGGGCGCCGAGCGCGGGGCGCCGCTGGGCGGGGGCTCCCCCAGCCTCGGGGTCCAGGGGCGGAGCCCCTGGTTGTGGGAAGGGGCGGGTAGGGGGCTGTATCCGATATGCGGCTCCGCCGCGTGAGCCCGCCGCAGGCGGCGGGAAGCGCCGGACGGCCCGGCGGGAGTCCCGCCTGCGGCGGGCGGCGGGTGACAGGCGGGGATTCAGTATCTAGGGTGCCTGAATATGGATATGCATTCTGTGGTGCTGGGTACCTCCGGGACGACCGCGACCGACGTGCTCGCCGTCGCCCGCGGCGGCGCGCGGGTCGAGCTGTCCGAGGACGCCATGGCCGCCGTCGCCGCCTCGCGCCGGATCATCGACGACCTCGCCGCCAAGCCGGAGCCCGTCTACGGCGTCTCCACCGGCTTCGGCGCGCTCGCCGTCCGCCACATCAGCCCGGAGCTGCGCGTTCAGCTACAGCGCAACATCGTGCGCTCGCACGCCGCGGGCATGGGGCCGCGGGTCGAGCGCGAGGTGGTGCGCGCGCTGATGTTCCTGCGGCTGAAGACGCTCGCCTCGGGCCGCACGGGCGTGCGCCCGGTGGTCGTACGGACCATGGCCGCCGTGCTCAACGCGGGGATCACGCCCGTGGTGCACGAGTACGGTTCGCTGGGCTGCTCCGGCGACCTCGCCCCGCTCTCGCACTGCGCGCTGACGCTGATGGGCGAGGGGGAGGCCGAGGGGCCGGACGGGGCGCTGCGCCCGGCCGCCGACCTGCTGGCCGAGCACGGCATCGAGCCGGTCGAGCTGCGCGAGAAGGAGGGGCTCGCGCTGCTCAACGGCACCGACGGGATGCTGGGCATGCTGCTCATGGCCTGCGAGGACCTGGGGCGGCTGTTCACCGCCGCCGATGTGACGGCCGCGCTGTCGCTGGAGGCGCTGCTGGGCACCGACCGGGTGCTGGCCCCCGAGCTGCACGCCATCCGGCCGCACCCGGGCCAGGCGGCGAGCGCGGACAACATGCTGCGGGTGCTGGCCGGCTCCGGCCTCACCGGACACCACCAGGACGACGCGCCGCGGGTCCAGGACGCCTACTCGGTGCGCTGCGCGCCCCAGGTCGCGGGCGCGGGCCGGGACACGCTCACGCACGCCCGGCTGGTCGCCGACCGCGAGCTGGCCGCCGCCGTGGACAATCCGGTGGTGCTGCCGGACGGCCGGGTGGAGTCCAACGGCAACTTCCACGGGGCGCCCGTCGCCTACGTCCTGGACTTCCTGGCGGTCGCCGCGGCCGACCTCGCCTCGATCGCCGAGCGCCGCACCGACCGGCTGCTCGACAAGAACCGCTCGCACGGCCTGCCGCCCTTCCTGGCGGGGGACGCCGGCGTGGACTCGGGCCTGATGATCGCGCAGTACACCCAGGCGGCGCTGGTGAGCGAGATGAAGCGGCTGGCGGTGCCCGCCTCCGTCGACTCCATCCCCTCCTCGGCGATGCAGGAGGACCATGTCTCGATGGGCTGGTCGGCGGCGCGCAAGCTGCGTACGGCGGTGGACAACCTGACCCGCGTGATCGCGGTGGAGCTGGTCGCGGCCACCCGCGCGATCGAGCTGCGGGAGGGGCTGACGCCGGCCCCCGCGAGCCGGGCGGTGCTGGCGGCGGTGCGCCGGGCGGGCGTCGAGGGTCCGGGGGCGGACCGCTATCTGGCGCCGGACCTGGCGGCCGCGGACGCGTTCGTACGGTCGGGGCAGCTGACCGAGGCGGCGGAACAGGTGACCGGGCCCCTGGCCTGAGCGGCTTCCAGCGCCTGGCTAGTACGCCTCAGGGCGCGTGCGGCGTACGGACGCGGTCACCATCGCGACCCCGAGCCCCAGGAAGGCCGTGCCGCCGATCAGGTACGGGGTGACATCCACGCTGCCCGTGTCGGCGAGGTTCTCACCGGAGGCGGGCTGGGCGGCTCTCGGCTGTGCGGCGGGGGCCTGGCCCTCCCGCTCGACGGTGGCGTTCGCGGAGGGGACGAACCACAGGGCGCACAGCAGCGAACCCGCGGCGGCGGCGGTCATCAGCGGTCGGCGTGCGGACAACTGCATCCTCCTTGAGGCGGCGGTGAATTGGCCTCGTGCGTCCGATCGTAGTGACAACTGCGGGTCGCGCGGAAGCGAGACCCCCCGGAGGCATACCCTCCGTCGTATGGGCAGTCCGAAGACGTCATGCTTTGCTCGGCTATGCCGGGTTTGGGTGCGAGTGCCCCCCACGGATCCTCGAAGATCCGTGTCCCGACGCGCCGGAGTGGAACGGAGTCCTGCGATGTTGCGTCCTGGAGGATAAGAGGGGACGGGACGACTGCGCCGCACGGGTGCCGGTTACCCCGGTCGGGCCACCGGCTTGACCGGCGCCTTTGCTAAGTGGCCTTGCGCACAGTTTTACTGTGCGAGGAACCGGCCAAAAGGTACAGGCGTTCTTGTCAGATAGGTCCGGGGTTTCTGGGGTCCAGATCAATGGAGAAGCGTGTGATGACGGACGGCAAGCGCCGTAGGGGGCTGGTGGCCGCGGCCGCCGTGCTCAGCGGAGTACTGACCCTCGCGGCGTGTGGTGGGGGCGACAAGGGCGGCAGCGACGGGGACAAGAACGACGCCGGTGGCGACAAGTCCCAGTCGCAGGTGGACGAGGCGGCCGCCAAGGACGCGTCGGAAGCCCACATCAAGATCACGCCCAAGGCCGGAGCCACCAACGCGGGCATCAACAGCGACACCAAGGTCACCGTCTCCGGCGGCACGCTCAAGGACGTGAGCATGACCGCGGCCGCGACCGGTACCAAGGTCCCCGGCTCCATATCGTCCGACGGGAAGTCCTGGAAGCCGAGCGGGCAGCTGGAGCGGTCCACCCAGTACAAGATCGCCGCGACGGCCGAGGACTCCAAGGGCCGCAAGGCGACCGAGAACTCCTCCTTCACCACCGTCTCGCCGACGAACAGCTTCATCGGCAACTTCACGCCGGAGAGCGGCGCGACGGTCGGCGTCGGCATGCCCGTGTCGATCAACTTCGACAAGGCGATCAGCGACAAGAAGGCCGTCCAGTCGGGCATCACGGTCAGCTCCAGCAGCGGTCAGCAGGTCGTCGGCCACTGGTTCGGCAGCCAGCGGCTGGACTTCCGGCCGAATGAGTACTGGAAGGCCAACTCGACCGTCACCCTGAAGCTGGACCTCGACGGCGTCGAGGGCTCGCCGGGGGTGAAGGGCGTCCAGGAGAAGACCGTCACCTTCAAGATCGGCCGCTCCCAGGTCTCCACGGTCGACGCCGAGGCCAAGACCATGAAGGTCGTGCGCGACGGCAAGCTGTTCAAGACCATCAAGATCTCGGCCGGCAGCCCGCAGAACACGACCTACAACGGTCAGATGGTGATCTCCGAGAAGTTCAAGGAGACCCGGATGAACGGTGCGACGGTCGGCTTCACGGACAGCGACGGCAAGGGCGAGTACGACATCAAGGACGTGCCGCACGCCATGCGCCTGACCACCTCGGGCACCTTCATCCACGGCAACTACTGGGGCGCCAAGTCCATCTTCGGCGCGGTCAACACCAGCCACGGCTGCGTGGGCCTGTCGGACACCAAGGGCGCGAACGACCCGAACACCGACGGGACCTGGTTCTACAACGAGTCGCAGATCGGTGACGTCGTCATCGTGAAGAACTCGAAGGACCAGACGGTCGCGCCGGACAACGGCCTGAACGGTTGGAACATGAAGTGGAGCGAGTGGGTCGCGGGCAGCGCCACCGGCGCCTGACGCACCCTTAGCACTCCCGCCCCGGGCGGCGGTCGGCCTTCTCAGGCCGGCCGCCGCCCGTCGGCTTTCTTAAGCTCGCTCTCATCCTGCCCTTATCCGCTCATCACACGGCGCCCCTACCGTCGCGCGCATGTTCTTCACCTACCTCCGGCGCGAGCTGCGCCGCCGTAGAAAGGCGGCGCTCGTCGTCGCCTCGGGTCTGGCACTGGGCATCGCGCTCGTCATCGTCGTCACCTCGGTGTCCTCCGGCATGGAGCGCGCGCAGGGCAAGGTGCTGGAGTCGCTGTACGGCCTGGGCACCGACATGACCGTCACCAAGGCCCGCGAGGCGTCCTCGGGCAGCAACCAGAACTCGCGCCCGCGCTTCGAGTTCGACGCCCGCGACAGCGACGACGACAAAGAGCAGAGCAGCGACCGGGTGATGGTGCAGGGCTTCCAGACCCTGTCCGCCGCGACCGTGACCAAGATCGGGAAGCAGGGCGGGGTCGCCGACGCGGTCGGCGGGCTGAACCTCCAGGTCCTGAAGGTCAGCGGGCAGTTCAACCGGGGCGAGTTCAAGCAGAACCCGAACGCCGGCGGCAACCGGCAGGGCGGCGGCCCCGGTGGCGAGGGCGGCGGCGCGCCGCAGGGGCAGGTCGAGGGCGGCGGCGCCCAGTTCGACGTCAACTCCTTCTCCGTCTACGGGGTCGACGTCTCCCACCTCGGCCTCGGCCCGCTGACCTCCTCCAGGATCAGCAAGGGCAAGACCTTCACCAGCGCGCAGGGCAACGCCAAGGCGGCGGTCGTCGACAGCGCGTACGCCAAGGAGAAGAAGCTGGCGCTGGGCGACGACGTCACCATCTCCGGCACCAAGTTCGAGATCATCGGGATCGCGACCGCCGACAGCGGCTCGTCCGCCGCGAACGTCTACATCCCGCTCAAGCAGGCGCAGACCCTCTCCGACTCCAAGGACAAGGTCACCACCGTCTACGTCAAGGCGGCCGACTCGCAGCGGATCGACGGCGTCAAGTCGGCCATCCAGAAGAACGTCTCCGGCACCACGGTCACCACCTCCGCCGACCTCGCCAAGACCGTCTCCGGCTCCCTGTCCACCGCCTCCGACCTCGCCTCCAACGTCGGCAAGTGGCTGTCCATCGCCGTCCTGGCCGCCGCCTTCCTGGTCGCCGGGCTGCTCACCTCCTCGGCGGTCAGCCGCCGGGTACGGGAGTTCGGCACGCTCAAGGCGCTGGGCTGGAAGAGCGGCCGGGTCACCCGCCAGGTGGTGGGCGAGGCCCTGGTCAACGGGCTGCTCGGCGGGGCGCTCGGGATCGCGCTCGGCCTCGCGGGCGCCTACGCGGTGACCGCGATCAGCCCCAGCCTCACCGCCCAGCTGGGCTCCACCGGAGGCGGCGCGGGCGGCGGCATGGGCATGGGCGGCCCGGGCGGCGGCGGGCCCGGCGGCATGGGCGGCGGGCTGCGCCAGGCCGCGACCAAGTCCCTGGACGTGGCGCTCACCGCCCCGGTCAGCGCGGCCACCATCGCGCTCGCGGTCGGCCTCGCCGTCGCGGGCGGGCTCGTGGCGGGCGGCTTCGGCGGCTGGCGCGCCTCACGGCTGCGCCCGGCGGACGCGCTGCGCCGCGTCGAGTAGCCCGGCGATCCCCACCCTCAGCCCACGCCTGAACGCCTGACCAGGAGTCAAGGAGTCACCCCATGTACCAGCTCAGCGGCGTCACCAAGCGCTACCGGCGCGGCAAGGACACCGTCGACGCCCTCGCCGGCGTGGACCTGACCATCGAGGACGGCGGCCGTCTGGTGATCCAGGGCCCCACCGGCGGCGGCAAGTCCACCCTGCTCCAGATGCTCGGCGGCCTGGACCGCCCCACCTCCGGCGCGGTCGAACTCGACGGCGTCGACCTGGCCTCGCTCAGCGAGGCCCGGCTCACCAAGGTCAGATCCGAGAACATCGGCTTCGTCTTCCAGAGCTTCAATCTGATCCCCACGCTCACCGCGCAGGAGAACGTGGAGACCGCCCTCGTCCCGCTGGGCGTCAAGGCCGCCGAGCGGCGCGGGCGCGCCGCCGAGGCGCTGGAGTCGGTCGGGCTCGGCGAGCGGCTCGGGCATCTGCCCGGGGAGATGTCCGGGGGCCAGCAGCAGCGCGTGGCGATCGCCCGCGCGCTGGTCAAGCGCCCCAAGGTGCTGCTCGCCGACGAGCCGACCGGCAACCTGGACGAGTCGATGCGCGACGAGATCATGACCCTGCTGGAGGGGCTGTGGGAGGAGCACGGCCTGACCTTCGTCATGGTCACCCACGACAGCGCCATCGCCCGCCGCGCCCCGCGCCTGGCCACGATCGAGAAGGGGAGGGTGAAGGTCACCGAGCGCGCCGCCTGAGCCGCCCGGATCCAGCCGGTACGGGGCCGTCAGCGTGGGCGCAGGTCCTTGGCGCGTACGTAGCGCAGGCCGCAGGCGTCCTCGTACGGGTCGCCGTCCGCGCCGAACAGGCTCCGAACCGGCTGCATCGGAAGCCAGGTCAGCCCGTAGGCCCAGCGCCGGACGGCCTGCCAGAAGCGCGGCCGCCCGCCGTCGGCGTCGCGCACCACCCGGGCGGCGAACAGGAATTTGCCGATCGTCGTCCGGAAGATCCAGGGCCCCAGCACATGGTGGAGGAGGGACAGCCCGAACACCCCGGCCAGGGCGGTGCCCCAGAACGGCTCCGGCCCACCGAGGGCGGGAATGAGCCGCACGGTGATGGCCATGCCGCCGAAGAGTGCGATCAGGCCGTCCACGGTCGCCGAGAACCACCGCCGGAAATCGCCGATGGCCTCGGGGACGGCGGGCGGCTGGGGCTGGGGCTGAGGATGCGGGGGATGGGCGTACGGGCTCGGGTAGGGCTGCCGTCCCTGGGAGTCGATCATGTGGGGCATCCTGCCGCGCGTCTGTGACGGTCTTCTCTCAAGACGGTGCGTGGCCGGTATCGATGCGGTGAGAGAGGTGTGGCGCGGCGCCGAGTGGCGGCGCCGCCGCACCCCGGGAGAATGGGCCGAGGGGATGACGTCCGGCCGCCGCGGCGGCCGGGGCCCGACCCGGAGGCGCCGATGCCCGAAGTCAGCGAGCCCTACCAGCCCGGCACCCCCTGCTGGATCGATGTGGTGGCCCCCGACCAGGCGGCCGCCCTCGGCTTCTACGCCGGGGTCCTCGGCTGGGAGGGCAGCCCCGGCCCGCCCGAGACCGGCGGATACGCGCTGTGCACCCTCAAGGGCAGACCCGTGGCCGGGATCATGTCGGCCGAGTCGATGGGCGACCAGCCCGCGCCGCCGCCCGCCTGGACCACGTACTTCGCCACCGCCGACGCCGATGCCACCCTTCAGGCGATCACCCGCAACGGGGGGACCGTGTTCACCCCGGCCGTGGAGGTGATGAACCTGGGGCGGATGCTGGTGGCTGCCGATCCGACCGGGGCGGTCTTCGGCGTCTGGGAGCCGCGGGAGTTCCCCGGCGCGGGCATCGTCAACGAGCCCGGCGCACTGATCTGGAACGAGCTCAACACCACCGACCACGAGGCGGCCGCCGCCTTCTACGGGGCGGCGCTGGGCATCCGGAGCGCCCCGATGGAGGGCGCCGAGGGCTACTTCGCCCTGTCCGTGGACGGCCGCCCGGTGGGCGGCATGCAGCAGCTGAGCGAGGACGCCGCGGCCGAAGTGGGCTCGCAGTGGCTGGTCTACTTCGCGGTCGCGGACACCGACGGGGCCGTGGCGCGGGTGCTCTCGGCCGGCGGGACGGTGGGCCGGGAGCCCTTCGAGATGGTGGCGGGCCGGATGGCCGTGGTCCGCGACTCGCAGGGGGCGACGTTCGCCCTGATCGCCCCGAAGCCGATGAGCACGTGAGGATGTCCGCGGCTCAGCCCGCGTCGGCCCGCTTGAGCACGAAGTAGCCCCCGGTGGAGCCGAGATACGCGTAGCGCTGGTCCGGGTGCAGCTGCTTCGCGTACTGCACGAGCTCCCCGGGCGTGCGCTCCGGCTCCTGGAGGGCTATGTAGTCCGGCACGACATCGCGGGTGTTGCCGACCCACAGCACCCGGCAGCGGTTGGTGAGCCGGCTGATCGGCCCCACGTTGGCCTCGACCGACGCCCCGTCCGGGATCCTGGCCAGCAGCCGCTCGACCTCGGTGACCTCCTTGGGCTTTTCGTAGAAGTCCGGGTTGGTGAGGTTCTCCAGGGGCAGCGAGGCGGTCAGCGCCAGCGCCGCGCCCGCGACCATGCCGGGCAGCTGCCGGGCGTACGAGGCCAGCCAGGCGCGGTCGCTGTCGCGGGCGCGGTCGACGGCGTCGACGAGGGCGAGCGCGACGATCGGCATCAGCACCGCGCTGTAGTGCCAGTCGGTGCCCCAGTAGTGGTCGTCGTGGGAGACCAGGCGCCAGCCGAGGGTGGGCACGGCGGCCAGCAGCAGCGGGGAGCGCAGCGCGAGCAGGCCGCTGGTGGGCAGCAGCACCCACAGCAGGGTGCGCACCGCGGTCTCGAAGGGGATGGTCCCGGTCTGCTCGCCGCCGCTGCCGACCTTGTCCCAGTAGTCGTACGAGCCGCCGCCGTTGAAGCTCGGGATGATCACCCCGAGCGCCAGGGCGGAGGCCAGCACGCCGAAGCCGATGAGGCCGATCGCGAGCGGGACGATCCGCGGCGGGCGCTCCTGCCAGGCGCGGATCACGATCACGGCGCCGATCGCGGCCACCGTGGCCCCCATGTCCTCCTTGACGAAGACGAGCGGGGCGGCCCAGAGCATCGCCGCGTACCAGCGCCGGAGTATCACCGCCTCCAGGGAGAAGGCGAGCAGCGGCATGGCGAAGGCGATCTCGTGGAAGTCGAAGTCGACGGCGCGCTGGACGCCCCAGGACAGCCCGTACGCGACGCCGATCGCCAGCCCCCGGCCCCGCCCCAGCAGGCGCGTCGCCACGCGGGTGACGGGGATGATCGACAGGGCGAAGAGGGCGGCCTGGGCGACCAGCAGGGTGACGGGGGAGGGAAAGACCCGGTAGAACGGGGCGAGCAGGGCGGTGACCGGGCTGAAGTGGTCGCCGAGGATGTTGAAGCCGGGGCCCTTGAGATCGGCGACGGGGGTCCGGAGATGGGCGTACGAGCGTATCGCCTGCTCGAAGATGCCCAGGTCCCAGGACATGGTCGCCATCCGCCGGTAGCGGGTGATCGACACCGCCGCGAAGGCCACGAAGAAGGCCGAGGCCAGCCAGTACGGGTCGAGGCGCGGGTGCCGTAGCCCGGCGGCCGAGGCACCGCCCGGCCGGGCGCGGTCCAAGGTGGCGGTCGCTCCCTCGGCGGTGGTACCGGGGGGGAGTGCGGCGGCCGTGTCCATCCAGGGTCCTTATCGTGTGGGCGGTCTGTGCGAAAAGATACCGAAGGAGGCCGGAGGGTTGCAGAAACGGTTTGGGCGGGCGCTGATTCCAGGGCTCGCCGCGCTGCTGGCCGTCGCCGGGTGTTCGTCCGGGTCCGAGAAGGACGACGACGGCCGGGGCGGCGCAAAGCAGAGCAGGGGCGGACAGAGCAGCGCTGGACAGGGCCGCGGTGGACAGGGCGGCGCGGGGCAGGCGGTCATTCCGCTGAAGAACCCGGACGGTACGAAGCCGGGCCTGGCGCCGGTGACGACGAAGACGGACCGGGTCGCGGCCGAACGGCTCATCGGCCAGCTGGTCACCAAGGGACGGGGGCCGAGGACGGGCTACGAGCGGGACAAGTTCGGCTACGCGTGGATGGACACGGCCGACGGGGTGCCGCTGGCGCGGAACGGCTGTGACACCCGGAACGACCTGCTGCGCCGCGACGGGCAGAAGCTGCGCTTCCGGTCCGGCTCCGACTGCGTGGTCATCGCCATGACGCTGCACGACCCGTACACCGGCAAGACCATCGAGTGGCGCAAGGAGAAGGCCGCCGAGGTGCAGATCGACCATGTGGTGCCGCTGTCGTACAGCTGGCAGATGGGCTCCTCGCGCTGGCCGAAGAGCAAGCGCCAACAGCTGGCGAACGACGTGCTCAACCTGATCCCCGTCGACGGCCGGGCCAACTCGTCCAAGGGCGACTCCGGGCCCGCGTCCTGGCTGCCGCCGGACACCTCGATCCGGTGCGCGTACGCGGTCCGCTTCGCCCAGGTCGCGCTCAAGTACGAGATACCGGTGACCGCCGCCGACCAGCGGATGATGCGGCAGCAGTGCGCCGGGTGACCCGCACCACATCGAGCCGCGCCACATCGAGCCGGACATGAAGCCGCCCGCGCGCCGGGTCGGCGCGCGGGCAATGTCGGCCTTTTCGACGGCCTTCGATCAGAGGGCATCGAGGTCGACGATGTCCCCGGCCGGGGCCTTGGCGTCGACCGGCTTGTCGAAGTCGCTGAACGTTATCGTGCCGGGCTCCTTGCCGCCCTTGATGACCATCTTCAGGATGTACGGCTTGCCCTCGGTGGCGACGTAGGTGGTGTACGTCTCGTCGCCGTCGGTCTCGGTGAGGGTGATCGCGGGCTTGCCGTCGACCGTGGTGGTCTCGCCCTTGCGCGCGAGGTTCGGGCCCTCCTCGAAGCCGGCCAGCATCGCGTCGGAGTCGCAGAAGGCGGTGAAGTCCTTGGCATCCGCGCCGCTGGCCTTGGACTTGGTCCAGCTGTCGCCGATCGCCTCGGCCGCCGCCGCGCCGTCCTCGCCGCCCTGCGACTTCCAGAAGGCGCGGTCGAACTTCATGTAGACCAGGCCACCGGTCTTGATCAGCTCGACACTGCCGTCGGCGCCCATGCCCACCTTGCCCGCGCAATCGCCCTTGCTGTCCGAGGACATGTGGTACTTCATGGGGCCGCCGTCGACGATCCCGTCCACGTCCGTGGTCAGGGACGTCGCCGACTTCATCGCCTTCATGGCCTTGTTGGCGATCTGCGGACCGGTCAGCTTCTCCAGCTCGGAGCCGGGGGCCTTGGTGGACGGCGTGGCCTTCGAACTCGCCGAGACCTTCTCCCCGTTCTTGCCGGCCTCGCCGCCCTTGTCGCCGTCGGAGCCGCAGGCGGTCAGGGCGAGTGCGGTCACGGCGCACAGCGCCGCCAGGGTCGTGGTGGAGCGCATCAGCTCGTCTTCTTCCAGTTCTTGCAGCCGTTGGTCTTGAAGTATCCGTCGCCGGCGGCGATGGTCACCAGGCCATTCCCGGAGACGTTCTCGTTGGCGATGATCGAGTCGATGCCGTGCAGGGCGTCCTTGTCGCGCTCCCAGTAGCAGGTGTCGTCATCGGCGTTGCCGGTCGACTTGTATGTACCGGGGGCGAGGTCGGCACCGATCCGGTACATGCCGCCGTTCCCGTCCACCTCGGACTTGGGGGTGCCGGAGGCCTTGGCGGGGACCGCCTCCCAGCCGTGGCAGTCGTTCGACTTGAAGATCTTGTCGGTCGCCTTGATCGTCACATAGGCGGTGCCCATGACGTTGTCGTTGGCGATGAGCGAGTCGGTCTCGCCGCTGGAGTCCTTGGCCCGCTCCCAGTAGCACATGCCGTCGGTGTTGTCCGTGGACATGTAGGTGCCGGGCTTGACGTCGGAGCCGACCTGGAAGGTGCCGTCGCCGCCGATGGCGGCCTCGGCCTTGGGCTTTTCGGAGTTGCCGTCGGAGGTGTCCTTCGAGCCCCCGCCGGACGAGGTCCCCTGGGCCGAGGTGCCCTTGTCCTTGTCCTTGTTGTCGTCTCCGCCTCCCGCCATGGCGCCGCCGATGGCGATCACCACGACGAGCGCCCCCGCCCCGGTCAGGACCTTGTGCCGGGCGAACCAGTTCTGCTTCGTCTGCTGCGACATGCGGCAGCCCACCCCTATCTGACGCTCATTTCCGGGGCCGGAGTGGCCCCGTGAACCGATGGGTCAATAAGAACAGAGTCTGTGAACCGAGTCAACAAGAATCGGTTGAGGGGTAGGATTCACGGCGTGAACGCATCTCTTTGAAGATCGCGATCGATATGCTCGACGCCACAGCCGCACCACGGGACGGGAGTCAGCCAGGTGGCCGACAACGCAGCAGAGGTGACCGCCGCCGGGATCGCCCGGCTGGCCGGGGTCGGCCGGGCCGCCGTCAGCAACTGGCGGCGCCGCCACGCGGATTTCCCCAAGCCGGTCGGCGGCACCGAGACCAGCCCGACCTTCGCCCTCGGCGAGATCGAGCGCTGGCTGCGCGCCCAGGGCAAGCTCGCCGAGGTGCCGCTGCGCGAGCGCCTCTGGCAGCTGCTCGCCGGGCACCCGGCCGGGGCCCCCGCCGCGCTCGGCCACATCGGCGCCGTACTCCTCCTCGTACGGGACCGGCCCGCCCGCTGGCGCCAGTTGAGCGAGGCCGCCGATCCGCAGCTGGCCGAGCTGCTGCCGCCCGCGCTCGCCCCGGTGCTGACCGCCCGGCTCGGCGAGCAGCACCCCGTGCCCGTCGCGGACCCGGCCGGGCTGCGGCCGTTCGTACCGATGCTGCGCCAGGCGGCCGAGCTGGCCGCCGAGGCGGGCCCGCGCGAGGCGTACGAGTTCCTGGTCGGGCGCCATCTGGACGCCAACCCGCGGCAGTACACGGTCACCCCGCCCGACCTCGCCGAGCTGATGGCGGCCCTGACGGGGGTGGCGGGTGGCCCGGCGGGTCCCGAGGGCGCCGGGGGTCCTGAGGGGGCCGGGCCCATCGTTCTCGACCCCGCCTCCGGCACCGGCGGCCTGCTGTGCGCCGTTCTGCGCACCCACGGCGCGGCCACGCTGTACGCCCAGGAGCTGGACCGCGACCTGGCCGCCCTCACCGCGCTGCGGCTGGCCCTGGCCCACGACGCCCACGACGCCCACGACACCCGCGACTCCCACGGCGCCCAGGTGCGGGTGTACGGCGGCGACAGCCTGCGCGCGGACGCCCTGCCCCAGCACGCCGCCGACGCGGTCGTCTCCCACCCGCCGTTCAACGAGCGCAACTGGGGCCATGACGAGCTCGCCTACGACCCCCGCTGGGAGTACGGCTTCCCGGCCCGCACCGAATCCGAGCTCGCCTGGGTCCAGCACGCCCTCGCCCACGTCCGCGACGGCCGCCCCGCCGTGCTGCTGATGCCCCCCGCCGCGGCCTCCCGCCGCTCCGGCCGCCGCATCCGCGCCGATCTGCTGCGGCGCGGCGCGCTGCGGGCCGTGGTCGCGCTGCCCGCCGGGGCCGCCCCGCCGTACGGCATCCCGCTGCATCTGTGGGTGCTGCGCCGCCCCGGGGCCGGGCAGCCGGCCGCGCCCCGGCTGCTGCTGGTCGACGCCGCGGCGGCCGCGGCCTCGGCGGCGGCCCCGGGCGACGGCCCGGTGGCGGCGGTCCCCGGGTATCCGGCGGCCGCGGCCTCGCCCGGCCGGGACAAGCTGCCCTGGCAGCTCGTGCGCGACACCGTCCTGGACGCCTGGCGCGCCTTCGACAGCGGCGGCGCCCCCGAGCGGCCCGGGGTGTGCCGGGTGGTGCCCGTGATCGAACTCCTCGACGACGACGTCGACCTCGCCCCCGCCCGCCATCTGCCGCCGCCCGCCGCGGGCGGCGGCGCCGAGGAGCTGGCCGCCGTCCGCGACCGGCTCACCGCCACCCTGGCCCGCACCGTCGAACTGACCCCCGTGGCGCCCGCGGGCCCGGACGGACCCGAGGACCGGGCGGCGGGCCCGGCGGCCGGGGCGCAGAGCGCGCGCTGGCCCATGACCACCGTCGGCGAACTGGCCCGCGCCGGCGCCCTGGTGCTGCGCACCGGGAGTGCGGCGACGGCGGGCGCGGGGCCGGGGGCGCCCCCTGTGCTCACCGAGTCCGATGTGCTCACCGGGACCGGCCCCAGCGGCACCCTCCCCGCCGCCCAGGCCCCCGCGCCCGGCGCGGCGGCCGGCGAGCGGCCCGAGGCGCCCGCCGAGGAGCCGGTGCTGACCGCGGCGGGCGATGTCGTGGTGCCGCTGATCGGCGGCGGCACGGTCGCCCGGGTGGTGGACGAGGCCGCGGCCGGGGCCGCGCTCGCCCGCAATCTGTGTCTGCTGCGGCCCGACCCGGAGGCGCTGGACCCGTGGTTCCTCGCCGGGTATCTGCGCGGCAGCGCCAACCAGCGTCAGGCCAGCAGCTATGCGTCGACCGCCACCCGGCTCGACGTACGCCGCCTGCGGCTGCCCCGGCTCCCGCTCGCGGACCAGCGGCGCTACGGCCAGCAGTACCGCACCCTCGCCTCCTTCGAGGAGGCGCTGAGGCTCGCGGGGCGGCTGGGGGAGCAGTTGATGCGAGGGCTGTACGACGGACTCGCCGACGGTACCGTCCAGCCCCATTGACCGCGCTCATGTGATCAAAGAGACGCCGGATTCCGTACAACCCGGGTTCCCCACGCCACGTCGATGTATACGCTCAAGCGCGCGCCCGCACGCGCGCGAGCACCCCCTCGGCACCAGGTCCCCAGGAGCAGCAATGCACGGCTACGCACCCGCGCCGCCGCCCCGCCCCGCGTCCACCGCGACGGTGGCCGTCCTGCGAGTGGTCTTCGTCGCCCTGTCGCTGCTGACCTTCGGCCTGCTGTCGTGGGTGACGATGCTGCGCGTGGCCATCCTGCGCCGCCGCGCGCTCGACTGGCTGCTGTTCTGGGGCACCTGTGTGGTGGTGGTGCTCGCGTTCGTGGAGTTCGGGACCGGCCCCGACGAGCCCGACGCGCTGGCGTACACGACCCTGACGGTCATGTTCCTGCTGGCCGTGGGCGTGTCGACGCACTTCCTGATCGTGGACATCAGGCACCACCGCCCGGCGCCGGCCGCGGGTCCTTACGTCCCGCCGGGGTACCCGCACCCGCCGGGGCCCTACGGCTACCCGGCCCAGCTCCACCAGCCCGTGCCGCCGCACCAGCCCGTCCAGCCCCACCCGCAGCCATACGCCCAGCCGCAACCCCAGCCGCAACCGCAACCCCAGCCGCAACCCCAGCCCCAACCCCAACCTCAGCCTCACCCGCAGCCGGAGCGCATCCAGCGTGTGCGCGCCGAGTTGGATGAGCTCAGCGACTACCTCCGCAGAGAGCAGGGCCGTTGAACGGACGCGTCGTCGCCGACCGCTATGAGCTGGCCATGCTCCTCGGCCAGGGCGGCATGGGCCAGGTGTGGACCGCGTACGACCGGCGGCTCGACCGCCGCGTCGCGGTCAAGCTGCTGCGCCCCGACCGGATGGCGATACCCAACGACGACGTGGACGACCTGCGCCGCCGCTTTGTGCGCGAGTGCCGGGTCACCGCGCAGGTCGACCACCGCGGTCTGGTCACCGTGCACGACGCGGGCAGCGACGGCGACGACCTGTACCTGATCATGCAGTACGTCGAGGGCGCCGACCTCGCCGACCACCTCGCCGAGCACGACCCCTACCCCTGGCAGTGGGCGGTGTGCGTGGCGGCCCAGCTGTGCGCGGTGCTCTCCGCCGTCCACGCGGTGCCGATCGTGCACCGCGACCTCAAGCCGCGGAACGTGATGATCCGCCCCGATGGCTCGGTGACCGTCCTCGACCTCGGCGTGGCCGCCGTCCTGGATACCGACACCACCCGCCTCACCCACACCGGATCGCCCATCGGCAGCCCCGCCTACATGGCGCCCGAGCAGGCCATGGGCGGCGCCGTCGGCCCGTACACCGACCTGTACGCGCTGGGCGTGCTGCTGCACGAACTCCTCATCGGCAATGTGCCCTTCGCCGGCTCCACCGCCCTGGGCGTGCTGCACCGCCATCTCTACGAGCCGCCGGTCCCGGTCCGCCAGGCGCGGCCCGAGGTGCCCGAGGCGCTGGAGGCGCTGGTGCTGCGGCTGCTCGCCAAGGACCCCCAGCACCGGCCGGCCGACGCCCAGGAGGTCTACCAGGCGCTGGTTCCGCTGCTGCCCTATGCCGCCGTGGCGCCCGGTGTCGCCGCCACCGGCCCCATGGACCCCACGCGCCCGTTCCTGCGCCCGCACGCCCCCTGGCCGGACCGCCCCGCCCCGCCGACCGTAGCCCCTCCACCGCCCGCGCCCACCGCCCCCGCGCGCTCGGATGTGGCGGAGGCCGTGGACGAGGTCAAGCGCCTGCTCGACCAGGGGTGGATCACCCAGGCCGTGGACATCCTCGGCTCGATCCTCCCGGCGGCCGCCGCCGAGCACGGCGAGCTGTCCCCGGTCGTACGGTCGCTGCGCAAGCAGTACGCGGTGACCCTCATGGACGACGGGCAGTACCGCCGCGCCCTGCCCGAGCTGCGGCGCCTCGCCGACGAGTACGCCGCCGAGTCGGGCCCGGAGGCGCTGCGCAAGTCCCTTCAGTTCCGCTACGAGGCGGCCCAGTGCCTCGAGCAGCTCGGCGAGGCCGCACAGGCGCTGGTCGAATACCGCACCCTGCTCCCGTACTTCGAGCAGTACGCGGCCACCGACCCCACCCCGCCGCTGGAGATCCGCCGCCGGATCGGGCTCCTGCTGCTGTCCCTCGGCGACCGCCCGGCCGCCCATGACATGCTCGCCCGCCTTCTGTTCGACGCCGAGCGGCTGCACGGCCCGCATCATCCCTTTCCGGAGGAAATCCGCCGTACCCTGCACTGGCTCGGGCAGGTCCGCGGCTAGCGAGGTGGCCGGAGCCCCGGCGAATCGTTGTCGAAGCAGTGGCTTCGGCCGCGCCGACTCCATACCATCGATCAACGCCAGGTCGATCTATGCCGGGAGACTTGATGCAGCATCCCTCTGGGGGGCGACCCCCCTACCGTCGACAGACCCGCGCCACCCTTGCCATCCCCGCCGCGTCCGCCCTGTTGCTCGCCGCACCGCTGCTCACGGCCTGCGGCAATGACGCGCACCCCGGGGCCGCCGCCGTCGTGGACGGCAGCCGGATCACCGTCTCGCAGCTCCAGGCGAGGGTCAACGACGTCCGGGACGCACAGCAGGGCTCTCCGAAGTCCGAGCAGCTCGTGGCCAACAGCGGTCAGCTGAGCCAGAACACCCTGATTCGCATGATCCAGTTCCGGGTGATCGAGCGGGCAGGCAAGGACAACGGGGTGCGGGTGACGCGCCGCGATGTGCAGCAGTACCGCAAGGCCGCCGAGACCCAGTCCGGCGGCGGCGCCGCGCTGCGCGGCCTCTACCTGGAGCAGGGCATCGCCCCGGACGGCATCGACGACGCGATGCGGATGGAGCTGACGCGCAACGCGCTGGTCACCAAGCTCGGCACCGCCAAGGTCAACGAGGTCTTCGCCAGTACGTCCAAGAAGCTGGGCATCGAGGTCAACCCGCGCTACGGGACCTGGGACGACCGGCGGGGCACGGCCGTGCTGACCAAGGAGGCCTGGCTGCGCACCTCCGAGGACGCGAGCCGGCAGGCGTAGGTTACGTTTCAAGGGTGACCGCCTCCCAAAACCTCAACAGCGCTCCCACCGGCCGTATCGTCCTGCTCACCACCAGCCACCGGGTGGCGCCCGGGCTGCTGTCGTGGCCCGCGTGGCAGGCGCTGCGCGGCGCGGACCGGGTGCTGTGCGCGGACCCGGCCCATCCGCAGCTGCCGTATCTGCGGGAGGCGGGTGTCGTCGTGGAGGAGGCGGCGCCCGGGGCGCGCGAGCTGGTCGACTACTGCACCGCCGAGCCGGGCCGCACCGCCGTGGTGATCACCTCGGCGGAGGGGGACTCCGGGCTGACCGACGGCCTGGCCCGGCTCGCCGGGTCCGGGCGGGAGCGGATGCCGGATCTGGAGCTGCTGCCCGGCGCCTACGACCTGCCGGGTGCGCGCCTGCTGGACCTGGTCCAGGTGATGGACCGGATCCGGGTGGAGTGCCCGTGGAGCGGCGCCCGCACCAGCGAGGAGCTGGTCAAGTACGGCATCGAGGAGGCGTACGAGCTCGTCGAGGCCATCGAGCAGGGCGACCGCGAGGCGCTGCGCGAGGAGCTGGGCGACGTCCTGCTCCAGGTCGTCTTCCACGCCCGGATCGCGCAGGAGGACCCGGACGAGCCGTTCTCGATCGACGAGGTGGCGGGCGGGATCGTGGACAAGCTGGTCCGCCGCCATCCGCATATCTTCGGCGAGGAGGCGGCCGAGACCGCCGAGGACGTCAAGGCGCACTGGCTGCGTACGAAGGCGATCGAGAAGCAGCGCGACTCGGTCACCGACGGGGTGCCGCTCGGTCAGCCCGCGCTCGCACTGGCCGCCAAGCTGGCCTCCCGCGCCCGTACGGAGGGCCTGGCGGTGCCGGTCCCCGAGGGCGAGGGCGTCGGCTACGAACTGCTGGCCCTGGCGGTGCGGGCGGCCGAGCGGGGCATCGAGCCCGAGACCGCGCTGCGCGCCGCGGCCCGTACGTACCGCGACGCGATACGGGCGGCCGAAGCCGCCCGCGGCTGATCCAGACGCGGCGCAAGGGCCCGGCACCGATGGAGCCGGTGCCGGGCCCTTGCGTCAACGGGGAGCGGGAACCGCCGCTAGACGGCCACCGGCTGAAGCTTGGCGCGGAAGTGGCGCAGGATGGGGGACTGCTCCACGATCCGGTAACCGCGCACCGACTCCGCCCTCTTGGCGATCGTCTCCAGGGTCCGGCCGACGTGGTCGTAGTGGCTCCGCGTGTAGACCCGGCGCGGCAGCGCCAGCCTGACCAGCTCGTACGGGGCGCTCTTCACCGGGTTGCCGTCCTCGTCCTCCTCGCCGAGGTAGAGCGAGCCCAGCTCGGCCGAGCGTATGCCGCCCTCCAGGTACAGCTGGCAGGCGAGGGCGTGGCCCGGGTAGTGGTGGGCCGGTATGTGCGGGAACAGGCGCCCGGCGTTGAGGTAGAGCGCGTGCAGACCCGGCGGCTCGAGGATGTCGACGCCCGCGGCGCGCACCCGGTCGGCGAGGTGGGAGGCGATGTCGGCGCGCTCGGCGAGGTAGCCGGGGTCGGTCACCTCGGTGAGCCCCTGGGCGATCATGTCCAGGTCGCGTCCGGCCAGACCGCCGTAGGTCGCGAACCCCTCGGTGGCGATGAGGAGCAGCTCGCACCGCTGGGCCAGCTCAGGGTCGTTGAGCCCGATGAAGCCGCCGATGTGGACGATGCCGTCCTTCTTGGCGCTCATCAGGCAGCCATCCGCCAGGCGAAACGCTTCTTCAGCAACCTGGCGCGGGGTGTGGTTCCGGTACGCGGCCTCGTGACGAGTCACCAGCCAGGCGTTCTCGGCGAACCGGGCGGCGTCCAGGAACAGCGGCACGCCGTGCTGCTTGCACAGGGCGGCGGTCCGCTTCAGGTTGTCCATGGAGACGGGCTGGCCACCGCCGCCGTTGTTGGTGATGGTCATGACCACCACGGCGACCCGCGAGCCGTCCGGCCCGGACAGCGTCCGGCTCAGCTCCTCCAGGTCGATGTTCCCCTTGAACTGCGCCGTGCTGTCCAGGTTCCGGGCCTCGGGGCAGGGCAGATCCCGCGCCTCGGCGCCGGAGAGCTCCACGTTGGCGCGCGTGGTGTCGAAGTGCGTGTTCGACAGCACGATGCGGCCGGGCTCCAGCAGCGTCGAGAAGAGCACCCGCTCCGCGGCACGGCCCTGGTGGACCGGCAGGATGTGCTCGTACCCGGTCAGCTCCGTGATCGTCTCGTGGAACCGGTAGAAGGAGCGGGAGCCCGAGTACGACTCGTCGCCCGCCATGCCGGCGGCGAGCTGGGCCGCGGACAGCGCGCCGGTGCCCGAGTCGGTCAGCAGGTCGATGGTCACCTCCTCGGCGCGCAGGTCGAAGAGGTTGTAGTGGACGCGCTTGACGGCTTCCTCGCGCTGCGCCCGGGTCGTCAGGGGGATGGGCTCGACGACCTTGATCCTGTACGGCTCCACGCTGACCGCTGCTCCTGTCTGTGCTTCTTTGCGAGTTTCGTTGATGCGAGGCAGCCCGGCCCGCGCCCGGTGATGGGACGGGAGCGCGTGCTGGGGCTGCCGCTGTACGTCGCGGAGTTCCTGTGCCCGTGGGGGCGGTTGCGGGGTGCGGGGCGGCTTCACCTCGTACGCCTCCGAGGAGACGTAGACGGTCACCCGGGGCGGTCGGCCGCGCTCGTGGACCAGCGCCAGATACGCGATGAGGCCGACGCCGTCGGACAGCGAGCGCGAGGTGGTGGCGGCCAGGGCACGGTCGAGGGCCGCGCTGTCCATGCCGTGGCGGCGCAGCAGGGTCACCGCCCGCTCACGTGCCTGCTCGTCGTGGCGGACATAGCCGCGGACGGGCATGTGGAGGGTGAACCCGCTGGGCAGGCCGGTGTCCGTCTCGGTGATGGAGTGGGTGGTGAGGACGGGGCGTCCGCTCAGCCGCTCCTCGCCGCCGGCGGTGCGGAAGAAGTCCTCCAGCAGCTCCCGGCTCGGTTCGGGCTTCATCCGGGAGAGGGAGCCGGCCTCGGTGGCGGTCAGGTCGTTGTGCGTGAGGTAGACCTTCACCCGCGGGGCCTCCCAGTCCCCGAGGTCCAGGGCGACGAACGGGTAGCCGTCGGCCGGGGGCAGCGCGTCGAACGCCTGCCGGAGGCCGAGCCGGTCCATCGCCTCGCGCAGCGTCTCGGCGGCCCGGTCCTGACCGTTGGCCGCCGGGTTGAGATACACCTTGACCGCGGGGACCCCGCCGGGGCGCAGTTCCAGCGCGCACCACAGGGCCAGCGGGCCCTCGGGGGAGGCGGGGAAGAACAGATCCTGCACCAGGTCGAGCCGGCCTGTGGAGAACCCCCACCGCTTGGCCATCTCGTGGATCGCGCGCAGGCCGTCACGGCCGTTTTCGGCCAGGTTCGCGGCGCCTGCCCCGGGCTCCAGGAGCACCCTGAGGGCGGGGTCGGAGCCCGGTGTGAAGGCCAGGGAGAACTCGACCGGTGTGTGGTCGTCGGAGAGAAAGGTGGGGTACGGCGGCGGGAGCGACAACGGCCGCTGCGCGACCTCGCCCAGACTGTCCGTCAGCGTACGCGCGTAGGACGCCGCGTCCGCCCGGCTCAGCCCCGCCACCTTGGACAGCCGGGTCAGCTGTCCGCTGACGAGGTCCCCCAGTTGTGGGGTGCGTGACAACGTTGCCTCCGCACCCCCGCGTTTTCCCCACCCGAAACGGAAGCGCTTCACCGGACCTCCCGGTGGCCGTCACGGCGATGGTGGGGCGGTCGATGTCGGGTGAATTTTTTGTGACCCGAGCGCGCCTCATGGCGAACGACGAGATACCCGCCCGGTGGGGCGGGTATCTCGTCTGCCGTCGCGCGTAGTTCGAAATAGAGGGGGTAGTTGTTCGAATGGCCGCAGGGGGTGTCTGGCCGGGATGGAAGTGAAAGCGCAATACGCCGACCGGTTGTAGTGTCGACGGCAGCAGGCTTCACGACACCTCCTTTAGTTTTTGGCCAACACGAATTTCGCGCTTTCTCCTACCCGATCACTTGGACGTCCATGCGGTATGAAACCGCGTGAGGTTGTTGTGTGGATCACACCCTCCACCAGGAGAGGAAGGAGCTCCACAAACCTCCCTTTTCCGGCTTGCCGGAAGTCCGGCCACGGGTGTTGTCGATCGCAGGGTTATCCTGCCGGGGCGGCAGGTTCGGCTGCTTTTCGGCCCGAATGGGAGTGAAACGGGCGGGCAGTGCGGCCAGCGCGCGGTTGAACGGGCCGGGGCGCCAGGTGAGGCTCTCCTCGGGCACCGCGAGCTCGATGTCGGGCAGCTGCTTGAGCAGGTTCTCGATGGCCGCCACGGTGATGAGCTGAGCGGGGTCCTTCGCCGGGCACGCGTGCGGACCCGCGCTCCAGGCCAGGTGCGCCCGCTTGCTGCGCAGCTGGCGGGACGCGGCGAGCGCCGGATCCGTGTTCGCTGCCGCAAAGCTGACCATGACGAGATCGCCGGCCCTCAGCTGCTCCCCGGCGAATTCGACATCGGCCACCGGGAAATGGGGAGCGTAGTTCGACATCGGCGGGCTGTTCCACAGCGCGGCGTCGATGGCGTCCTCGAGCAGCAGGCCGCCTCCGGAATACCGGTCGTCCGACAGCAGAACATGCAGCGCGTTACCGATGAGATTCCGGGTCGGCTCGGCTCCGGAGCCGAGGAGCAGCACAAGCTGATGTGCCATCTCCTCATCGGTGAGCTGAGCTTGATGCTGCATCAGCCAGGATGTGACATCATCCCCGGGCTTGGCCCGCTTGAGCGCGACCAGTTCGGCGACGCCCTGGCTGAGCACCTCGTTGGCCTTTTCGGCGTTGATGCCGTCGAACATACCGGTAATGCCGAAGATAACCCGGTCGCCGACTTCCGCCGGGCAGCCGAAGAGCTCATTGAACACAAAGAGCGGCAGCAGCTTGGCGTAGTCGTTCAGAAGATCGACCGAGCCGCGCGTGCTGAACTGGTCGATGAGGTAGCTGGAGACGCGTTCGACATTGCGGCTCAGCTGGTGCGAGTCCACCCGGGCGAAGGTGTCCGTCACCGCCTGGCGCAGCCGCATGTGGTCCGCCCCGTCGGTGAACATGGCGTTCGGCCGGTAGGCGAGCAGCGGGAGCACCGGGCTGCTGGGGCTGACCTTGCCCTCGTTGAAATCGCGCCAGCGGCGCGAGTCCTTCCGGAAGGCGTCGGGGTTCTGAAGCAGTTGGAGCGCCGCCGAGTAGTCGGTGACGAGGGTGGCGTTCACCCCGGGCGCCAGCTCGACGGGCGCGGTCGGCCCGAAGTGGCGCATATAGGTGTAGTACGCCTGGGGATCGGCCGCGAACTCCGGGCCGTACATCGGCACACGCCTGCCGCTGTTGTGGGCAGGGCAGCCGGGTGGTGGCTCGGGGAAGGCCGATTGGTTGTTCATTCTTGCTCCTAGCGGGCACGTTCCTGTAGATAGCGCACGAGGGTGATCAGTGCGTTGGCCGATGACTTCGTGTCGCGTGCGTCACAGGTGACAACCGGGGTCTCCGGCAGCAGGTCGAGTGCCTCACGCAGCTCGTCGTCGGAGCGGGCCGGCGTGCCGTCGAAGTGGTTGACGGAGATCGCGTAGGGGAGCCCGTACTGCTCGACCAGGTCGATGACGTCGAACGACTCCTTGAGCCGCTCGGGGTCGACCAGCACCAGCGCCCCGAGGGCGCCGCGGGTCATGTCCTCCCAGACCTGCACGAAGCGCTGCTGTCCGGGGGTGCCGAACAGATACAGGACGAGCCGGTCGCTGAGGGTGAGCCGGCCGAAGTCCATGGCCACGGTGGTCGTGGTCTTGCCGCGGACCCCGCGCAGGTCGTCGACGTGGGCCGCCGCCTGCGTCATGGTTTCCTCGGTGCGCAGCGGAGGAATCTCGGACATGGTGCCGATGAAGGTCGTCTTGCCCACGGCGAAATGCCCCACGACCAGGATTTTGGCGGCTATCTGCACATCGTTGCGCAGATAGACGTCCTCATCCGAAGCGGGCCTGGAGACCATCGAGCACCTCCTGAAGCACCGATACGTCGACGAGTTGGGCGGGAGGCGCCGGGGCGCGCGTGACGAGGTAGCCGTCCGACGAGAGGTCGGACAGCAGCACCTTCACGATGCCGATCGGAAGCCCCAGGTGTCCCGCGATTTCGGCGACCGAGAGGTATCCCCCGCCACACAGGTCCAGCAGGCGGCGTTTCTCCGGGTCGTAATGGCTTGGCGGTCGCTTTTCGGAGGAGGTGACCAGCGTGATGAGGTTGAACTGGTCGTTCTCCGGCAGTCCGCGACCGTTGGTGATGACGTACGGTCGCACTAAGGGCGCGGCCTCTGGCTCTTGCTCACCCGGTGTAATCATGCCTGAATACTTGTGTTCTCTCGAGGCGGAGTGCTGAGGGCCTTGCCGAGCTGGCCGACAAGCTGCTGCATCCGGAAGGTGATGTCCGCCATGTCGACGTCGGGGGCGGACGACACGGCCAGGTAGGCGCCTTCTCCGGCGGAGATGAGGAAGACCCAGCCGCCGTCGAACTCCACCAGCGTCTGGCGCCAGGTCATCCGGGGGTCGCCACAGAAGGTGGACATCGTGCGGCTCAGCGACTGAATGCCGCTCATCGCCGCGGCGATCGAGTCCGCCTCGTCCTTCTGGACATCCTTGGAGCGGGCCATCAGCAGACCGTCCGCGGAGACCAGGAGCGCATGACGGGCGCCTGGTACCTCCAGGGCGCTCTCAAGCATCCATGACAGATCGTTGTTCACGAAAGATCGTGCCCTTCCCTGCTCGGGTTTGCGGAGCGGCCGGACTGAGTGCCTCGCTGGAAGGCGCCCATGATCGAGGCTGTCTCCTCGCTCGTTCGGGCCGCGGCGGGGTTGGAGTCCGCTCTGGGCACGATGGAGATCGAGCCCTTGCGCCGGCGTTTGGGCAGGCCCCCGGATGTGGCGGGGTCACCGGAGGGCTCCTCGACGCGAGGCCTGGCGGCGGCCGGGGTGACCGTCGGCGGCTCCTCCGGCTCGGGCATGTTGGTGAGAAGGTCCTCGGGCAGAAGTACCACCGCGCGCACACCACCGTAGGGAGAGGCCGAATCCACGGAGACAGTGAAGCCATAGCGGGCGGCGAGCACGCCGATGACCGCGAAACCGAACTGCGGGGGGTTTCCCAGGCCGGTGACGCCCGACGCACGCTTGGAAGCGAGGAGCTCGTCGGCCCTGTTCTTCTCTTCCTCGTTCATACCGACACCGGCGTCGTCGATGATGATGCAGACGCCCTTGGGCACGGTGCGGATCGTGATGTCGATCGGGGAGTCCGGCGCCGAGTAGCTGGTCGCGTTGTCCAGCAGCTCGGCCAGCGCCAGCGCGACCGGCTCGACGGCGCGGCTGACCACCGCGAAGTTCGACTGGGAGCGGATGTCGACGCGCGTGTAGTGGCGAATACGGCCCTTCGCGCTGCGGACCACGTCGTACACCGAGGCGACCGAGCGCTGGCGGCCGAGCCAGCCGTCACAGAGCACAGCGATGGACTGGGCACGCCGACCGAACTGCGAGTTCATGTGGTCGATCTCGAGGAGGTCCTGGAGCATGTGGTGCTCCCCGTACTTCTCCTGCGTCTTGGCGATCGCCAGCTGCTGTTCGTTGGAGAGACCCTGGAGCGTGCGCATCGCGGACTTCAGCGCGCTCTTCGTGGCCTCTTCCGCGCGGTCATGGGCTTCCTGGACCGCTGCCGAATAATTGCTTTCGAGTTCGGTATACCGATTCTGGAGCTCGGCCTTCTCGTTGACGAGCTTTGTACGTGCCTTTCGCCCGCGGAATATGGCGGTTGCGGCGAGAGGAGTACCAACGATCAGAGCCCAGAGCGCTGGATCCTGTATGTATTGCGTCATGAGACTCTCTTTAAGCGACTAGACCGCCAGGGACTGAAAGGGTTTCGCACGGTGCGTTCCGGATTGTCGTCGGGGCGGCGGCGAGTCAGAGGCCGGACGGTGCCCGCTCGGTTCGAGAACGGCACTCCCGTCTCCACAGCGCCAGCGCGGGGGCGTCAGCCTGCCGGATCGGCTCCAGATGCCCGACTGGCGGCATAATGCTCCTCAGAGTGATGACCCTTTTCGGCTTTTTGCCGGATCGCCGCGTGTCTACGCGCCCATGGCTCGCCTGGCAAGCGCGGTGATCGTATCACCAGGGTCAGGGGCCGAGGTGCATGTGCCTCCGTCCCATTCGCAACGCTGATGCTGATTCAGCCACGCGGACTTCGCCCTGTGTTCACCGACTCCGCCGGGTATGGCGGGGCATCGCGGTGGGCGCCCGCAGGGGCCTCCTGTCGGGCGTTCGGTGGCGGTCCGGTATCGGCCAATCACGCTGTGCTGGAGTCCCGATCGGGCATTCGCACACGCATCGGATAGTGCCCGGTGTTTATGCCCCTATTTCCATGGGATCGCGAATTCGGGACCTGTCGTATCGTCGGGGGGTGCCAGACCAGCCCCGCCCCGCCTGCCCCTCGACCCTTTTCAGCTGGGAGTTCGCCGACGACCCGTATCCGGCGTACGCCTGGTTGCGCGAACACGAACCCGTTCACCGGACCACCCTGCCCAGCGGTGTCGAGGCATGGCTGGTGACCCGCTATGCCGACGCGCGGGCCACGCTCGCCGACCCCCGGCTGTCGAAGAATCCGATTCATCACAGTGAAGTCGCCCACGCCAAGGGCAAGGTGGGCATTCCGGGTGAGCGCGGCGCGGACCTCATGACGCATCTGCTCAACATCGACCCGCCCGACCACACCCGGCTGCGGCGGCTGGTGTCCAAGGCGTTCACACCGCGCCGTGTGGCGGCCTTCGCCCCGCGCGTCCAGGAGCTGACCGACCGCCTCATCGACGACTTCCAGGCGAGAGGGGAGGCGGATCTGATCCATGAGTTCGCCTTCCCGCTGCCCATCTACGCCATCTGCGATCTGCTGGGCGTGCCCCGCGAGGACCAGGACGACTTCCGGGACTGGGCCGGGATGATGATCCGTCACGGGGGCGGGCCGCGCGGCGGGGTGGCCCGGGCGGTGAAGCGGATCCGCGCCTATCTCGCCGATCTCATCCACCGCAAGCGGGAGTCGCTGCGCGAGGTTGGGGCGGATGACTTGATCTCCGGGCTGATCCGGGCCAGTGACCACGGCGAGCACCTCACCGAGAACGAGGCCGCGGCCATGGCCTTCATCCTCTTGTTCGCCGGCTTCGAGACCACCGTCAATCTCATCGGCAACGGCATCTACGCGCTGCTGCGAGACCCCGCCCAGGGCGACCGGCTGCGCCGGGCCCTCAATGAAGGGGACGAGGGGGTGCTGGCGTCCGGTGTCGAGGAACTGCTCCGCTATGACGGGCCGGTGGAGATCGCCACCTGGCGGTTCGCCACCGAACCCGTGGTGATCGGCGGCGAGCGGATCGCCGCGGGCGAGCCGGTGCTGGTGGTGCTTGCCGCCGCCGACCGGGACCCCGAGCGCTTCGACGCACCCGATGTGCTCGATCTCTCGCGCACCGACAACCAGCACCTCGGCTACGGCCATGGCATCCACTACTGCCTGGGCGCTCCGCTGGCCCGGCTGGAGGCGCAGACCGCCATCGGCACCCTGCTGCGGCGTCTGCCGGATCTGCGGCTCGCGGTGGAGCCGGAGGATGTGCGCCGGCGCGGCGGCCTGATCATGCGGGGGCTGCGCGAACTGCCTGTGACCTGGGGCCCGGTCGCCGGGGCGGGGCCGGAAACCGGGCCGGCGGCAGGGCCCGGCAACGCCTGGGGAGCGGGGCATAGATGACATAACGTCAGTCGCGTGATCACTGCGTGACCTGGGATACATCTGCTTGTGATGATCGTAGGGCGTCGCTATGTTTCGACCGACGACTCAGCCGCCACATGAGAGGCAGAACGCATGCGCTCCGGGAACGGTCGACACCGCCGCCCCCGCCAGGCTCCGGCAATCGTGCTCGCAGCGGGGGTGACCGGCGCGGGCATCGCCATGCCGCTCTTCGGCGCCGTCAGCGCCCAGGCCGCGGAATCCCACCAGACCTGGGACCGCGTCGCCGAGTGCGAGAGCGGCGGGATGTGGAGCGCCAACGGAGGCAATGGCTTCTACGGCGGTCTCCAGATCACCTTGGACATGTGGAAGAAGTACGGAGGCCAGCAGTACGCCCCGCGCCCCGACCTCGCCAGCCGCTCCCAGCAGATAGCCATCGCCCAGGCGATCCTCGGCGACCGCGGCCCGGACGCCTGGCCGAGCTGTGCGCTGAGTGCCGGGCTCGCCGACCTCGGCGACGCGCTGGACGGGAACTCCGGCGGCAAGGGCGGGCCGGAGTCGAAGGAGTCGAAGGAGCCCACGGGGATCGACGACTCCAAGACGGGGGAATCATCCGGTAATTCCGGTCAGTCCGATAACTCCCATGAATCCGATAACTCGGAGGAGTCTGATAAGTCCGACAAGGCCGGGACGCCGGATCCCTCCGCGACCGGCGACGGCGCGGACGACGGCGCTTCCGGCGGGAAGGGCGGCGGCAAGTCCGGCGACTCCGGCCGCGCCACCGACGAGACGTCCCGCGAGGAGGGCGGCACGCCCTCCGGCGCCGACAAGGGCGCCAAGGGCGACAAGGCCGACGAGGACTCCTCCGCCCCCACCGGCCGCCACCGCGGCGCGCCCGACGCCCAGGGGGGCGAGTCCGGGGACGCCGGCGACGAGGCGCGGCCCTCCGGGCGGCATGCCTCGCGCGGCGGCGAGGGCCGCGCCGAGATCACGCTTCCGCCCCTGGGTCGCGAGGACTCCAGCGTGCGCACCGATGACGCCTCGTCAGACACCGCGGACGGGCAGGGGGTCACCGGGGACTGGGCCCGGCTGTACCAGAGCGACAAATCCCTCATCGGGGGCAATCCCGACCTCATCCACCCTGGTCAGCGTCTCGATCTCAGCGCGAAGTAGCGGCAGTTCGGGGTGAAATGCCCGATCTGGCGGCAGTGAGACATACATCTCGTCACATCGCCCGGCCTGCGCCACCTGTCCGATCTTTCCGCACCCGGCCCCACCTGCGTAGATGCGGGACGGCTGGGTGCGGATCGGGCCGCCTTCGCTGGGATATGGGGGTTTGAACCTCATCGGAAGGTGTGTTTAACGTCTTCCCGCTCGCTACCGCGGGCACCGTCGATCGTCACGCCGAGTCCTGCCGGCGGTCGGGGGGAACCAGACGCGTCAGCGCCGAAGGCAGGAGCGGGGGACCCAAGGTAGGTGCCGCGGCGGCCCGGAGACGGGCTCGGTCGGCTAGGGGTGAAGACGGACGCGGTCAGCCGCGTCCGGCCGGGCAACTCACGTCCGAACCCGACAGCTCACCTCGTAGGCGTCGGTGAGGAACGAACATGCGTAACGACAAGGGTAAGCACCGCCGTCCCTCGAAGGTCACCCGCATCGCCGCGCTCGCCGGCGTCGCCGGTGCGGCCATCGCCGCACCCATCCTGGGGGCCACCTCCGCCTCGGCCGCGACCACCGCCCAGTGGGACAAGGTCGCGCAGTGCGAGTCCGGCGGCAACTGGTCGATCAACACGGGCAACGGCTTCTACGGCGGCCTCCAGTTCACCAACTCCACCTGGGCCGCGTTCGGCGGTACGTCCTTCGCCTCCCGCGCCGACCTGGCCACCAAGGACCAGCAGATCCAGATAGCCGAGAAGGTCCTGGCCGGACAGGGCAAGGGCGCCTGGCCGGTCTGCGGCACGGGGCTGACCACCAGCGGCACCCCGACCCCCTCCAGCTCCACCACGCAGTCCTCGAAGCCGGCCCAGCCGGCTCAGCCCGCGAAGCCGGCCCAGCCCGCGAAGCCGGCCCAGCCCGCGAAGCCCGCCCAGCCGAAGGCGCAGCCCCGCGGCGAGGGTCAGCACGCCGCGCGCGGTGAGGCCCGCCACACGTTCAAGAAGGGCGACGGCGAGTACAAGGTCAAGTCCGGCGACACCCTCTCCAAGATCGCCGAGGCGCACCACGTCAAGGGCGGCTGGAAGAAGCTCTTCGAGCTGAACAAGGACATCGTCGAGGACGCCAACCTCATCTACCCGGGCCAGCAGCTCCACCTCGGCTGACCCCCCGCCGGGACCGTTCCCCCCAGCCCGGCGACCGCGACCTCGACATCCCCGAGGACCGCCCCGGCCGGGCGCGCCGCCCCCCACCTGAGGCGCGCCCCGCCGGGGCTTCGTCGGGCCCGGCCCCCGGGCCCGTTAGGCTCATGCCGGAGAACGACAGACCCATACGAAGGAGAACCTCGTGCCGTCCATCGACGTCGTCGTAGCTCGCGAGATCCTCGACTCGCGAGGCAACCCCACGGTCGAGGTCGAGGTCGGCCTCGACGACGGCAGCACCGGCCGTGCCGCCGTGCCCTCCGGTGCTTCCACCGGTGCCTTCGAGGCACTCGAACTCCGCGACGGCGACAAGAACCGTTACGGCGGCAAGGGTGTCGAGAAGGCCGTCCTCGCCGTCATCGAGCAGATCGGTCCGGAGCTCGTCGGCTACGACGCCACCGAGCAGCGCCTGATCGACCAGGCGATGTTCGACCTGGACGCCACCCCGGACAAGTCCTCGCTCGGCGCCAACGCCATCCTCGGCGTCTCGCTCGCCGTGGCGCACGCCGCGTCCGAGGCCTCCGACCTCCCGCTCTTCCGGTACCTCGGCGGGCCGAACGCCCACCTCCTGCCGGTCCCGATGATGAACATCCTCAACGGCGGCTCGCACGCCGACTCCAACGTGGACATCCAGGAGTTCATGATCGCGCCGATCGGCGCGGAGTCCTTCTCCGAGGCGCTGCGCTGGGGCACCGAGGTCTACCACACCCTGAAGTCCGTGCTGAAGGAGCGGGGCCTGTCCACCGGCCTCGGCGACGAGGGCGGCTTCGCCCCGAACCTGAGCTCCAACCGCGACGCCCTCGACCTGATCGTCGAGGCGATCAAGAAGGCCGGCTACCAGCCGGGCCAGGACATCGCGCTGGCGCTCGACGTGGCCGCCTCCGAGTTCTACAAGGACGGCACCTACACGTTCGAGGGCAAGGCGCGCAGCGCCGCCGAGATGACCGCGTACTACGCCGAGCTGGTCGACGCGTACCCGCTGGTCTCCATCGAGGACCCGCTGAACGAGGAGGACTGGGACGGCTGGAAGACGATCACCGACCAGCTCGGTGACAAGGTCCAGCTGGTCGGCGACGACCTGTTCGTCACCAACCCGGAGCGGCTGGCCCGCGGTATCGAGAGCGGCACCGCGAACGCGCTGCTGGTCAAGGTCAACCAGATCGGCTCGCTGACCGAGACCCTGGACGCGGTCGAGCTGGCCCAGCGCAACGGCTTCAAGTGCATGATGTCGCACCGCTCCGGCGAGACCGAGGACGTCACCATCGCCGACCTGGCCGTCGCCACCAACTGCGGCCAGATCAAGACCGGTGCCCCCGCCCGCTCCGAGCGCGTGGCCAAGTACAACCAGCTGCTGCGCATCGAGGAGATCCTCGACGACGCGGCGGTGTACGCGGGCCGCTCCGCCTTCCCGCGGTTCAAGGGCGCGGTCGTCAAGGGCTGAGCCCCGCCGAGTCTGACCGCCGTCCCCGGCCCCGGTCCCGTACCGTGGCCGGGGACGGCGTACACAGCGAAGTCATGACCGGGGAGGCGACGTGCCGGCGGATCGGGATCGGTTCTCCACCGCGACCAGGCTGAGGGCGTTCGGCGAGCACGCCGCCGCCCGCGTCTACCGCGCCCGCATCCGGCGCCGCCGCAGCCGACTCACCGGCCGGGCCGCGCTCCTCGCGCTGGTCGTCTGCTCGCTCGTGGTGGCCCTCGCCTATCCGATGCGGCAGTACATCTCGCAGCGCTCGGACATCTCCGAACAGCAGCGCCAGGCCGACAAGGAGCGCGCGGACGTCAAGAAGCTGCTGGAGCAGAAGGCCAGGCTCCAGGACCCGGCGTACATCGAGCAGCAGGCCCGCGAGCGGCTGCACTTCACGCGGCCGGGGGAGACCGGCTACAGCGTGGTCGACGGCGGCGGCGAGACCGAGCGCTCGTCCGACCAGGGCGCGGCCGACCGCCCCTGGTACAGCAACATGTGGGACAGCGTCGACAAAGCCGACAAGGCAGATAAAGCCGACCAGGCGGACGCGACGGACCACGCGGGCCGCGCCGGGCGCTGACCGAAGAAACCGGCCGCCCCGGGTGGCCGGTCCGAACCGATCGAAGAGAACTTCCGACCCATGGACACGCCTCCTCCGCAGACGGAGCCCACCGCGCCCACCGACGCGGACATCGCCGCCGTCAAGGAGCAGCTGAACCGCCTGCCGCGCGGGCTGCGCGCCGTCGCGCACCGCTGCCCCTGCGGCAACCCGGATGTCGTCGAGACCGCGCCGCGGCTCGAGGACGGCTCGCCCTTCCCGACGCTCTACTACCTGACGTGCCCGCGCGCCGCCTCGGCGATCGGCACGCTGGAGGCTGAGGGCGTGATGAAGGACATGACGGCACGGCTGGCCGCCGACCCCGGGCTGGCCGACGCCTACCGGGCGGCCCATGAGGACTATCTCGCGCGCCGCGACGCGATCGAGGTGCTGGAGGGGTTCCCGAGCGCCGGCGGCATGCCGGACCGGGTGAAGTGTCTGCATGTCCTCGTGGCCCACTCCCTCGCCGCGGGCCCCGGCGTCAACCCGCTCGGGGACGAGGCCATCGCCCTGCTGCCGAAGTGGTGGGCGAAGGGTCCGTGCGTGACGCCGTGCGGCGGGGCGGCGGACGCCGAAGAGGACGCGGGGGACAGAGCATGACCCGCGTCGCGGCCGTGGACTGCGGCACCAACTCGATCCGGCTGCTGGTGGCCGACGCCGATCCGGCCACCGGGCGGATCACCGAGCTGGACCGCCGGATGCGGATCGTCCGGCTGGGCCAGGGCGTGGACCGCACCGGGCGACTGGCCCCCGAGGCCCTGGAGCGCACCTTCGCGGCCTGCCGCGAGTACGCCGAGGTGATCGGCGGGCTCGGCGTCGAGCGGGTCCGCTTCGTCGCCACCTCCGCCTCCCGCGACGCCGAGAACCGCGAGGAGTTCGTGCGCGGGGTCGTGGCGATCCTGGGCGTGGAGCCCGAGGTGATCAGCGGCGACCAGGAGGCGGAGTTCTCCTTCACGGGCGCCACCAAGGAGCTGACCGACCGCGAGGGCTTCGCCCGGCCGTATCTGGTCGTGGACATCGGCGGCGGCTCGACGGAGTTCGTGGTCGGCGACGACCGGGTGCGGGCCGCGCGCAGCGTGGACATCGGCTGTGTGCGGATGACGGAGCGTCATCTGGTCGTGGACGGCCGGATCACCGATCCGCCGGCGGTCGGTCAGATCGCCGCCATAAGGGCCGACATCGAGCGGGCCCTGGATCTCGTCGAGGAGACGGTGCCGATCCGGGAGGCGGGAAGTCTGGTCGGGCTGGCGGGCTCGGTCACCACCGTCGCCGGCATCGCGCTGGGGCTCTCGGAGTACGACTCCTCCGCCATCCACCACTCGCGCGTCTCCCTCGGCCAGGTCCGCGAGATCACGGACAAGCTGATCGGCTCGACGCACGCCGAGCGGGCGGCGATCCCGGTGATGCACGAGGGCCGGGTGGATGTGATCGCCTCAGGGGCGCTCGTGCTGCTTACGATCATGGAGCGATGCGGGGCCCGGGAGGTCGTGGTGAGCGAGCACGACATCCTCGACGGCATCGCCTGGAGCATCGCCTGACGGGGCCCTGAGAGCCGCCCGGAGGGTGTGTGGACCCCGTGTGAGGGGGCTGTGGAGACGGGCCCGGCAAAAAGTTCGTGAAAAGCTTCACATGAAAAAATTGCCTGGTGGCCGCCGGGTGTGACGGCTGAGACTCCTTCGCGGGTGGTTTCGGCGGACGCACCCGCCCGGCGGCTCCGCCGGCGTCTGTTTCAACCGTGTGACGGCGAGGCCGCGGACCCCGGTGGTCTACTCCCGCGTTCACTCGCAAGTGCAGATCAGCGGGGCTGTCAACGCGTCGGCGACCTTGGTGGTTCCCCTCGCCGGGTATGGCGTGTGTCACGGGGGCGGCGGAGTGTAGCAGACCCCCTCAACAAGCTTGTGAAGGGGCTCACGAGGCACCCCCCTGAGGGTGCTGGATACTCGAATCATGAGCACCACGGAGCGTCCCAGGATCCTCGTTGTAGGCGGTGGGTACGTAGGCCTGTACGCGGCGCGCCGCATTCTGAAGAAGATGCGGTACGGCGAGGCGACCGTCACGGTCGTCGACCCCCGCTCGTACATGACGTACCAGCCCTTCCTCCCAGAAGCTGCGGCCGGCAGCATCTCCCCGCGCCACGTCGTGGTCCCGCTGCGGCGTGTGCTCCCCAAGGCGGAGGTCCTCACCGGCCGAGTGACGACCATCGACCAGGACCGCAAGGTCGCCAACGTCCAGCCGCTCGTCGGCGAGGCGTACGAGCTGCCCTTCGACTACCTGGTCGTCGCTCTCGGCGCGGTCTCCCGCACCTTCCCGATCCCCGGCCTCGCCGAGAACGGCATCGGCATGAAGGGCATCGAGGAGGCCATCGGCCTGCGCAACCACGTCCTCGAGCAGCTCGACAAGGCCGACTCCACGACCGACGAGGAGGTCCGCCGCAAGGCGCTGACCTTCGTCTTCGTCGGCGGTGGCTTCGCGGGTGCGGAGACCATCGGCGAGGTCGAGGACATGGCGCGCGACGCCGCCAAGTACTACACCAGCGTGAAGCGCGAGGACATGCGCTTCGTCCTGGTCGACGCCGCCGACAAGATCCTCCCCGAGGTCGGCCCGAAGCTCGGCCAGTGGGGCCTGGAGCACCTCCAGAAGCGTGGCGTCGAGGTCTACCTCGGCACCTCGATGGACTCCTGCATCGACGGCCACGTCGTGCTGAAGAACGGACTCGAGGTCGACTCCAACACGATCGTGTGGACGGCCGGCGTCAAGCCGAACCCGGCGCTCGCCCGCTTCGGCCTCCCGCTCGGCCCCCGCGGCCACGTGGACACCGCGGCGACGCTTCAGGTCCAGGGCTCCGAGTACATCTGGGCCGCGGGCGACAACGCCCAGGTGCCGGACCTCGCCGTCGGCGAGGGCGCCTGGTGCCCGCCGAACGCCCAGCACGCGCTGCGCCAGGCCAAGGTGCTCGGCGACAACGTGATCTCGGGCATGCGGGGCTTCCCGCAGCGCGAGTACAAGCACGCCAACAAGGGTGCGGTCGCGGGGCTCGGTCTGCACAAGGGCGTCGCGATGATCGTCGTCGGCAAGACCAAGATCAAGCTCAAGGGCCGGCTGGCCTGGTACATGCACCGTGGCTACCACGGCATGGCCATGCCGACCTTCAACCGCAAGATCCGGGTCGTCGCCGACTGGACGCTGGGCATGTTCCTCAAGCGCGAGGTCGTCTCCCTCGGCGCCATGGAGAACCCCCGCGAGGAGTTCTACGAGGCGGCCGCCCCGGTCTCCGCGGCAGCCGCGGCCAAGCAGGCCGAAAAGGCCAAGGCGTCCTGACGCCGGGCCGCGCCGAGCACAGCTGAACGCCGAAGGGCGTCCGCCATCCGTGGGGCGGGCGCCCTTCGGCGTTTCCCGTTTCCGGTGCCCTGGCGTCCCGGTGCGCCTGCGAGCGGATGGTCTTTGCCGATTCCACACGTGTCGGCGGGACTGCGCGGGGGACCCGTGGTGTTTACGTGGTGAGTGAATCTTCCTGACTCGCCATCACGGAGGTGTGTGACATGGCCGACGCCGCCCGGCGGCTCACCGCACTGGCCGAGGAGCTATTGGGAGCCCCGCTCCCCATCCGGATCCGCGCCTGGGACCACAGCGAGGCGGGCCCACCGCACACCCCCGTCCTCGTCCTGAGGCATCGCAGGGCGCTGCACCGGCTCCTGTGGAAACCCGGCGAGCTGGGCCTGGCCCGCGCCTGGGTGGCCGGCGACCTCGACATCGAGGGCGATCTGTACGAGGCCCTGGACCTGATGGCCGGGCTGCTGTGGGAGCGCGACCCCGCGGCTCAGCGGCAGTCGAAGGCGGCCGCGGCCCTCAAGGCGCTGCGCGATCCCGCGGTGCGCTCCGCCGCCCGCACCCTGATCGGCCTCGCCGGGCCCGCGCTGCCCCCGCCCCCGCCCCGCGAGGAGGCGCGCCGTGTGCGGCGCGGGCCGCTGCACACACTGCGCCGCGACAAGGAGGCCATCAGCCACCACTACGACGTCGGCAACGACTTCTACGAGCTGGTGCTCGGCCCGTCCATGGTCTACTCCTGCGCCTACTGGGAGCGGCCCCCCGCCGAGGGCGGCACGCTGGAGGACGCCCAGCGCGCCAAGCTCGACCTCGTCTGCCGCAAGCTGGCGCTCCGGCCCGGCCAGCGGCTGCTGGACGTCGGCTGCGGCTGGGGCTCGATGGTGCTGCACGCGGCGCGCGAGTACGGCGTGCGCGCCGTCGGCATCACGCTCTCGCAGGAGCAGGCGGCGTACGCCCGCAAGCGCGTCGCCGACGCCGGGCTCACCGACCAGGTCGAGATCCGGGTCCAGGACTACCGCGAGATCGCCGACGGTCCGTACGACGCGATCTCCTCGATCGGCATGGCCGAGCACGTCGGCTCCGCGCGCTACGCCGAGTACGCCGCCGACCTCCACGCCCTGCTGAAGCCCGGCGGCCGGCTGCTCAACCACCAGATCGCGCGGCGCCCGGAGCCCGACGAGGAGGCGTACCACGTCGACGAGTTCATCGACCGCTACGTCTTCCCCGACGGCGAGCTGGCCCCGGTCGGGCGGACCGTCGCCCAACTGGAGGAGGCGGGCTTCGAGGTGCGCGACGTGGAGGCGATCCGCGAGCACTACGCCCTCACGCTGCGCGGCTGGGTCGCCAACCTGGAGGCCCACTGGAAGCAGGCCGTCCGGCTCACCTCGCCGGGGCGGGCCCGGGTGTGGCGGCTCTACATGGCGGCGTCGGCGCTGTCCTTCGAGCGCAACCGGATCGGGGTGAACCAGGTCCTGGCGGTCCGCACTCCGGATGACGGCGCGTCCGGCATGCGGTTGCGGTCCCGCGACTGGCTGGGGTGAAACGCCCGAGCGCCGGACGGGCTCGGCCCGTCCGGCGCTCGGTGAGCGGGGTGGTGCGGGTGCCTACTCCGCCTTGATCGCCGCCAGCATGTTGAGCTTTGCCGCGCGGCGGGCCGGCCACAGCGCGGCCAGGATGCCGACGACCGCGGCCAGCACCAGGAAGACGGTCATCCGTCCCCACGGCAGCACCAGCTCATACGTGGGCAGGCCGCTCGCGATCAGCTCGCCCGCCGCCCAGCCGAAGAAGACGCCGAGGCCGATCCCGAGCACCCCGCCGAACAGCGAGATCACCAGCGACTCCAGGCGCACCATGCGCTTGATGCCGCGCCGGTCGAGACCGATGGCCCGGAGCATGCCGATCTCCTGGGACCGCTCGAACACCGACATCGCGAGGGTGTTGATGACCCCGAGCACCGCGACGATGACGGCCATGGCCAGCAGCCCGTAGAGCATGTTCAGCATCAGGGTGAAGAACTGGGCGATGCCGTTGGAGATGTCCTTCTTGTCCTGGACCTGGATCGCGGGGTTGTTGCCGAGCGCCTTCTCGATGGAGTTCTTGGTGGCCTCGGAGGCCCCGTCCTTGGTCTTCAGCATGACCTGCATATCGGTCACGGTGCGCATGTGCGGGGTGAGGGTGGCGTTGTCCAGCATGATGCCGCGGATCATCTGGTTGCCCTCGTAGACGCCCGCGACCGACAGCCGGCCCTTGCGGCCGTCCTCGTAGGTGACGGTGAAGGCCGAGCCGCGCTTCCACCCGTAGCGGTCGGCGGTCTTGTCGTCGACCACGGCCTTGTCGCCGCCGAGCCCGGCGAAGGAGCCTTCCTTGAAGTCGACTCCGACCAGGTCCTGGATGGCCTTGCCGTTGACGCCCGTCAGGTATTCGGTGTCGCCGTCGACCCGGGACGCGGAGTTGCGCAGCGGGCTGAGGGTGGTGACCTGGTCGAGCTTGCCGAGGGTGCGCTCCACGTCGGGGGACAGCGGGCGGACGCCGTCGAAGCCGCCGAGGCTGACCACGTAGTCCGACTTCAGGGCCCCGGTGGCCATGTTGTCGATGCCCTTCTGGACGCTGCCTGCGATCACGGTCATGCCTGTGATCAGCGTCAGACCCACCATCAGGGCGGAGGCCGTGGCGGCGGTACGGCGCGGGTTGCGCACCGCGTTCTGCCGGGCGAGCTTGCCGGAGATCCCGAAGGCGCGCAGCACGGGGGCGGCGGCCGCGATCAGCGGGCGGGACAGCAGCGGGGTGAGCACGAACACACCGATCACCAGGACCGCCGCGCCCAGCCCCATGGGGAGCTTGCCGTCGCTGCCCATGCGGCTTCCGGCCAGCACGCCCGCCGCGCCCGCAGCGGACAGGACGGCGCCGATGGTGTTGCGCACCACCAGACCGCGGGTGGTGGGCGCGGCGTGCACGCTGTTCATCGCGGCGACCGGCGGGATCTTCGCGGCGCGGCGGCCCGGCAGCCAGGCGGCGAGCACGGTCACCACGACGCCGACCACGAGCGAGACCGCGATGGCGGTCGGGGAGACGACCAGCGGGCCGTCCGGGACGGTGGCCCCGGTGGAGTTCAGCAGCGAGCGCAGCCCGGCGCCGATGCCGATGCCGGCGACCAGGCCGGTGACGGCGGCGACCGCGCCGACGGCGGTGGCCTCGATCAGCACCGAGCGCGTCACCTGGCGCCGGGACGCGCCGACCGCGCGCATCAGGGCCAGCTCGCGGGTGCGCTGGGCGACCAGCATGGTGAAGGTGTTGGCGATGATGAAGATGCCGACGAAGAGCGAGATCCCGGCGAAGACCAGCATGCCGGTCTGCATGCCGCTCATCTGCTGCTTGATCAGGGCGGCCTGGTCGTCGGCGAGCTGCTGACCGGTGGTGGCCTCGGCGTCCTTGGGGAGGATCTTGTCGACGCCCGACTTCAGGGTGGCCTGCGAGGTGCCCGGGGCGGCCTTCAGGTCGATCTCGTCGAACTCACCCGGCTTGGCGAACAGCCGCTGCGCGTTGGCGGTGTCGAACAGCACCAGGCTGCCGCCCGCGGCGACATTGCCGTCGTCGGTGGTGAAGACGCCGACGACCTTCTCCTGGCGCACCGGGCCGTCCACCGACAGCCGGACCGTGTCGCCCACCTTGTAGTGGCCGCGGTCGGCGGTCTTGGAGTCGAGCGCGACCTCGCCCGCGGCCTTGGGGGCGCGGCCGTCGGTCAGCGTGTAGCGGGGGTCCTTGCCGTCGGCGCCGGGGTAGTAGTTGGCGCCGGTGTTGGCGAAGCCGTTGCCCAGCAGGTCGCCGTTCTTGTCGGCGACCGCGGTGTAGCCGGAGACGGCGCCGATGGCCGAGGCGGCGCCGGGCACCTGACCGGCCTGGTCGAGCAGGCGCTGGGTCAGCCGGGGCGCGGCGCCGGGGTTTCCGGAGTCTTTGTCGGACTTGTCCGGCTGGATGGCGACGTCGACGCCCGAGAAGCCCTTCTCGGAGCTCTTCTGATAGGCGCTGGAGATGGTGTCGGTGAACACCAGGGTGCCCGAGACGAAGGCCACGCCGAGCAGGACGGCGAGTACGGTCATCATCAGCCGGGCCTTGTGCGCGAGCACGTTGCGCAAGGCGGTACGGAGCATGGTCAGTCCAACCAAGTCAAGAGGGTGGCGTGGGGCGTGGGGCGCCGGGCCCGGATCAGCTGGTGCGGCCCTTGGCGTCGAAGCGCTTCATCCGGTCCAGGACCGCGTCGGCGGTCGGGTCGTGCAGCTCGTCGACGATCCGGCCGTCGGCGAGGAAGACCACCCGATCGGCGTACGAGGCGGCGACGGGGTCGTGGGTGACCATGACCACGGTCTGGCCCAGTTCGCGTACCGAGTTGCGCAGGAAGCCGAGGACCTCGGCGCCGGAGCGCGAGTCCAGGTTGCCGGTCGGCTCGTCGGCGAAGATGATCTCGGGCTTGCCGGCCAGCGCGCGGGCCACCGCGACGCGCTGCTGCTGGCCGCCGGAGAGCTGGGCGGGGCGGTGCTTGAGCCGGTCGGACAGGCCCACGGTGTCCACCACCTGGTCCAGCCACGCCTTGTCCGCCTTGCGGCCGGCGATGTCCATCGGCAGGGTGATGTTCTCCAGCGCGTTGAGCGTGGGCAGCAGGTTGAACGCCTGGAAGATGAACCCGATCTTGTCCCGGCGCAGTTGCGTGAGCTTCTTGTCCTTGAGCGAGGTCAGCTCCACGTCACCGATGCGGGCCGAGCCGCCGGAGACCGTGTCCAGGCCCGCCATGCAGTGCATCAGGGTCGACTTGCCCGAGCCCGACGGGCCCATGATGGCGGTGAACTCGGCCTGCCGGAATTCGACGGAGACACCGTCGAGGGCGACGACCTGAGTATCGCCCTGCCCGTAGACCTTGGTGAGGTCCGTGGCGCGCGCCGCGGCGGTGGCGCGGGCGGCGGCGGCCTGGACGCCGGAGGGGGTCGTGGTCACGGTGTGGGCTCCTGTCGGGTGGTGTGGGGGAGACATCAAGGCGTTCCTCCCATGGTCACAGCACAAGGGGGACGGGGTATCAGCCCGCGCTCCGGTTTCCGTACTGGACCAGGGACGTATGCCGCGGCGCCGGGTCCTCCTTGGGTATGAGAAGAGACCGTTCCTAAAGACTGAGCGGGAGTGAGTCCTGGTGCCAGAACTCATGCTCAGCCGTGTGCCCCGAACGGTTGTGGGCGTACTGGTCGGCCGCGTTCACTCCGTACTCAGCGCCGTCGGATCGTGTCCGTGGTCCGGGGATACGGGGGCGGCTTTCCTCGCGCCCTTTGGCCCCGTGTCCGGCCTGGACGGTCCGATGCCCACACCCATCGCTCCGGTGGATGTGGGGCGGTGCCGTCCGTCGCCGGATACGGTGCCCGAGTGCGCGCCTTCCGATGGCCACGCTCGCGGCGTCGTGCCGCGTGGTGACGCGATTCTTGCCGGTCAGGGGCTTCTGCCAGTGCTGGGCACCCCGTCGGGTAGCCGGAGCGCATTGCTGCGCCCCGGCCCCCTCAGAACCGGACTGGCGAGTTGTCCCCGCATCCGGCTCAAGCAGACCGCAAGG
>NZ_JBEOSB010000051.1:0-45663 GCF_040302705.1 Streptomyces sp. NPDC097640
CCGCCGGAGCGGGGGTGCGAGTGCGGTTCGGCCGCGTGACGGCCGCCGGACTCGGCGAGGCGCTGGACACGGTTTTGCACGAGCCGGGCCATCGCGCGGCAGCCGAGCGCGTCAAGGCATCCTTCCGCGCGGCCGGCGGCGCCGCGGCGGCCGCCGGCCACTTGGAACGGCTGGCCGCGCGGGCCATCCGCACGGTACCTGCGCGAACACCCCGGACAACCCCCTTGGAGGAGGGATGAGCAGCAGCGTCGAACCACCCACCACGCCCAATCCGGCGAGCGACGCGCCCGGCCCGGCCAACCAAGCCCTGAAGAAGGGCGCCGCGCGCGCCGCGGCCGTCGCCGCGCTGCGCCCGCGCTATGCGGACGATCTCGCGCGGGGCACCGAGCGGCTCTTCGAGCCGCGCCGGACCGACTGCCCGTGGTGCGGCTCGGACCGGCTGGAGGAGCGGCTGCGCACCGCGGACCTCTTCCAGCACAAGCCTGGCGGCTTCGGGCTGGACCGGTGCCGGGACTGCGGCCATGTGTTCCAGAACCCGCGGCTGAGCGGCGAGGGCCTGGAGTTCTACTACCGGGACTTCTACGACGGCCTGGGCGAGAAGGACATGGCGGGCCTCTTCGCCGGCCGGCGGAAGACCTACGTCAGGCGCGCCGAGTCGCTGCGCCCGTTCGCCAAGGCGCCGGAGAACTGGCTGGACGTCGGCACCGGACACGGCCACTTCTGCGAGGCGGCCCGCGCGGTCTTCCCCGGGACCCTCTTCGACGGTCTCGACCTGAGTGCGGGGGTGGAGCTGGCCGAGCGGGCGGGCCGGGTGGCACGGGGGATCCGCGGCGGCTTCGTCGAGCGGGTGGCGGAACTGGCCGACGGGTACGACGTGGTGAGCATGTTCCACTATCTGGAGCACAGCACGGACCCCCGGGGCGAGCTGCGCGCGGCGCGGCGCGTGCTGCGCCCGGGCGGGCATCTGCTGATCGACGTGCCCGACCCGGAGAGCCGCTTCGCCCGGCTGCTGGGCTGCTGGTGGCTGCCCTGGCTCCAGCCGCAGCACCTCCACTTCGTCCCCGTGGCCAATCTGCGCCGGGAGCTGACCGGGCTCGGCTTCACCGTGGTCGCCGAGGAGCACGCCCGGCCGCACGACCCGGTGGATCTGCTCGGGGCGGTGTGGCTGCTGCTGAACGCCGTCGCCCCGCGTGAGGAGCAGCCGTGGCTGTCGTCCCCGCCGGGCCGGCTCCGCCGGGCGCTGCGCACGGCGACCGTGCTGGCGGGCGTCCCCGCCCTGCTGGCGGCGGCCGCGCTGGACCACCTGGTGATCAGGCCGCTGGCCGGCCGCCGTCATCTGTCCAATGCCTACCGGGTGGTCGCCCGGCGCGACTGACGAGGGCCGGAAGGCCCCGCCGGGCCGTCGGGAAAGACGGCCCGGCGGGGACCGGGGTCAGCGGTGCTCGTAGCGGATGAGGGACCGCACCATGCGGCAGGTGGTGTTGGAGGGCGGGTGCACCCCGATTCGGGCCGCGGTGGTGCGTATCTTGCGGTTGGGCGCCTGCTCGGGGCGGTACACCCCGGAGTTGAGCAGGGCGATGGCCAGGCGCATGGCCTTCAGCCGGCGGTGGTGGTTCTCGTACCACTCGCGCGGACGTCCGGCGGGCACTCGTTTCGTCGGGAGGGTCGCGTAGTTCGGCAGGTTCGGAAGAGGTGTGGCGGCAGTGGCCATCGGCATCCTCCAAAGGAGGTCGGGGACCCTTGTTCTTACCCCTCCATTCTACTGCCTGGCACTGACAAAAGACCCTGGCCACAGGCTGTTTGAGGGCGTCCGGAAGGCCGTTTTCGCCGCGCCTCCCCACCTCGCTCGCCATACCGCACCCGTCGTACGTCCGGGGGACGGAATACTCCCCTGGGAGGGTTGCGGAATCCACCCGGTGTCAGCTGCCGTGCTCAGACCGCCCGCTTAGGGTGCAGACATGATTCTGCGAAAAACCCGGCTGCGCGGCAGACGGCTGCTGGTGTCGGCGGTGGCCGCGGTGGCCGTGCTCGCGGGCGCGGGCACCTGGGCGGCCGTCGCCTCCGACGGCCGCCCGTCCGTCCACCGCGAGGACCAGGTGCTGCGCATGCCGGGGGCGCGCATCGACACCTCGTACTTCACCTCGGGCTCCGGCCGCAGGCCCGCGGTGCTGCTGGCCCATGGCTTCGGGGGCAGCAAGGACGATGTGCGCGCCCAGGCCGAGAAGCTGGCCCGGGACGGGTACGCGGTGCTGACCTGGTCGGCGCGCGGCTTCGGCGCGTCCACGGGGAAGATCGGGCTGAACGACCCGGACCACGAGGTGGCCGATGTCCGGCGGCTGGTCGACTGGCTGGCCAAGCGGCCCGAGGTGCGGCTCGACGCCGCGGGCGACCCCCGGGTGGGGGTGGCGGGCGCCTCGTACGGCGGGGCCGTCTCGCTGCTCGCCGCGGGGTACGACCGCCGCGTCGACGCCATCGCTCCCGCGATCACCTACTGGAACCTGGCCGACTCGCTCTTCCCCGACGGCGTGTTCAAGAAGCTCTGGACGGGGATCTTCTTCACCACCGGTTCGGCGGACCCCACCGCCGCCCAGGGGCGCGGAGGCCAGGGCCAAGGCCAGGGCCAGGGTCGCGAGGGCCAGGAGCGGGACCGCGGCCAGGGCTGCGGCCGGTTCGAGCAGCGGCTGTGCGAGATGTACGAGCGGATCGCGGTGTCCGGCAAGCCGGACGCCGCCGCCCGCCGGATGCTGGAGGAACGCAGCCCGTCCGCCGTGGCCGACCGGATCAAGGTTCCGACGCTGATCCTCCAGGGCCAGACGGACTCGCTCTTCCCGCTCGGCCAGTCGGACGCGATGGCCAAGGCCATCAAGGCCAACGGGGCGCCCGTCGCCGTCGACTGGATCGCCGGCGGACACGACGGGGGCGACCCCGAGACCGCGCGCGTCACCGACCGCACCCGGGCGTGGTTCGACCGCTATCTCAAGGGCGACAAGAGCACGGACACCGGCCCCGCCTTCCGGATCACCCGCACCGGCGGGTTCGACTCCACCAACGGCGCCGCCCGGCTGCGCGGCGCGACGGGCGACAGCTACCCGGGGCTGACCGGCCACGGGCGGACCGTGCGGCTGAGCGGCCGCGAGCAGTCGTTCGCCAACCCGCCGGGTGGCGGGCCGTCGGCGGTCTCCTCGGTGCCGGGCATCGCGGGGCTCTCGCAGGCCTCGTCCCTGGGCGTCGGGGTCTCCCTCGACTTCCCCGGGCAGTACGCCCGCTTCGACTCGGCACCGCTGGGCCGGTCGCTGCGGATCACCGGCTCGCCCTCGGTCAAGGTGCGGGTGAAGGCGGACGCGCCAGACGCGGTGCTGTTCGCGAAGGTGTACGACGTGGGGCCGGACGGGGCGCAGGTACTGCCCTCCCAGCTGGTCTCCCCCGTGCGGGTCACCGGCGCCGAGCGCGGCAAAACCGTCGAGCTCCGGCTGCCCGCCGTCGACCACGAGGTGGAGCCGGGCCACCGGCTGCGGCTGGTGCTCGCGGCGACCGACCTCGGCTACGCCTCGCCGGCCGAGCCCGCCACGTACACCGTCGCCCTCGCGGACGGCGGTCTGACGGTCCCCACCGCGCCCGAGGTGCGCACCCAGGCCGCCCCGCTGCCCTGGTGGGTGTGGGGGCTGCCGCTGGGGGCCGCCGCGGTGGCGCTGGTCCTGCTGCTCACCGGCAGGCGGCGCACCGCCGCGCCGGCGCCCGACCCCGAGCTGACCGAGGTGCCGCTGCGGATCACGGGCCTGAGCAAGAGGTACGCGAAGTCGGTCGACCGGTACGCGGTGCAGGACCTCTCCTTCACCGTGGAGAAGGGACAGGTCCTGGGGCTGCTCGGGCCCAACGGCGCGGGCAAGACCACCACCCTGCGCATGCTGATGGGGCTGATCACCCCCGACAGCGGTGAGATCCGGGTGTTCGGCCACGCCATCAGGCCCGGCGCCTCGGTGCTCTCACGCGTGGGCGCCTTCGTCGAGGGGGCGGGGTTCCTGCCGCATCTGACCGGCCGGGCCAACCTGGAGCTGTACTGGCAGGCCACCGGCCGCCCCGCCGAGGACGCCCATCTGGACGAGGCGCTGGAGATCGCGGGGCTCGGCGACGCGCTGGAGCGCGCGGTGCGCACCTACTCGCAGGGCATGCGGCAGCGGCTGGCCATCGCCCAGGCCATGCTGGGGCTGCCCGATCTGCTGATCCTGGACGAGCCGACCAACGGCCTCGACCCGCCGCAGATCCGCGAGATGCGCGAGGTGATGATCCGGTACGCGGCGGCGGGCCGCACCGTGATCGTCTCCAGCCATCTGCTCGCCGAGGTCGAGCAGTCCTGCACCCATCTGGTCGTCATGGACCGCGGCCGGCTCGTCGAGGCGGGCCCGGTCGAGGAGATCGCCGGCACCGGGAACAGCCTGCTGGTGGGCCACGAGGGCGAGCTGAGCGACGCCCTGGTGGAGAAGGTGGGCGCGCTGCCCGGGGTCGCCTCGGCGGTGCGCACCGGCGACGGGCTGCTGGTGCGCCTGGACGGTACCGGTCCCGCGCGGCTGCTCACGGAACTGGTGCGGCTGGAGATCCCGGTGACCAGCTTCGGGCCCAACCGGCGCCTGGAGGACGCGTTCTTGACCCTGATCGGAGGAGGGGCCGCATGAGCGTGTCTTGGGGCGCTGCGCGGGCTGGACTGAGGAGCCGCGCAGCGACGAAGGAGCGAGCAGTGACGAGGGAAGCCCGCGCGTTGGAGCGCGCCAAGACTGAGCGGGTGAAGGGGCGCGTGTCTTGGGGCGCAGCGACGGAGGAGCGAGCAGTGACGAAGGAAGCCCGCGCAGGGAAGCGCGGCGAGACCGAGCGGGAGGCAGGGGCATGAGCTCGCTGACGGAGGCGGCGCCCGGACACCGCCCGGGCCGGACCCTGCCGCTGCGGGTCGAGGCGGTCCGGCAGCTGCGCCGGCGCCGGACCCTGGTGATGGCGACGGTGCTGGCGGCGCTGCCGTTCGTGCTCGTCGCGGCCTTCGCGCTGGGCGGCACCCCGGAAGGGCGCGAGAACCGGACCACGCTGATGGTCACCGCGACGGCCTCCGGGGCCAACTTCGCCGCCACCGCGCTGTTCGTCTCGGCGGCGTTTCTGCTGGTGGTGCCGGTGGCGCTGTTCTGCGGGGACACCGTCGCGGCCGAGGCCAACTGGTCCTCGCTGCGCTATCTGCTGGCCGCGCCCGTGCCCAGGACGCGGCTGCTGCTGAGCAAGCTCGCGGTGGCGCTCGGGTTCAGCGCGGCCGCGATCGTCCTGCTGCCGCTGGTGGCACTGGTGGTGGGGACGGTGGCGTACGGCTGGGACCCGCTGCGGCTGCCCACCGGCGGGTCGCTGCCCACGGGCGAGGCGCTGGGCCGGCTCGGCGTGGTGGTCGCGTACATCTTCCTGTCCCAACTGGTCACCGCGGCACTGGCGTTCTGGCTCTCCACGGTCACCGACGCCCCGCTGGGCGCGGTCGGCGGAGCGGTCGGGCTGACCATCGTGGGCAATGTGCTGGACGCGGTCACGGCGCTCGGATCCTGGCGTGACTTCCTGCCCGCCCACTGGCAGTTCGCCTGGCTCGACGCGCTACAGCCGCAGGCGGAGTGGAGCGGCATGGTGGAGGGTGTGGCGGTCTCCGTCGCCTACGCGCTGGTGCTGATCGCGCTGGCCTTCCGCGGGTTCAACCGCAAGGACATCGTCTCCTGAGCGGACGGCCGTTCGGTTCCCGCCCGCGAGTCTGCCGGGCCGTCATGACATGCTGAGACGTTGTGGCGCGCCGGATCGGTCGGCGAACGTCCCACAGCGTGACAGGGATGGTCGATGAGGCTCTGCTTTCTGGTGGAGGAGCACTACCGCTACGACGGCATGCCGTTGGAGGTGATCCGGCAGCTCACCGCCTGGGGACACCGGGTGGATGTGCTGTGGCCCGGGAGCTCCTTGGTGAGCGTATCGGAGACGGTCGGGGCGGGCAGCCACGACGCCTGGGTGCTCAAGACGGTCTCCGGGGGGCCGGGCCTGACGCTGCTGGAGGCCGCGGCGGCTGTGGGGCTGACCACGGTCAATGACGCGCGGTCGATCCGCGGGGTGCGGGACAAGGTGCTGGCGGCGGCGATCGGTCGCGCCCGGGGGCTGCCGATGCCCCTGACCTACGCCGCCGCCCGGCCGGAGTCGCTGACCGAGATTCCCGCGGCGGAGTTCCCGCTGGTGGTCAAGCCCGCCGACGGGAGCTCCGGGCGGGCGGTGCGGCTGGTCTCCTCCCCCGAGCGGCTGGCCGGACTGCGGGCGGAGCTGGCGGGGGAAGGGATGCTGATCGCCCAACCGTATGTGGCCAACTCCGGGGTCGACCTCAAGGTGTACTGCGTGGACGGCGAGCTGTACGCGACCGAGCGGAGTTCGCCGCTGCACCCCGACGGGCCGGTGCGCGAGCGGCGGGTGCCGCTGTCCGCCGAGGTGGCCCGGATCGTCGCCGAGGCCGGGGCGGCCTTCGGCCTGGACCTGTACGGGGTGGATGTGCTGCTGGGTCCGGACGGCCCGGTGATCGTCGATGTGAACGACTTTCCGAGCTTCCGTCAGGTGCCGGACGCGGCGGCACGGGTGGGGCGGGCCGTGCTGGAGCTGGCCCGCCGGGGCGCGGGCGGGGCGGGGGCGGCGGCCGTGGTGCCCGCCCCGGCGCGGGCGCGGGTGGCGGAACAGGTTCCCGCGAGCGCCGTCGAGGGCCGATGAGGATCGGTCTGATCACCCCGGAGCCGGGGCATCCGCTGCTGGCCGCCGCGACCGCGCTGCTGACGCCCCGGCATCGGGTGGAGGCGGTGGATCCGGGCGCCTGGGACGGCGTGCCGGACGATCCGGGCTCCTTCGGCGCGCTCGCCGACGTCTATCTGCTCAAGGCGCGGACGCCGCGCGCCCTCGGTCTGGCCCGCTACCTGGAGCAGCGTGGCGCTCCGGTGCTGAACGCGGCGGGGGCGACCGAGCTGTGCCAGGACCGTACGGCGATGGCCGCGCTGGCGCTCCGGGCGGGGCTGCCGTTCGCGCGCACCCGGACGGTGTCCGCCCTCGCCCGGCTCTCCGCCGAGGAGCTCGCGTATCCGGTGGTGATCAAGAGCCGGCACAGCAGGCGGCACGATCTGGTGGCCCGGGTCGACGATGCCGCCGGGCTGCGGGCCCTGCGCGCCGTCTGGCCGGATGAGCCGGTGGTGGTGCAGCGGTTCACCGAGAACAGCGGCTGGGACCACAAGCTGTGGGTGATCGCGGACCGGCTGTTCGCGGCCGTCCGCCGGTCGGAACTGGCGGATCCCGACCGCGGCCCGGCGCTGTCGCTCGGCCCCGGGGACTTGCCGGCGGGCTGGGCGCGGCTGGCGCTGGAGGTGGGGTCGGTCTTCGGGCTGCGGGTGTACGGCGTGGATGTGATCGACGCGGGCGGCGGGAAGCCGCTGATCGTGGACATCAACGCCTTCCCGGGGGTGCGCGGCCAGGCCGGGGCCCCGGAGGCGCTGGCCGAGCTGGCGGTGCGCACCGCCGGGACGGGGGTCGATTGAGCGGGCCCGGGCCCGGGGATCATTCAGTTGAGGAGCCGTGGCGTCCGTGCCGCGGAGCCCGGGCACGGAGCATGGCCCAGCGAGAGAGACGCCGATGCGCAAGAACGACATTCCGACGCGCCGGGGCGGGACCGCAGGGCTCGGGCACACCGGTGCCGGACCGCTCTCCGCGGCGATCGAGGTCGACACCCGCGGATTCATCACGGCGTGGGGGCCCGACGCGGTGCGGGTGCTCGGGTACCAGCCCGGCGAGATGCTGGGGCATCCGGTTGGGGATCTGCTCGCCGGGGATCTTCCCGCGGGGGCCCGGAGCCATCTGCACGCGCGGCCGGGCGACGGCTGGAGCGGCCGGATCGGGACCAGGCACCGGGACGGGCACCGCGTGGAGCTGGCGGTGCAGGCACATCTGCTGACCGACGTCGGGGGCGTGACCCACTGGCTGGTGGCGGCGGGCCCGGAGGCGGCGGCCGCCATGGAGTCCGGGCGGTCCGAGGAGCCCGGGGAGGCCGGGCAGTCCGAGGAGGCGCGGCTGCTGTCGGACTGGACGCTGGACCAGATGCCGGTGCCCGTGGCCATCTACGACACGCGGGTGCGCCTGGTGGACGCCAATGCGGCCATGACCCGCATCACCGGGCGGAGGCTGGAGGAGATGCGCGGGCTGCGGCTGCGCGAGATGGACCCGCGCCCCGTCTTCCAGGAGCTCGACCGCCTCCAGGAGCAGGTGCTGCGCACCGGAGAGGGCGTGCGGCACGAGTCGTACGGCCGGGGCATGTCCGGCGTGCCCGGCAAGCGCGCCCGGGCCTGCTATCTGATCCCGATCAAGGACGCGGCCGGCCGGGTGCGGGGCATGTCCGCGCTGGTCTTCGACGACACCGAGCAGCACTGGGCCCGCCGCCGGCTGACCATCGTCAACGAGGCCAGCGTCCGGATCGGCACCACCTTGGACGTGACCCGGACGGCGCAGGAGCTGGCGGACGTGGCCGTCGGCCGGTTCGCCGACTTCGTCACGGTCGATCTGCTGGATTCAATCTACCACGGGCAGGAGCCGGCCGTGGGCCCGGCGAGCCGCGCCGTGGACTTCCGCCGGATCGCGCAGCAGTCCGTGCTGCCGGGCTGCCCGGAGGCGTCGCTGGAGGCCGGGGGCGCGGATTCCTGGCCGGAGTACTCGCCTCCGGCCCAGGCCCTGACCACCGGCCGCGGTGTGCGCCACACCGTCCGGGACCCGGAGTTCCGACGCTGGACCGATGAGGTGCCCCGCCGTGCCGAGGCGGTGCGCCGGTACGGGATGCACTCGGTGATGGCGGTGCCGATGAGCGCCCGGGGCACGACGCTCGGGGTCGCCATGTTCTACCGCCACCGGACGCGGGAGCCCTTCGACGACGACGATCTGCTCCTCGCCGAGGAGATCACGGCACGGGCCGCGGTGTGTGTGGACAACGCCCGCAGGTATACGCGGGAGCGCGCCGTGTCGCTGGCCATCCAGCGCAGCATGCTGCCGCGGCACGGGATGCGGCAGGCGGCCGCCTCGATCGCCTCCCGCTATCTGCCGGCGGGCACCGCGGCCGGGCTCGGGGGCGACTGGTTCGATGTCATCAGGCTCTCCGGCGCCCGGATCGGTCTGGTGGTGGGCGACGTGGTGGGTCATGGGGTGCACGCGGTGGCGACGATGGGGCGGCTGCGGACCGCGGTGCGTACGCTCGCCGACATCGGCCTGCCCCCGGACGAGCTGCTCACCCACCTGGACGATCTGGTCATCCGGCTGGACGAGGAGGAGGCCCACACCGCCGGGGAGGGGAAGGGCACCGCCGGGGAGCTGGGCGCGACCTGTCTGTACGGGGTCTACGACCCGATCACCCGCACGGCCTCCTTCGCCAGCGCCGGCCACCCCGCGCCCGTCGTGGTCACCCCCGGCGGCGCGGTCACGCTGCCGAGGGTGCCTCCGGGGCCGCCGCTGGGCGTGGGGGGCCTGCCGTTCGAGACCGTCGATCTGGAGCTGCCCGAGGACAGCACGCTCGTCCTGTACACCGACGGTCTGCTGCGGTCCGCCGCCAGCGACCCCGACGAGGGTCTGGCGCTGCTGTGCCGGGCGCTGGCCGGGCGGGCCGAGTCGCCCGAGCGGGTGTGCCAGTCCGTGCTGGACGCGCTCACCCCGGAGCGGGGCGGTGACGACATCGCCCTGCTGGTCGCCCGGACCCGCACCCTGGATGCCGGGTGCGTCGCCATCCGGGATGTGCCGGCCACCCCGGCGACCGTCGCCGAGGCGCGCCGGTGGGCCTCGCGGCAGCTGATGGCCTGGGGGATGGAGGAGGCCGTCTTCACCACCGAGTTGGTGGTGAGCGAGCTGGTCACCAACGCCATCCGGCACGCCAGCAGCCCCATCCAGCTGCGGCTGATCCATGACACCGGGCTGATCTGCGAGGTCTCCGACGCCAGCAGCACCGCTCCGCATATGCGCCGGGCGCGCAGCTTCGACGAGGGCGGTCGCGGACTGCTGCTCGTCGCCCAGCTCACCCAGCGCTGGGGCACCCGCCAGACCGCGCACGGCAAGGTGATCTGGGCCGAGCAGAGCCTCCCCGTGGGCCGCCCGGACGCCGCCGTTTCGATCTCCGCCTGAATTCCGGGCAGCCTTGGACAGAGATACGGCGTCTTCTTGTGTAGAGGATGAGGAGGGGGACCGCTGTGAACTGCAGTCAGTGCGGAGCGCCGGTCATCCAGGGGCCGAGCGGCGGTTGGAGTTGCAACAACTGCGGAGCCTCGGGATGACCGGCGTCGGACGAAGACCTTCGTACCACCTCACGGGGGCAGCGCGCCCCGCGCGGCGGGTGTGCCCTACTTGGCGTACAGCAGGGTGCCGAAGCCCAGTTGGTCGAAGCCGCCGCTGGTGGAGCCGTAGTCTCCACCGCCGCCCTCGGGGCGGCCCTTCTCCGCCATGGCCGTGATGTGCGGGACGGACAGGCCCCGGCGCCTGGCGTAGTGGTAGTGCAGGATGTCCCACACCGGCCGGGTCTGGGCGCGGCTCGCGGAGGAGATCACGGTCTGGGACTGCTGGGCGCAGTTCTGGCCGGTGCCCCAGGTGTAGGTGGTGAAGGGGACGTCCTGGCCGAGGTTGTACTTGGCGACGTACTGGGCGGCCTTCATGAAGCGGTTGTTGTCGTAGCCGTACAGGTCCTCTCCCTGAGACCAGGCCATCTCGCAGAAGGCGCCCATCTGGCCCATGCCCATCATGGTGTGACCCTGGTCCCGGCCGGACTCCTGCCACTGGGCGAGGCCCTGGTCGTCGTAGACGAAGGGCACGGCGTGCTTGATCGAGCCGTTGCCCGCGCCGTTCTTGAAGTAGTTCACGGCCTGGTCGTACTTGGCCCCGTCATCGCACAGGATGCCGATGGCCAGGATCGAGTTCATGTTGCACAGGTCCCAGTTGGCCCAGTAGTTGGTGATGCAGGCATCGTTGTGACCGGTGAGGAACTGGTTGTTCAGCGGGTAGAAGATGTTGAGCATCATCCGCTTGAACCGGTCGAGGTCGAAGCCGGAGTAGCCGCGCATCAGCTCGCCGGCGTTGGCGAACTGGTAGCCGTAGATTCCGGCGGCCAGGAACCGGTCGGCGTTTCCGGTGACCGTGGTGAGCGTGGCGGACCAGGCGTTGAGGATGTCCCGGGCGGTGTCGCCGTGGGCGGTGGTCCCGGCGATCTTCCAGCGCAGGGCGTTCTGGTAGGCGGCGTGGATGTCGTTGTAGAGGATGCCGTAGTTCTCGCCGGTGCCGCCGCGGACGATGGTGGCCTGCGGGTTGGCCTTCCAGCCGGACTGGGCGTGCGAGTTGGCGATCAGCCGGTTCCAGCCGGCCAGCCAGGGGTCGTTCCCGGCGGCCACCCGCACCTTGGCCCGGTTGAGTTCGCCGTAGGCGTGCAGCATGCCCGGGTGGGTGAAGGTGGCCGGGGCGGCGCCCGCGGAGCCCGCGGTGACGGCGGAGGTGATGCCGCCGGCGGCGCCGGCGAGGGCGAGCCCTCCGGCGGCCTTCAGCACTCCGCGGCGGCTGAGCTTGTGTGTGTTCTCGCGGCTCATCGAGAAGTCACTCCCATCGTGGGGGGATTGTGTGTGTGGGGGGGGCGGTGCGGGATGTGGTCAGGGCTGCGACCGGGCCACATGGCGGAGCCCGCCGAGGAGATGGGCGCGGAAGGCGGGGTCGTCATACGCCTCGGGGGCGTGTCCGAGCGCGGTGTAGAAGACCCGCGCGCCGCCGTGTTCATGGCACCAGACGAGTGGATGGTCGTCCCCCATCCCCCCGCCCTCGTACGAGGTCTCGTCGGCGGAGGCCAGCACCCGCACCGCACCGCGCGGGCTGGCCCGGAAGTCGTACCACTCGTCGGTGAACGACCAGGTGGCGCCCAGATGGCCGGTCGCCGGATGGTCCCGGTCCTCGACCGTGAGCACGCCCGGCTGGAGTGCGGGGTGGCGGGCGAAGCGGGCGCCGAGCAGCTCGCCGTAGTACGGCCAGCCGTACTCGGTGCACGCGGCGGCGTGCACCCCCATGAACCCGCCGCCCGTCCCGCAGTACGTACGCAGCGCCGTCCGCCCCTCGGGAGTGAGGACATCGCCGCTGGTGGAGAGGAACACCACGGCCGCGAAGCGGTCGAGGTCGCCTTCGAGGGCCCGCGGATCCTCCGTCGCCTCGATCTCGAAGCCGTGCTCGGCGCCGAGCTCGCGGAAGGCGCGGACGCCCTCGGGTATGGAGTCGTGCCGATAGGCGGTGGTGCGGGTGTAGACGAGGAACCTCGGCCGGCTCGGCGTCATGGTGGGTCGCTCCCGGAAGGCGTGCGGGTGGGGGTTCAAGGAAACCGGTGCCCATCATGGGCGTCCCTCGCCGTGCCGTCTTCCACCGCTACCAGACGCGAAAATTTTCGACGGTCTCCGCCGCGGCTCCCGGGGTTCGGGAGCGCTTGGCAGAGACCGTTTTCTAGCTGGTTTCCCGGCTCTGGGGCCGGCCCGGGCTCTTGGTCGAGGACCGGATGACGATATGGGTGCCGAGCACCTGGTGCTGGCTCTCGGGGAGCTCGTCGCGGTGCAGGGCCAGCCGCACCGCGGTGCGGCCCAGCTCCTCGTGCGGCACATGCACGGTGGTCAGCGCGGGGAAGACGTCGATCGCCACCGGAATGTCGTCGTAGCCCGCCACCGAGACGTCCTCGGGCACCCGTACGCCACCCTCGCGCAGCGCCTGGAGCGCCCCCGCCGCCACCATGTCCGTCCCGGCGAACACCGCGCTGAAGTCGGCCCCTGAGGCCAGCAGCTCCCGGGCGGCACGATAGCCGTGGGCGCGGGTGAAGTTTCCGTCCAGGATCAGGGCGGGGTCGGGGCTCAGCCCCATCAGCTCATGGGCCCGGGTGAAGCCGCTGATCCGCTGGGTGCTCGTGGACAGCCCCGGGACCCGGGCCAGATAGGCGATGCGCCGGTGTCCGGCGCTGAGCAGGTGGGTGGTCATCGCGAAGGCGCCGGCCTCGTTGTCGTAGTCCACGACGGTGGCGGGCACGCCTTCGCCCAGCGGTGGCCTGCCGACCAGCGCCAGTCGCGACCCCACCCGGTCCAGGGCGTGCGCGAAGTGGGCCATCCGGTCCTGGTAGGCCTTGTCCTCCCAGGCGCCACCCACCACGATCACCGCGTCGGCCCGCTGCTCGCGCATCATCTCCACCACGGCGAGGACGCGCTGCGGATCGCCGTGGGTGGTGCACAGCATGCACAGCCGCCCCTCGGCGGACGCCTGCTCCTCCACACCGCGCGCGATGTGCGCGTAGAAGGGGCCGGTCACATCGTCCACGACGAAGGCCACCGTCTTGTTGGTGGACCCGCCGAGCGCGCGGGCATGCGCGTTGACCACGTAGTCCAGTTCGCGCATCGCCTTGAGCACCTTGGCCCGGGTGGCCGTGGCCACCGGATAGGTGCCGCCCATGACACGCGAGACGGTGGACGCGGAGACCCCGGCGCGCCGGGCGACGTCCCTGACCGTGGACACGTCCTTGCCCGTGGTGTTCTCCGTCCGCCTGCCCGCCTTGCCCGGTGTGCCCGCGCCGGTCGCCTCTGCTGCCTCGTTCACGTAGGCCTTTCCCCTCGCGCGCCTTCGGCTCGGCTTCCCCCAGCTGCCGCTGGGAGGTACCCCCGCCGTCGCGTAACCGCTCACGATAGCCGAGCCGGGCCGCCCCGGACCTGTCTCTCAGCGAGCGCGGGAGCTGACCTGCCGCGGGCGCAGCAGGAAGCGCTGGGTCTTCCCGCTCGACGTCTTGGGCAGCTCGGCGACGAAGCGCACACTGCGGGGGTAGGCGTGCTTGGCGAGCCGGTCCTTGACCAGCTGCTGGAGCTCGGCGGCGAGGGTGTCATCGCCCTCGGTGCCCGCGCGCAGCACCACGAAGGCCTCCATGATCTCGCCGTGTTCCGGGTGGGGCACACCGACCGCGGCCGCCTCCGCCACCGCCTCGTGCTCCAGCAGCACGCTCTCCACCTCGAACGGGCCGATGCGGTATCCGGCCATCAGGATCACGTCGTCGCTGCGCCCGGAGAAGTACAGGTGGCCTTCATCGTCCCGCGAGGCGGTGTCGCCGGTGTAGAACCAGTGTCCGTCGGGGCTGAACTTCTCGGCGGTGCGCTCCGGGGCGTCGCGGTAGCCCTCGAACCACATCAGCGGGCTCTTGGCGATGTCCACGGCCACCCGGCCGGGGCGGCCGGTCTCGGCGACGGCGGAGTTGGTGTCCTCGCGCAGAACGGTCACGCTCCAGCCGGGCAGAGGCCGGCCCATGGAGCCGGGCTTGAGCTCGGCGTGCAGCGCGGGGTGCCAGCCGTTGGCGATGGCCATGCCCAGTTCGGTGGAGCCGTAGTGGTCGCGCACCGGGATGCCGAGGGCCTGCTCCGCCCAGGTGATCACGTCGGCCGGGAGCGGCTCGCCGGCCGCGGAGGCGCACCGCAGCCGCACCCCGTCGGGGGCGGGGGTGGTGCGCAGCTTGCGGTAGACGGTGGGGCCCGCGGTGAAGTTGGTGACGCCGAAGCGGGACAGCACCTGCCATGTCGATTCGGCGGAGAACAGGCCGCCCAGCAGCAGGCTCCGCTGCCCGAGGGCGAGCGGGCCGATGATCGCGTAGTACAGCCCGTAGGCCCAGCCCGGGTCGGCGGCGTTCCAGAACACGTCGGTGGGCCGGTGGTCGAGGCCGAACTCCTGGTACATGGCGAAGCCCGCGACGGCACGCAGCGGGATCGGCACCGCCTTGGGCGGGCCGGAGGTGCCGGAGGTGAACAGCTCCACGATGGTCGCGTCCCCGCCGAGGGCGGCCGGCTCCTCCAGCGGGGCGTGTCCCTGGAGCAGTTCGGCGAACGACAGGTCGCCCTCCTCGGTGGGCCCGGTGGTGACGATCCGCCACGGCTGGTCGGCGGGGAGGTCGGGGCCGGCGGCCAGCTTGGGGCGCTGCCCGGCGTCCGTGATCACGACCTTGGTGCCGTTGCCGGTGATCCGCAGCGCGATGGCCGGGGGCGCGAACGCCGTGAACAGGGGCACCTGGACGGCCCCGATCCGCCATATCGCGAGCGTCACGACGAGGAGTTCGGTGGACTTGCCCATCAGCGTGGCGACCCGGTCGCCGGGGCCCACCCCGAGGGCCGTGAGGGCGCCGGCCATCCGCGCGGAGGCGTCGCGGAGTTCGCCGTAGGTCATGTCGTGCCCGCTGAGGTCGGCCCCGACCACCGTGAAGGCGACGGCGTCGGCCGAGTGCCGGTCGCACAGCAGCTGGGCGGTGGACGCCCCCGGATCTCCAAAGGTCTTGAGCAGGTCGGCCATGCGCTGTTCCGGGCTGGTCAAGTGGGCTCCTCGTGCGTGCAGGCGAGCGGAATCCAAATCCAGGGGCCGGTGCTGTCCCCGTTGGCTTGGACACGCTATCGCGCCCGCTCGCGAGCTGGTCACCCCGTGTCCGCAAGACCTTTGTCAGCCGACCGCGGCGGTGGGGTTCCCCTCCTTTCTGAAGGTCAGCTTCCCGTCCTCGACATCGACTTCCACATGGCTGTGCGGCGACAGTTTGCCGTTGAGCAGCATCCGGGACAGCGGGTTGTCGACCTCCCGCTGGATGGTGCGGCGCAGCGGCCGGGCCCCGTACTCGGGCTGGTAGCCCTGGTGGGCCAGCCAGTCGACGGCGGCTGGGGTGAAGTCGACGGGGACGTCCTGGGCGCGCAGCCGGCGCCGGGTCTCCTCCAGGAGCACATCGGTGATCTGCCGCAGCTGTTCGTCGGCGAGCCGCCGGAAGATGACGATCTCGTCGATGCGGTTGAGGAATTCCGGCCGGAAGTGCTCGCGCAGCGGGCGCAGCACGCGATCCCGGCGGGCCTCCTCGTCGGCCTCCGCGCCGCCGCCGAAGCCCAGGACCGCGCCACGCCCGGTGATCTCTTCGGAGCCGAGGTTGCTGGTCATGACGATGACGGTGTTCTTGAAGTCGATGGTGCGGCCCTGGGCGTCGGTGAGCCGTCCGTCCTCGAGGACCTGGAGGAGGATGTTGAAGACGTCGGGGTGGCCCTTTTCGATCTCGTCCAGGAGCAGCAGCGAGTACGGCTGGCGGCGCACCGCCTCGGTGAGCTGTCCGGCCTCCTCGTGGCCGACGTATCCGGGCGGGGCGCCGATCAGCCGGCTGACGGTGTGTTTCTCCTGGTATTCGCTCATGTCCAGGCGGACCATGCGGTCCTCGCTGCCGAACAGCGCCTCGGCCAGGGCGCGGGCCAGCTCGGTCTTGCCGACGCCGGTGGGGCCGAGGAACAGGAAGCTGCCGATGGGACGGCTGGGGTCGGCGAGGCCCGCGCGGGAGCGCAGTACGGCGTCGGCGACGGCGGCGACGGCCTCCTCCTGGCCGATGACCCGCTTGTGCAGGTGTTCCTCGAGGCCGAGCAGGCGGTCCCGCTCCTCCTGGGTGAGGCTGCTGACGGGGATGCCGGTCTGCCGGGAGACGATGTCGGCGATGTCCTCGACGGTGACCTCGGAGACCCGGCCGGGAGGGTGCAGTTTGCCGGACCCCTCCTCGATGCGCCGGTTCAGGTCGTTGACCCGGTCGCGCAGGGCGGTGGCCCGCTCGTACTGCTCGGCGGCGACGGCCTGGTCCTTGTCCCGGGTGAGCTGCTCGACCTCGCGTTCCAGCGCGCGGACGTCGGTGCCCCGGGTGCTGGAGCGCAGCCGTACGCGGGCGCCGGCCTGGTCCATCAGGTCGATGGCCTTGTCGGGCAGGAAGCGGTCGGTGAGATAGCGGTCGGAGAGTTCGACGGCGGCGAGCAGCGCCTCGTCGGTGTAGCGGACCTGGTGGTGGGCCTCGTAGCGGTCGCGCAGGCCGCGGAGGATCTCCAGGGCGTCGGCGGGGGCGGGCTCGGGCACCATGATGGGCTGGAAGCGGCGTGCGAGGGCCGCGTCCTTCTCGATGTTGCGGCGGTATTCCTGGAGGGTGCTGGCGCCGATGACGTGCAGTTCGCCGCGGGCCAGGGCGGGCTTGAGGATGTTGCTCGCGTCCATCGGGCCGCCCTCGGAGCCGCCGGTGCCCACGACGGTGTGCAGCTCGTCGATGAAGACGATCAGTTCCTCGGAGTGGGCGCGGATCTCGTCGATGATGCCGGTGAGCCGCTCCTCGAAGTCGCCGCGGTAGCGGGTCCCGGCCACGACGCCCGCGAAGTCGAGCTGTAGGACGCGGCGGCCGAGGAGGATGTCGGGGACGTCGGCCTCGGCGATGCGCTGGGCCAGCCCCTCGACGACGGCGGTCTTGCCCACGCCGGCCTCGCCGATGAGGACGGGGTTGTTCTTGCCGCGCCGGGCGAGCACCTCGATGGTCTGCTCGATCTCCTCGTCGCGCCCGATCACCGGGTCGATCCGCCCCTCGCGGGCCATCTCGGTCAGGTCGCGGCCGAACTTGTCGAGGTTGGGGGTCTCCCGCCGCCCGGGGCCCGGGCGCTGTTCGGCGGTGCCGGGGGCCGCCGCGAGCCCGCCCGGCGGGCCGGGGCGCGGTTCGAACCGGGCCGCGTGCAGCAGCTGCCCGGCCGTGGAGTCACGGTTGGCGGCGAGGGCGATCAGGACGTGCTCGGGGCCGATGTACGAGGCGCCCGCGGACCGGGCGATGTCGTGGGCGTCGAGCAGCGCGCGCTTGACGGCGGGCGTGACCGCGACCGAGCCGCGCGGCGCCCCCTCCCCCGTCTGCCGGTCGATCTCGGCGACCAGGCTCTCGGGGTCCGCCCCGGCCCGGGCGACCATGGTGCGGGTCGGCTCGGCCGTGAGCGCAGCGCGGAGCAGGTGCTCGGTGTCGAGGTCGGTGGATCCGCGGTCGGCGGCGTACGAGGCCGCGGAGGAGACGAGCTGCCGTGCGGGCTCGCTCATCAGGCGGCCGAAGTCGACGTGCCGGGAGCCGGGTCGCTGCCCGGCCGGTCCGACGCCGAGAAAGCGTGCCAGGAAGTCTCCGAGGGGGTCCGGGCCGAATTCGTCCCGTCCCTCGTACCCGCTGTTCATAGGCATCCGTCCCGGTGGCCCGGCGGACGCGGGCCCCGTTGTCATCGGTGCTCTGGTGGCGTGCGGGTGCTCGGGTGGCGTGCGAGCCGGTCGGCCCGGCACGAGCACCCGCGAGGAAGCTCATTTGGGTCAATTTTAATTGTTTGAGTGATTTTATCCGACATTGCGGCGGCTCGCGCACCCCGCTCGCCCCGGCCCGGCCCCGCGTCCGGCGACACGCCGGGGCGCTGGGCCGGACGGCGCAGTGGCCCGGATCTATCGGGTGCGTTTCGTCGGCCGTTCCGGTGAAGTACGGCGCGGCCCAGCCAAGAGCGGCCCCCTCACGCACATAAATACGACTATCCACCTATTTGGCCCATGTGAGCGTGAGGTGAACCCCTTTGTCTCTCCAGACCCGCCAAAGGATCGCGCTCGTGGTCTCCGCGCTGTTCGGTGCGGCGACCGCGTGCACCGCAGGCATACCCGCCACCCCCGATCCGGGGGAGAAGTCCTCGAGGACCGCGGCCGCGGCGAAACCCGGGCCCACCCAAGGGTTCACCCTGGCGGCCACCGGCGACCTGCTGATCCATGACTCGGTGATCCGCCAGGCGCGCGCGGACGCGGGCGGCAACGGCTACAACTTCGGGCCCATGCTCGCCGGGGCCAAGTCCGTGGCCTCCCAGGCCGACCTGGCGATCTGCCACATGGAGACGGTCTACGGCGCCGCGGGCGGGCCGTTCACCGGCTACCCGACGTTCAAGAGCCCGCCGGAGGTCGCCGAGGCGGCCAAGGAGCTCGGCTACGACTCCTGCTCCACCGCCTCCAACCACACGCTGGACGCGGGTGCGGAAGGGGTGACCCGCACACTCGACGCGATGGACCGGGCCGGGCTCCGCCACGCCGGATCGGCCCGCTCCGCCGACGAGCAGCGCATGCCGACCCTGCTGAAGGCCGGCGACGCCACGGTCGCCCATCTCGCCTACAGCTACGGCACCAACGGCATCCCCGTACCCAAGGGACAGGCGTGGCTGGTCAACCTCATCGACCCGGCGCAGATCGTCGAGGACGCCCGCGCCGCGCGCCGGGCCGGGGCCGATGTGGTCGTGGTGAGCCTGCACTGGGGCACCGAGTGGCAGGAGGCGCCGGACCAGCTCCAGCTCTCGGTCGCCAAAAAGCTCACCGCCTCGGCCGACCACGGGCGCCGCGACATCGATCTCATCCTCGGCACCCACGCCCATATCCCCCAGGCGTACGAGAAGGTGAACGGCACCTGGGTGGTCTACGGCATGGGCGACCAGGTGGCGGGCGTCATGAACGACCCGCGCGGCCAGATGGGCTCGGCCGCCCGCTTCACCTTCGCCCCGCCCGCCACCACGGACAAGCCGTGGACCGTGAAGAAGGCGGAGTTCATCCCCCACGCCGTGGCCAACGACCCGATCCGGGTGGTGAACCTCCCCCGTGCGCAGACGAACGGCGCCGGCGTCGACACCACCGCCCTGGACACCATCCGCCGGGCCGTCCTCAGCCGGGGAGCCGGGCGGGACGGGCTCACGATGGGCCGCTGACGCCCGGCAGCGTCAGCCCGGCCCATCGGTGCCGCCCGTCCACCCCGCCCTTCCGTCCCGGCCCGCCGGATACGGCCCACCGGATACGGCCCACCGGATACGGCCCACCGGATACGGCCCGCCGGGCCCGGCCGGTCAGTACGGCCGGCCCGTCACTCCGCCGCGGGGGCGTGACCGGAGAAGGCCGCGGCCATGCGCAGCCATGGCTCCGCCTCCTCGGCACGCCCCTGCCGCTGGAGCGTGCGGCCCAGCATCAGATGGGCGTAGTGCTCGACCGGGTCGCGCGCGATCACCTCGCGCAGCTGCTCCTCGGCCCGGCCCAGCTGCGCCGAGTGGTAGTAGGCGCGGGCCAGCAGCAGCCGGGGGGCGGTCTGCTCGGGGGCCTCCTCGACGACCTGGACGAGGAGCTGGGCGGCCTCCGTGTACTGCTTCGCCTCGAAGTACAGCCCGGCCCGCTCCCAGCGGTCCGCCGTGGTCTCCTCCCGCTCCTTGTCGTCGAACAGGCTCAGCGCGGTGACCCAGCGGTCGGCGGTGGGCTCACCGTCGGGCCGGAAGCTGTTGAAGTTGTCGATCATGTCAGGCTCCTCCCTGAGGTGAGGGGTCATTCGGGCCGCAGGGCCGCGAGCTGCTGCTCGAACGGCACCACGGCTTCGATCTCGGGCTCGGGGGCGACGGCGCCCCGGCGGCCGCCGATCAGCTCCGCCAGCTCGCCCGCCGCCCGGTCGATGCGGGTGGGCAGGGTGTCGGTGAGGGGGTCACCGGAGCCGCCCCAGTCCTCGGACGCGGCGTACACGGCCGTGGGCACCACGATCGCCCGCAGATAGGCGAACAGCGGCCGCAGCGCGTGCTCCAGCGCGAGCGAGTGCCGCGCGGTGCCGCCGGTCGCGCCGGCGAGCACCGGCTTGCCGGTCAGGGCCGTGTTGTCGATCACATCGAAGAACGACTTGAACAGCCCGCTGTAGGAGGCGGAGAAGACCGGGGTGACGGCGATCAGCCCGTCCGCGCCGGTGACCTTCTCCACGGCCTCCTCCAGGGCGGCCGACGGGAAGCCGGTGACCAGGTTGTTCGCGATGTCGCCGGCCAGGTCGCGCAACTCGATCACCTGCACCTCGACCTCGTGCCCGCCCTCCGCCAGCAGCCGCCGGGTGGCCTCCGCCAGCCGGTCGGCCAGCAGCCGGGTGGACGAGGGCACGCTCAGCCCGGCCGAGACCACGGCGAGCCTCACCGGCCGCGGGGCACCGTGCTGCTGCGGAATGTGTCGCATGACCGTACTCATCGGGCCACCTCCTCGAGGGCCTTGGCGTCGCGCTGGGCCACCAGCGACGCGTGGGTGGGGGCGTCCGGCACATCGGCCGGGCGGTTCTGGGCGAACTCCTTGCGCAGCACCTCCACGACCTCGCCGAGCAGGTCGAGCTGTTCCAGCACCGTCTTCAGCGGCAGGCCCGCGTGGTCGACGAGGAACAGCTGGCGCTGGTAGTCACCGAAGGTGTCCCGGAAGGTCAGCGTCTTTTCGATGACCTCCTGGGGGCTGCCGACGGTCAGCGGGGTCTCGGCCGTGAACTCCTCCAGGGAGGGGCCGTGGCCGTAAACGGGCGCGTTGTCGAAGTACGGACGGAACTCACGCACCGCGTCCTGCGAGTTGCGGCGCATGAACACCTGCCCGCCGAGGCCGACGATGGCCTGCTCCGGCGTGCCGTGCCCGTAGTGCGCGTACCGCTCCCGGTAGAGGTTCACCAGCTTCTGGAAGTGGTTCTTGGGCCAGAAGATGTTGTTCGCGAAGAAGCCGTCGCCGTAGTACGCGGCCTGCTCGGCGATCTCCGGCGAACGGATGGAGCCGTGCCAGACGAACGGCGGCACACCGTCCAGCGGCCGCGGCGTGGAGGTGAAGCCCTGAAGCGGGGTGCGGAACTTCCCCTCCCAGTCGACGACGTCCTCGCGCCACAGCTTGCGCAGCAGCGCGTAGTTCTCGATCGCGAGCGGGATGCCCTGGCGGATGTCCTGCCCGAACCAGGGGTAGACCGGGCCGGTGTTGCCGCGGCCCATCATCAGGTCCACCCGGCCGTCGGCCAGGTGCTGGAGCATCGCGTAGTCCTCGGCGATCTTCACCGGGTCGTTGGTGGTGATCAGCGTGGTGGAGGTGGACAGGATCAGCCGCTCGGTACGGGCCGCTATCCAGCCCAGCATGGTGGTCGGCGACGAGGGGACGAACGGTCGGTTATGGTGCTCACCGGTCGCGAAGACGTCGAGACCGACCTCTTCGACCTTCTGCGCGATGGTGACCATCGCCTTGATCCGCTCGTGCTCGGTCGGCTCCCGGCCCGTGGTCGGGTCCATCGTGACATCGCCGACCGTGAAGATACCGAACTGCACCGGTCTCACCCCTCCTAGGATGTTTACGGTTCAACTATATCCCCGGAACGTGGCAGCTGTCGCCACTATTCCCCCGCCCGCGGTGGTCCCGTGAACAGGGCGCGAGCAGAGGAAGGGCGTCGGTTCGGATCGGCCGTCGTGGCAGGTGAGCGGGTCAGCCGAGCCGGACGGGCCCGGCGGACGGAATCGTGGCGCGGAGGGCGGCGGCGTACGCCTCGTCGGGGTCGAGCCGGCGCAGTTCCTCGGCGATCAGCTCGGCGGTGCTGCGCACCTTCAGCGCGAGGGTGCGGGTGGGCTGCCCCGGGATGGACAGCGTGGCCACCGGGCCCTCCGGCCGGTCGATGTGGATCTCTCCGGCGGCGGTGCGCAGCCGGACCGCGGTGACCACCGGGCCGTCCGTGACGACCTGCTCGACGGGCACCTTCAGCCGGTCCGCGAACCAGCGGGCCAGCAGCTCCGCGCTCGGGTTGTCCGCCTCGCTCTCCACCACCGCCGAGGTCACGGAGGCCCGCGCCTGGTCGAGCGCGGCGGCCAGCATGGACCGCCAGGGCGTGAGCCGGGTCCAGGCCAGGTCGGTGTCGCCGGGGGCGTACGAGGCGGCGCGGGCCGCAAGCTCCCGCAGCGGGCGCTCGACGGCGTACGTGTCGGTGATCCGCCGCTGCGCCAGCGCGCCCAGCGGATCCCTGACCGGATGGTCGGGGGCGTCGACCGGCCACCAGACCACGACCGGGGCGTCCGGCAGCAGCAGCGGCAGCACCACCGACTCGGCGTGCTGGGCGAGCTCGCCGCGCAGCCGCAGCAGTACGGTCTCGCCGCTGCCGTCGGCGCCGCCGACGCGCACCTCGGCGTCCAGCCGGGACTGGCCGCGCTCGCGCGGGGAGCGGCCGGGCCGCTTGATCACCACAAGGATCCGGGAGGGGTGCTCCTGCGAGGCGTCGGCGGCGGCCTTGAGGGCGTCGTAGTGGTTGGCCTCGTCGGTGACGATGACCAGCGTCAGCACCATGCCGACCGCCGGACTGCCGATCGCCCTGCGGGCCCGCACCAGGGCCGCGTTGATCTTGCTCGATGTGGTGTTGGTCAGGTCGGTGTTCATGGCCGGCGCCAGCTCCTGCCGTTCTCGTTCGAGCGGTTCGTCCGCGGCCCGAGCGTATCGTCACTCCCCCGCCGGGCCGGGGCGAATGATCAATACCGAACAGTCGAGGCCGTGGCTGATCGGCGCCGGCTGTCCGGTGCCTTCGGCGCTATGGCCGCCCGCCGTGCCCGCCGTGCTGCCCGCCGCCGAGGGTGGCCGTCCCGGCCGCGGCCTCCACCTCCAGCAGCGAGGCGCTGTGCCGCTCCGCCTCGAACGCCGCCCGGCCGCCGCGCAGCCCGAAGAGGCGCTTGGAGAGCAGGATGTAGAGCACCGCGAGGATGTTGATCACCAAGGTGGCGATCTTCAGCCAGCTGACCTTCCCGGTCAGCTCGTAGATCTCCAGCGGCAGAAACGCGGCGGTGGCCACCACCGCCAGATACTCGGCCCACCGCTTGAGCAGCCACAGCCCCACGCCCTCGACGAGCTCGATGGCCGCGTAGGCGGCCAGCGCGGCCGCCACGATCACGAGGGTGGAGTGCCGGTACTCGAAGGTCTTGCGGATGGTGTCGACCACCGGCGAGTGGTCGAGGTCGTAGTGGAAGTGGCGGGCCACCGGCCGGAAGACGGTGAGGTTCTCCTGGAAGAGCCGGCGCACCGCGGCCCGGCTGTTGCTGAACCGGTAGACCGCGACGGCCGCCAGCAGCACGAAGAGACCGCGCAGAAACCGCTCGGCGGCGATGAAGCGCATCACGATCAGGTCCCGCAGGGCCTTTCCGCGCAGCACCAGCGGGGCGTCGGCCGCGGGCCCGGAGCCGTGGGGCGCGCCGAGGGCGAAGTCGCCGCAGCGCAGACAGCGCCAGGCGTCGCCCAGGGCGGTCGCGGCGTGCAGCCGCTCGCGCAGCTCGTCCTCCGCGGGTGAGTAGGTGACATGGCCGCGACGGGCGCAGGTACGCCGATTCCAGTCGATCTTCACGCTCAGCGCTCCGTTCCAGTGATGGCCGGCGTGTCGGACATGTGCGCGATGGTAGGCGCTCCGGCGGCGCTCACCGAGCCGGGGGGCCGTGGAGGGAGAGCGCGCCGTCCCGGCCGAGGACGACGCGGGAGCCGTGGGCGGAGCTGACCCGGTCGAGCACCCCCCGCAGCCAGCGGGAGTCGCCGAGGGTGGCGTGGCGCAGCCGCATCCGCCGGGCGCGCATGGGCACCATCCGGATTCCGGTGAGCTCGCCGGTGTCCGGGGCCACCGCGACGAAGTACAGCAGCCGCAGATCGTCCCGGTACTCCTCATAGCCGGTGATGCCCTCGTAGTCGTCGATGAAGTCGCCGCAGCCGTAGAGGACGAGCTTGCCCCGGTACACCTCCAGGGGGCGGGGGTGGTGCGAGGAGTGGCCGTGCACCACATCGGCGCCGCCGTCGATCAGCGTGTGCGCGAAGCGGATCTGGTCGCCGGAGATGTCGTACCCCCAGTTGCCGCCCCAGTGGATGGAGACGACGGCGATGTCGCCCGGCCGCTTCAGCTGCCGGATCCGGCGGGCGAACCGGGCCGCGCGGGCCTCCGACAGCTCGGGGAGGAAGTCGACGCCGGAGCGGTGCTCGGCCGCGGCCCAGTCGTACGGGATGCCGCTGGACCCGGTGCCGCAGGAGAACACCAGCACGCGCCGCCCGCTCCCGGCCGGGACGGCCGCGGGCCGCCGCGCGGCGTCGGCGTCCCGTCCCGCGCCCGCCACCCGCAGCCCCGCCCCGGCCAGGGCGTCCAGCGTCTCCGCGAGCCCCCTCCGTCCGAAGTCCAGCACGTGGTTGTTGGCCAGGACGCACACGTCGGGCCGGGCGGCGGCCAGGCACGGCAGATTGGCCGGGCTCATCCGGTAGTGCACGCTCTTCCCCGGCGCGAACTCGTCGCTCCGCGTGACGCTGGTCTCCAGGTTCACCACCCGGACGTCGGGCGCGGTCTCCTCCAGCACCCGCAGCGCGTCCCCCCACGGCCACCCGTAGTCGACCGGGTGCGGCACCCGGCCGTGTGCCTCCTCCGTCAGCTCGACGTAGGCGCTGGAGTCCCGGATGTACGGCTCCCGCAGCTCCGGGTCTCCGGGGTGCGGGAGGATCTGGTCGACGCCGCGCCCGAGCATCACATCGCCGCAGAGGAACAGCGTCGTCGCATCGCGGCCCACACCCCCAAACTAGCCCGTGGCCGAGGCCCGCCCCAGCCCTCGCACCGTCCCCGGCGCCTTGCCGATGAGCGCGCCGTGCTCCTGGCGGGCGTAGAGGCGGACCAGGTCGTGGTAGCGGTAGCGGCCCGGGGCGGGCGACTCCAGGAGTGCGCTGTCGACGAGGGAATCCAGGAGGGGTTCGACGGAAGGGTCGCACCGGTCGAGGCCGAGCAGCGCGGCGGCCGTGGCCAGGGACAGGTCGGGGCCGTCCGCGAGGGCCAGCAGCCGGAAGGCGCGGGCCCGGTCCGGCCGCAGCCGCCCGTACGCGGGCGCGAAGCAGGAGGTGACGGTGAGGTCGCCCATGCGCAGCTCGTCGAGCCGGCCGCGCTCGTCGGCCAGCCGGGCGGCCAGGGCGGAGACGGTCCAGGCGGGGCGGGCGGACAGGCGGGCCGCGGCGATCCGGATGGCCAGCGGGAGGAAGCCGCAGGCGGCGACGGTGTCGCGGCAGGCCGCGGGCTCGGCCTCGGCGCGCTCCTCGCCGATGGCGTGGCCGAACAGGGTGAGGGCTTCCTCGGGGCTCATGACCTCGAGGTCCAGCGGGCGGGCGCCGTCGAGGTCGGCGAGCCGGGCGCGGCTGGTGACCAGGGCGGCGCAGCCGGGGGCGCCGGGGAGCAGGGGGCGGATCCGCGTTCCGTCGTGGGCGTTGTCGAGCAGAACCAGCACCCGGCGGCCGGCGAGGGTGGACCGGTAGAGCGCGGCCCGTTCGGATGTCCCTGCGGGGACGGCGGCGGCGGGGATGCCCAGGGCGCGCAGAAACGCGCCGAGGACGGCTCCGGGGTGGGCGGCACCGGGGCCGGGGCCGAGCAGGTCCGTGTAGAGCTGCCCGTCGGGGAAGTGCCCACGGGCCGCGTGGGCGACCCGTAACGCCAGCGCGGTCTTGCCCACTCCGCCGAGCCCCCGGACCGCGAGGACGGGCATCACCGCGCCCTGGGCGCACGACAGTTGCTCGGTGAGGCGGTGCACCAGAGTGGCGCGTCCGGTGAAGTCGGGCGGCTCCGCCGGGAGTTGGGCGGGGCGCGGTGAGACATACGGGCCGGTGTCCCCGGCGGGCGGGCGTCGTCGCGGGGCCGGGGGGCGGGCGACGGCCGGGGAGGCGCACAGGACGTTCTGGTAGAGCTCGGTCAGCTCGGGGCCGGGGTCCACGCCGAGCTCCTCGGCGAGCAGATGACGGGTGTCGGTGTACACCCGCAGCGCCTCGGCCTGTCGCCCGGAGCGGTACAGCGCGAGCATCTGGAGGGCGCGCAGCCGCTCCCGCAGCGGGTGTTCGACGGACAGGGCGGTGAGTTCCGCGATGGCCTCGGTGTGGTGGCCCAGTTCCAGGTCGAGTTCCAGCCGGGTCTGCACCAGGGTGAGCCGCCACTCGGCCAGGCGGGCGCGCTGTGCCTGGGCGTAGAGCCCGGGGACACCGCCGAGGGGTTCGCCGTCCCACAGGGCCAGCGCTTTGCGGAGCAGTTTCCGGGCGCGTGGCGGATCGCCCGCGGCCCGGGCGCTCCTGGCCTGTGCCTCGTAGCCCTCGCACACCACCAGGTCCAGCGCCTCGGGCGGCACGTGCAGGGCGTATCCGCCGGAGTCGGAGACGAGGGCGCGCGGGCCGAGTGTCCTGCGCAGCTGGAAGGCGTACGTCCGCAGGGTCGCGAGGGCGCTCCGTGGCGGTTTGCCGCCCCACACCGCGTCCATCAGCTCCTGCGCGGTGGCGGTGTGGCCGCGGCGCAGCAGCAGGGCGCACAGCAGGGCGCGTTCCTGCGGCCGCCCCGCGGCCAGTGTCTCTTCGCCGCGCCGCACCCGCACCGGCCCCAGGACCGCGAACCGCAGGGCGGCCGGGGGCGGCTCGGCCGCGGCCGCCGGAGGGGCGGCGTTGTCCCGTCGGCGGTGTTCGGGCACATCGAAGCCGAGGTGGTGCAGCGGGGTGTCGAACATCTCCTCCAGGACCCGCTGTGCGGATGGCTGAGGGCAGGGTGGCCCGGGTTGCCGCCACCGGTGGAACTGGCGGGCGGTCACCTCCTGTGGTTCTCCCAGCCGCGTGGCCACCGTCGCGTAGGCCATGAGAAAGACCGCCGGCCGTGCCCACCGCCGCTGCTCGCACGCGCGCGAAAACGCCGTCCCCCGCATTCCCTCGCCTCCGAGCCCTGTCCCCGACGCGCTGTCCCCCCGACGCTCGTGGATCACTGTAGTGGCCGGGGGCTCGCGGGCCGCGGTGTTCCGTGCAACGGGGAAAGTCCGGGGAGAAGTCCGGTTTTCCGGCCTTCCGAATGTCCGTGCCGGGGGGCGGACCAGGATATGGACATCGACCTGCGCCCCGTGGGACCGGGCGTACGGCACATCGTCCGAGGCAAGAAACGATCCGATGGCCGCCACTCCGCTTTCCGGCTCCCGGCTTCCGGACCCTCCCCCGCGTCCCAGCTCGTCCTGATCGGATGGCCATCTCGGCGATGTTGACTTTCCCTCACCCAGCCGGGACGGCACCCCCGGCAGCCGATCGGCGGTTCGCGACGCGGCCCGGATCGCGGTGGCGAGCACTGGAACTATGTGAGGAGTGCCGATCGTGCGGACGACTCAATCCGGCTTTTCCGTCCTCCTGGGGCCGGACTACGCCGGAAAGTCTTCGGTGATGTCCGAGTTCGCCAGGTCGTCCCCGTCCTGGCGGCTGATTTCCACGGACGAGCGTTTTCTTCAGCCCGCCCACGCGCTGATCGGCCGGCTGCGCAGGGATATGGCGGTGGATGTGCTGCCTTCCCTGGGGAGGGACTATTCGCCGGAGTTCACGGCCAGCATGCTTCAGACGGCGGTGGTCCATTTGCGGGACCGCATCGAGGAGAGCGACACGTTGTCGCCCACGCTCGTCGACTCGTACTACTACAAGATCCTGGCCAAGTGCAGACTCGCCGGGCTGTGGGACAACCCGATGTTCACGTGGTGGCGTTCCTTTCCGCAGCCGCGGCGCGTGGTGTTCCTGGACGTGTCCACCACCACGGCCTGGCGGCGCTCCGGCAACGGCGCGGACACCAACCGGCTGGAGTACTACGGCGACCACCCCGACGAGGGGGCCTTCGCGGCCTACCAGACCACGTTGCGGCGTCTGATGCTCGACGAGATCAGCCATCTGCCGGTCACGGTGATCCGTGCGCAGGGCGATGTCGCGCAGACCGCGCAGGCCATACGAAAGGTGTTGTCAGATGCAGACCGCTGAACCCTCGGCCGCCGAGCCCGCGCCCACCGGGTCCTCGAACGCCGAGCCTCCGCACGCCGAGGACCGGCTCGACCAGTACCGGGCGCGGGTGTTCGAGGAGCGGAGCCGGCTGTGGCGCGCCTTCTCCGACCCGGCGGCCCGGCAGCGCGAAGTTCTCACCGACCTGCTGGCGTTCAACGCGGGCACCGCCTACGGCAAGGCCCACGACTTCGACCGGTTGCGCAGCCTGGACGACCTCCGCAAGGCCGTTCCGGTGCAGGACTACGCGGCGCTCTCGCCGTGGATCGAGCGCATGGCCGAGGGCGAGCCCAACGTCCTGACCGCCGACCAGCCCGCGGTGTTCTTCACCAGCAGCGGCAGCACGGGGGCGCACAAGAAGATCCCGGTCACCCCGCGCTTCATGCACACCACCTTCTTCCCGTTCTACTACGCCGCGTGGGCGCCGATGGCCGAACACTTCCCGGACGTCCTCACCCGGCCGGACGCGGTGCTCAACCTCAAACACGACCCCGTCGTCGCTCCCGCCACCACCGCCTCCGGGCGCCCCCATGTCGGCGCCAGCCAGGTGGACTTCGGGAAGATGTTCGGCGAGCACCTGTCGGCCGAGCCCGGCACCTCGGCCCCCTGGGCCGTGCTGCCGGTGCCGGTGGCCGCGGACGACCACGTGGAGAAGATGTATCTGCGGCTGCGCATGGCCGTCGAGAGCGATGTCCGCTGCGTCATCGGGATCAACCCGGCGATGGTGGCCGCGGTGCCGTACCAGCTGAGGCTGTGGTGGCCGCGGATCGTCAAGGACGTCCGCGACGGCACGCTCGGCGGCCACCCGTTCCGCTCGCCGAACCCGGAGCGGGCCGCCGAACTGGAGCGGCTGGAGCGGTACTTCGGCACCGTACGGCCCGCCCACATCTGGCCGAACATGCGACTGCTGTTCTGCTGGACCACCGGTCTCGCCGCGCTCTATCTGCCCCGGCTCCGCGAGGAGTTCGGCCCCTCGGTGACGGCCCTGCCCGCGCCCGTGGCCGCGTCCGAGGGCCCGGTCGGCGTCGCGCTCGACCGCCACCCGACGGCGGGCAGCCTGGTCGTCACGGCCTCCGTGTACGAGTTCGTGGACGCCGACCGCGACCTGGGCCCCGATGTGGAGACGCTCGGACCGCACGAGCTGGAGCCGGGCCGGGAGTACCACGCGATCTACAGCCATGTCGGCGGCCTGTACCGCTACGCGGGCGGCGACGTGGTCCGTGTCGTCGACGTGCCGTCCCAGCCCGGCGGTGTGGCGCGGGTGTCGTACGCGGGCCGCAGAAACCTCTCCGACGTGGCCGGGGAGCGGCTGCGCGACGCACAGGTCGTCCGGGCGCTGGAGTCGGCGCTGGGCGGCGCCGGCCTCGCCGTGCGCAACGCCGCGTGCCATGCGGAAACCCCCGACGGCCAGGCGCCCCGCTATGTTTTCGCCCTGGCCGGCGAGTCGGCGTGGAGCGCCGACGAGACACGGCGGCTCACCGCGGCGCTCGACACCGAACTCGCCCGCGAGTCGGCCGGCTACCGGGCGGCCCGCGACGCGGGGCGGCTGGGCCCCGCCGAGCTGCTCCGGCTCGGCCGGGACGCCTTTCTCGAGGAGTGGCAGGACTCCGTCGGCCGCGGGGTGCGTCCCACCCAGGTCAAGGACCGGCTTTTCCGGCAGGACCCCGAAAACTGGCGGCGGCTGACCGGCGCCGCCGCTCGGCAAGGAGACCGATCATGACGCAACTCGACGCCATCGAGCGCACCTGTCTGCTCACCGCCGCGCTCAGGGCCGGGGAGAGCCGCCGGGAGGACCGGCTCTTCGACGACCCGTACGCCGAGCTGCTCGTCGGCGACGCGGGCCCCGGGCTGCTGGCCGAGATCCGATCGGCGACCTTCCCGGACGGCGAGGTCCCGCGCACGGTGCCGAGCACCTTCGACTTCAACCCCATTCGCACCCGGTTCTTCGACGACTGGCTCCAGCGGGCGGCCGCCGACCCGTCGATGACCCAGATCGTGCTGGCCCCGGCGGGCATGGACTCGCGGGCCTACCGGCTGGAGTGGCCGGACCACGTCCGCTTCTTCGAGCTCGACCGGCCGACGGTCCTGGAGGTCAAGGAGAAGCTGCTGGCCGCCGAGCGGCCCGGCGCCGACCGCCGCCCGGTCCCGGCCGACCTGCTCGCCCCCGGCTGGGAGGACACCCTCCTGGCGGCGGGGTACGACCCCGGGCTGCCCTCCACCTGGCTCTTCGAAGGGCTGCTGTACTACTTCGCGGAAGCTGAGGTCGAGGAGCTGCTGCGCCGGGTCGGCACGGTGTCCGCGCCCGGCAGCCGTATCGGCGCGGACCTGGTCAACGACGCGGCGCTGACCGCCCCCAGGATGCGGGGCCTGCTGAAGGTGTTCGCCGACTGGGGCTGCCCGTGGGTGTTCGGCACCGACGAGCCCGAGGCGCTGTTCGCGCGGCACGGCTTCACCGTCGAGGCGGTGCAGCCCGGGGAGCCGCCGGCCCATTACGGCAGGTGGCGGGACCCCGTGCCACCGCGCACGGCCGAGGGCGCCGAGAGGGTGTTCCTGGTCCACGGGGGCCGGGCCGCATGACCGGCACCGCGGAACCGGTGCCGCTGCTCCGCGGCGGCGCGGGGCCGTCGTACGGCGCCGCCCCGCTGCCCGGTGGCCCCGGCGGCCCGGCCGCGCCCCGCCACGGCCGGCCCCGGGTCCTGATCGCGCCGGTCACCGTCACCCCCGGCAAGCCGCTGACCCCCAGCCACCTCAAGGGGCTCTTCTGGGTCGATGTGATGTACCGCGCCACCGCGCGGCTGGCCGATGTCACCTACCGTTACAGCCCCACCACCTACCACCCCACCGACCAGACCCTCGGCTTCTGGGAGTATCTGGACCACACGCTCGGTGACACCGACTACTCCCGGCTGTCCGAGGAGGAGATCGGCGAGCTGTACATCGGCTACCGCGCGGACGGCCGCCGGGCACCGGTGTCCGCGCTGCGGCCGTACCTCGACTCGATCGAACACCACGGCTGGGTGCATCCGTCCAGCGCCCGGGTGCTGGAGCTGTGGTCGGCGCAGTACGCGCGGCTCGGGATGCACGACCCCGGCCTCACCGCACACCAGCCGCCCGGCATGGCCCTCGACGAGGTGCTGGACCGGCTGGTGCCCCTCGGGCTCTGTCTGGACATGCGCGAGTACGGCGGGCCGGTCTACCTGGACGCCACCCGCTTCGGGCTGCCGCTGCGCCAGATCGCCACGGCGCGGGGACGGCCCAACTACCTGGCCTGCGCGCTGCGCGAGCTGGTCCCCCTCGTCCCCGGCTACGACGAGGTGGTGCTGCTCTACGACCGCGAGCTGGAGCCCGACTACCAGCTGTTGCAGCGGGTGCTGTCGGAGCTCGGCCCCGTCGTACGCCGCGTCCCGGTGGGCCGGGTGCCGATCGACGGCCGGATCCGCTCCGCGCGCCACGGGGACTGGCGCGGCCACTCGGCGGGTGAGCTGATCGAGGCGCTGGGCGCGGACCACGACGACCCGGCGCTGCGGCTCGGCATGCGGCTGTACTTCATCGCCACCCTGGGGCCGGGTGACCGGCAGTCGTTCCGCCCGGACCTGCTGCGCCAGTGCGTGATCCGCGCCGGGCGGATGCTCGCGTCGTACGGGGACCCGGCCGTGGCGGCGGCCGAAGCCGGGCTGACCGGTTTCCTGGAGCGGCAACGCGGCGACCACACCTACGTCGACCCGTACCGGCTGACCTCCGGGCTGCTGGCCAAGCACCGCCCGGCCCCGGTCCACGAGTTGCTCCCGGCGGTGTTCCTGTGAAGCTCTCCCAGGACCTGCTGCGGGACGAGGCAGCGCGGCGCGTCCGGGTCGCCCGCCCCGATCTGGCCGCGGACCTGGACCTTTCCACCGCCGCCGCCCTGTCGCAGGCGCACGCCCGGATCCAGGAGTCGGCGGACACGGACACCGACGCCCTGCTCGCCGTGTCCGTGGTGCGCCGCTTCGAGCTCGCCGAATGGACCCGCGCCACCTGTGAGTTCGCCATCGGCCTGGCGCCGGAGCGGCTGGCGGCGTGGCGGCGCTCGTTCTCCCGCACGATCTTCCTGGCCGGAAACCCGGACAACCTCGGTGACCGGGTCCGGTTCGACCACATCGCCGAGGACGGCTCGGCCGCGTGGACGGGACCGGCCCCGGCGGGTGCCTCCGCCGGGCTGCGCAGGCTGCTCAAGCTCTTCGACGGCTCCCGCGGCCTGCCCGCCCGCCCGGACGCAGCGGTCCGGATCCCGGAGGCCATCGGCCCGCGCCACCGGCCGCCCGTGCGGCGCGAGCTGTATGTGGCCACGGCCGGAACGAGCGTCGCGGACTGTCTGGTGCACCTCAACCACCTGCTCGTCGAGGCGGTCCTGGACGGCCTGATCGCCCCCGGGGACACCCTGGTCGTCCGTCAGGTGCCGCGTCTGGTCGGGCTGTCCGGGCCGTACGCGGCCCTGCGAGTGGGCGCGGAGCGGGAACACCCGGACCGGCTGCGGGCCTACGCCTGTCTGACCGAGGAGACCGTGGCCGTGGGAACGGGGTGAGCCCGTCGGCGGTGTTCCGGGGCCGACCGGCCGGGGCGCGGGCCCCGGCCGGTCAATGGCTCATGCCCCCGATGTCCCCTGCTCGTCGGTGTCGTAGGGGCGGGTGAGGATCTCCATTCCGTGGCCGGCCGGATCCTTGAAGTACAGACCGCGCCCGCCGTGGTGATGGTTGATCTCGCCCGGCTGCTTTCCGTGCGGATCGGCGTAGTAGGTGATCCCCGCCTGCCTGATCCGCCCGAAGGCCTCGTCGAACTCCTCGTCGGAGATGAGGAAGGCGTAGTGCTGCATGGTGATGGACTCGGCCGGGATCGTGGCGAAGTCCAGGGTGACCCCGTTACTGGTGGCCACGGGGATGAACGGGCCCCATTCGGCCCCGACCTCAAGATCCAGGATGTTCGCCAGGAACTCGGCGGACTCCCGCTTGTCCTCGGAGTACACGATGGTGTGATTCAACTCGACTGACATGGTGGAATGCCTCCAGAAGGCATGTCCCGGGCACCTCCATGCCTCACCCGGCCGGTGACCGGCACGCGATGCCGTACTCACGACCTTAGTCGGCGCCCGCCCGCCACGTCGAATGCATGTCAGGGGCGTCAGAGGCCGAGGTCGCTCAGCCCCGGGTGGTCGTCCGGGCGGCGGCCCGGCGGCCAGTGGAACATGCGCTCCGACTCCTTGATCGGCAGGTCGTTGATGCAGGCGTAGCGGTGCGCCATCAGTCCGTTCGCGTCGAACTCCCAGTTCTCATTGCCGTACGACCGGAACCAGTTTCCCGAGTCGTCGTGGCACTCGTAGGCGAAACGCACGGCGATGCGGTTGCCGTCGTACGCCCACAGCTCCTTGATCAGCCGGTAGTCCAGCTCCCGGCGCCACTTTCGGGTCAGAAAGGCGACGATCTCCTCGCGGCCGTCGACGAACTCGGCCCGGTTTCTCCAGTGTGAGTCCACCGTGTAGGCGAGAGCGACCTTTTCGGGGTCGCGGGAGTTCCATCCGTCCTCGGCCGCACGGACCTTCTGGATGGCGGTTTCCCGGGTGAAGGGAGGGAACGGGGGGCGTGACTCGGCGGGCATATCAACTCCTCACAGCAGAGAACCATCGTTCTCTGTCCCTGTCGGCGACTCTACGAGAACGATGGTTCTCCCGCAAGGGCCGCCGTGGTCAGCCGAAGGCGCCGCTGTAGGCGTTGAGGGCGGGCTGGCCGCCGAGATGGGCGTACAGGACGTTGGAGTCCTTGGGGATGTCACCGCCCCGCACCAGGTCGATGAGGCCCGCCATGGACTTGCCCTCGTAGACCGGATCGAGGATCACGCCTTCGAGGCCGCCGGTGAGCCGGATCGCATCGACCGTGGAGGCCACGGGGATTCCGTAGAGATCGCCGGCCCACCCCTCCAGCACGGTGATCTCCTCGTCCCTCAGCTCACGCCCCAGACCGATCAGCTCGGCCGTGGCGCGGGCGATCTTCTCCACCTGGGCATGGGTCTCGGCCAGTTTGGCCGAGGCGTCGATGCCCAGCACCCGGCGGGGGCGGTCCTGGCCCGCGAAGCCCGCGATCATGCCGGCCTGGGTGGAGCCGGTGACGCTGCACACCACGATGGTGTCGAAGAAAACGCCCAGCTCACGCTCCTGCGCCTGGACCTCCCGGGCCCAGTTGGCGAAGCCGAGACCGCCCAGCGGGTGGTCGGAGGCCCCGGCCGGGATCGGATACGGAGTGCCGCCCGCGGCGCGGACCTCCTCCAGGGCCCGGGTCCAGCTGTCCTTGAAGCCGATGCCGAACCCGGCGTCGACCAGCTCCACCCGCGCGCCCATGATCCGCGAGAGCAGGATGTTGCCGACCTTGTCGTTGACGGAGTCGGGCCAGTCCACCCAGCTCTCCTGCATCAGCACGGCCTTGAGCCCCAGCTTCGCCGCCACGGCGGCCACCTGGCGGGTGTGGTTGGACTGGACACCTCCGATGCTCACCAAGGTGTCCGCGCCCTGCCGGAGCGCGTCGGGCACGAGGTATTCCAGCTTGCGGGTCTTGTTGCCGCCATAGGCCAGCCCGCTGTTGCAGTCCTCACGCTTGGCCCAGATGCGGGCCCCGCCGAGGTGGTCGCTGAGGCGGTCAAGGGGGTGGATGGGGCTGGGGCCGAAAAGCAGCGGATAGCGCTCGAAGTCGTCCAGGGACATGGTGGCTCCTTCGCGGGTGCGGGGTGCGAGGGTGTGCTGGGACGAGGGGAAATCGGGAGGCGCGGACTACTCGGTGTCGTCCGCCGGTACCACGTCGAGCAGCGGGGCCAGCGTCTGCCAGTTGGCGCGGGCGGCGGCGGCCGCCCCCTCGACGTCCCCGGCCGCGCACAGCTCGATGATCCGCTCGTGCTGCGCGACCGAGCTCCGCCCGCTCAGCGAGCCGAAGCGCTGCCGCTCAAGCCGCCTGAGTACCGGCGTGAACTGCTCGAGGACGCTACGGACCGCCTGGTTGGCGGAGGCGGTGACCGCCACGGCGTGGAAGTCGTCATCGGCGGCGAGCGCGGCCCCGACGTCGTTGCGGCGCAGGGCGTCGGCGAAGCGGGCGTTGGCCTCGCGCATGGCGTCCAGCTCGGCGGACGACAGATTCGGCACCGCCTCCCGCACCGCGAGCTCGTGCATCGCGGCCGTCACCGACTGGGCGGCCCGCACCGCCCGGACGTCCAGCGGGCTGACGGTCGTGGAGTGGCCCGGCCTGGTGCGCACCAGCCCGGCCTGCTCAAGCCGCGCCAGGGCCTCCCGGATGGGCGTCCGGCTGATGCCCAGCCACTCCACCAGATCGCCGTCGTTCAGCCGCTCGCCCGGGGCGAGCGTGCCGTCGACGATCGCGTCACGGATGGCCTGATAGGCGCTTTCGCGCAGCAGGGGCCTGGAGACGAGCCCTCGGCTCTGGGGTACCGGCATGCGAAATATTGCACGCCGCATGTCGTCGCCGTGTCAAGGGTCGGGGGCGGGGAGCCGAGGTGCGCGCCGGACGGGGGCTGGACATCCGCGCGTACTCCTCGGCCCTGGCCCGGTAGCCGCCCGCCAGGGCCGCGGCGCTCCCCCAGCCACAGCGGAACCGTGGCGGAGGGCCACTCGGCGAGCCCCTGAACGCCCAGCTCCGCCGCGCTCCAGCCGTCCGCGAGCGACTCCTCGCAGAAGCCTCCCCGCCACCGTGGCCGGCAGCTCCCCCGCCGCCTCCGCGCGCGCGTCGCTCCGCCCGGGCCGCTCGCCGCCCCGGCGACGCGGGCCCGGTGACGGTCACCAGTGGCCCTCGGGCGTGGTGACCGTCGTGATCCGGTGGCCGGTGGCCTCGTCGATCCGTTCGTCACCGGCGCGCGAGGGTCGTCATGAACTCCCGGACACCGCGAGGGGGGTGTGCTCGGCGATGCGTTCGTCACCGCGGAAGGGGTGGCTCCACAGGCCGCGTCGGCGCAGGACCGGCAGTACGCCCTCGCCGAACCAGTACGCCTCTTCAAGGTGCGGATATCCGGACAGGATGAACTCGTCGATGCCCAGGGCGTGGTATTCGGCGATCCGGTCGGCGACCTCGGCGTGGCTGCCCACCAGCGCGGTCCCCGCGCCGCCGCGCACCAGCCCGATCCCGGCCCACAGGTTGGGGTGGATCTCCAGGCCGTCGCGGCCGCCGCCGTGCAGCGCGAGCATCCGCTGCTGCCCCTCCGACTCGCTGCGGCCGAGACCCTCCTGCACCGCCCGTACGGTGTCGTCGTCGAAGCCGTCCAGCAGCCGCCCGGCCTCGGCCCACGCCTGCTCGGCGGTGTCCCGGGTGATGACGTGCAGCCGGATGCCGAAGCGCGGGCTGCGGCCCTGCCGCGCGGCCAGACCCCGGACCCAGGCGATCTTCTCCGCCACCGCGGCCGGCGGCTCGCCCCAGGTGAGATAGACATCCGCGTGCCGGGCCGCCACGGCTCCGGCGGCAGGCGAGGAGCCGCCGAAGTACACCTCCGGGACGGGGTCGGGCAGCCGGGTCAGCTTCGCCTCCGCCACCCGCAGATGGTCGCCGGTCAGATTCACGGTTCTGCCGTCCCACAGATCCCGGACGATGCCCAGGAACTCGCCGGTGCGCGCGTAACGGGCGTCCTTGTCGAGGAAGTCGCCGTACGCCCGCTGCTCCCGGCTCTCGCCGCCGGTGACCACGTTGAGCAGCAGCCGCCCGCCGGTGTGCCGCTGGTAGGTGGAGGCCATCTGCGCGGCGAAGGTGGGCGAGAGGAATCCGGGCCGGAAGGCCACCAGGAACTTCAGCCGCTCGGTGCGCTGGCTGACCATGGCCGTGGTCAGCCAGGCGTCCTCGCACCAGGCGCCCGTCGGCGTCAGCGCGCCGACGAAGCCCAGGTCCTCGGCGGCGCGGGCGATCTGGGAGAGGTAGCCCACGGTCGGTGGCCGGTCGCCGCCGGCCGCGGTGACCGGGGTGCCGTGGCCGCCGCCGACGACATGGCGGCTGTCGCCGTTGGTGGGCAGGAACCAGTGGAAGGTGAGGCTCACTCGGGAACTCCGTTCGGGGTGGCGGCGGCAGTGGGGGCGGTCGGGGCCGGTGTCAGCCGGCGGCGGCGAGCAGTGGGGTGCCGCCCAGTGCGAGGGAGAACCGGTCGACGACCTGGGCCAGGGCTTCGGCGGAGCCGGGGGCGATGGTGAGCGCGCCGTCCGGCCCGGTCTGGAGGTCCTTGTCGAGGGTGAACCAGCCCTGGACGATGTGTCCGGCGCCCATGGAGTTGAGCACCGGCCGCAGCGCGTAGTCGATGGCCAGGACGTGTGCGGTGGTGCCGCCGGTGGCCAGCGGCAGCACGGTCTTGCCCTCGAGGGCGTACTGCGGGAGCAGGTCCAGCAGGGATTTCAGCAGGCCGGAGTAGGCGGCCTTGTAGATGGGTGTGCCGATGACGACGCCGTCCGCCCGCGCGAACAGGGCGGTGGCCTGGGTGATGGCCGGGTGCGCGAAGTCGGCGCCGAGGAGGGCCCCGGCCGGGAGCGTACGGACGTCCAGCGGTATCACCTCGTGTCCGTGCCGCTCCAGCCGGGCGTCCAGGTGGCGCAGCAGCCGGGCGGTGCGGGAGGTGGCGGAGGGGCTTCCGGAGACGGACAGGACGGTGGCCATGGCGGACCCTTCGGGACGGTGGTGCGATGCGGTGGTCGGGCCGGTCGGCCGGTGAGGGCACGAGAGGGAACTGACGGGGCATCAACGGGCAACGGCGACGGGCGGCACAGCCGTTACGGACGTCACGGACGTGAGGTGGCGGCGGTGGAATCGCCGTAGCCGGAGGGCGCGCGGCCGGAATGCGTCAGCGGCGGCGCGGCGGGGATGCGAAGCGGAGGTTGACGGGCTCGCTCAGACCCGACGGCAACAGAACGCGCTCGAGACACGCACGAGATCGACGTGGCGCCGCCGCGTGAGGTCCTGTCGCTTCATGTCATCGATCAAATCAGTGGCGGGTACACCGGGTCAAGGAGGCCCCTGCGGGATTCCATATCCCGGAACGCCCGCAACGCCCGGCCCACTCGGCCGCCGGTGCGGCTACCGGTTCGCCGCGGGGGCCGGGGGTTCCGGAGGCGCGCTGCGGTGGCGCGGCAGCAGGACGACCGCCGCCGGCGGGAGCGCGGCGAGTACCAGCCACGGCACCGCGGCGGGCAGGCCCGCGTCGAGCAGCGAGCCGGTCGCCGCGCTGCCCGCCAGGACGACGAGGCCGGAGACGGACGACAGCGCGCCGGTGTAGAGGCCGGGCCTGCCTTCTTCGGCGAGGTCGGGCACCCAGGCGCGGACGGCCGGGACGAGCAGCATCTGGCCGAGGGTCAGCAGCACCACGAGGCCCGCCGCCGGGAGCAGCCCGGCCGCGCCCGTCCAGGCGGCGGGCCGCGCGGCGGCCACGGCCGCGAAGCCCGCGGAGACGAGCAGCAGCCCGGCCGCCATGGAGCGGCGCAGGTCCAGCCGGGCGGCCGCCCAGCGGGTGACGGGCAGTTGGGCGGTCACCACCAGCGCGGAGGAAAGAGCGAACAGCCAGGCCAGCGGCGCCTGCGAGCCCACCGCGCGCTCCACTTCCAGCGGCAGGGCGAGGTAGAGCTGGTTGTACGCCAGCAGGTAGACACCGTACGCCAGACACAGCGCAAGAAAGCGCCGGTTGCGCGCCAGGGTCCCTGGGCCGCCCCGGGGCCGGGTGGGCTTGCGGCCGGGGATGTGCTGGGGCAGCAGCCGTAGGTGTCCGGCCAGGACGAGGACGAACACCGCCGCCCCGGCGAGGCATACGGCGCGGAAATCCACGGCCAGCAGGAGCGCGCCGAGCAGCGGTCCGACGAACGCGCCGGCCTGCCCGGCGACGGAGAACAGCGCCAGGACGCGGGTGCGGGACCCGCCGCCCGCCTCCTCCCAACGGACCGCCTGGCGGGCCACCTCGGACTCCACGGCGGGCGAGAACAGCGCGGCCGCGAAGCCGATCAGCAGCACCGCGCCGATGACCGCCCAGGTCCGTTCCGCCCAGCCCAGCCACGCGAAGCCGGCGATCCGCAGCGCGCAGCCCGCCAGCACCACCGGCCGGATGCCGTACCGGTCGACCAGGGCACCGCCCACCACGAACAGCCCCTGCTGGCTGAAGGTGCGCAGGCCGAGCACCAGGCCGACCAGCCAGCCGGCCATGCCGATGGCCGTGCCGAGGTGTTCGGCAAGGAAGGGCAGCACCGCGTAGAAGCCGATGTTGAAGGCGAGCTGCGTCCAGATCAGCAGCCGCAACAGGGGCGGCAGCGGCGGCAACCCGGGGCGCCGCCGCCAGGTCCGGCCCGTGGCGGCGGGCGTTCGGACGGGGGTGCCGGTCACCGGGCTTCCTCACGCGCCGCGGAGGACGCCCGGCCGCCACGGCCCGGCCACGGCCACCGCACCCCGCCGGACGCGGTGACCGCCAGCGCCCCGAGGACGGCGAGCATCGCGGCAGGGGCGAGCACGGCCCAGGGGGCACGCTCGGCGTACGGGTGGTTCTCGGCCAGCAGCAGGCCCCACTCGGGGGACGGCGGCCCGGCGCCGAGGCCGAGGAAGCCGAGGGAGGCGAGGGCGAGCGCCACCGAGGGCAGCCGCAGCAGCGCGTGCCGGGTCACCGGTGGCAGTACGGCGGGCAGCAGGGCGCGCCGCAGCACATGTGCCCGTCCCGCGCCGAGTGCGCGGGTGGCGGCGAGGTGGGTGGTGGCCAACTCCTGCCGCAGCAGGGCGGAGGTGTGCGCGGCCAGCGGGGCCCAGGCGACCGCGGCCACGGCGAGCGCGGGCGTGGCCGGGCCGCCGCCGGTGACTCCGGTGACGAGGAGTCCGGCGAGTACGGGCGGCACGGCGTTGGCGGTGTCGACGAGGGCCCGGGACAGCCGGGGCACCAGGCCGAGCGCCACCCCGGCCAGCAGCGCCGCGGCGCTGACCGCGAGCGCGAGGGCGAGCGTGGTGAGCGCGCCGTGGCCGACCCGGGCCAACAGGTCGCGGCCGAGCGCGTCGGTGCCGAACGGGTGCGCCCAGGACGGGGCCCGCAGCCGGGCGGCGGTGTCCAGCGCGAGCGGGTCGCGGGCCAGGCCGAGGGCGATGACGCCGAGCAGCAGGGCGCCGTGGACAAGGGGAAGGCGGCTGCGGCCGGGGGCGTCGGGCCGGTGCAGGGTGACCAGCGCGCCGTCGCGCAGCGCGGGTCCGAGCAGCGCGCGGCCCGCGAGCCGGGCCAGGCCGCTGACGGCCGCGGCGAGCGCCACCAGGGCGAGCGTGCCGGTCTGGAGCACGGGCAGGTCCTGGGCGATGGCGGCGTCCAGGGTGAGCCGGCCGAGCCCGGGGATGTCGAAGATCTGCTCCACGGCGACCGCGCCGCCGGTGAGGCCGACCACGAAGAGACCGAGGTTGGGCAGCAGGCTGGGGAGGCACCGGCGCAGCGCGTGCCGGGCGATGCGCCGGCCCGGGATGCCGCGGGCGGCGGCGGCGCGCGCCCAGGGCTCGGCGAAGGCGCCGGGCAGGGCGTCGTCGAGCATCCGCCCGAGCAGCGCGCCGGTGGGCAGGCCGATGGCCAGCGCGGGCAGAACGAGCCAGCGCGGGCCGTACCAGCCGAGCGCGGGCAGCCACCCGAGCTGCACCCCGACCACGGTGGCCAGGACGGAGGCGGTCAGGAACTCGGGCAGCGCGGCGAGCATCGCCGCCGCGCCGCCGGTGCGCCGCCCGGTGAGGGCGCGCCGCGCGCCGAGCCGCAGGGTGCGGGCGCACACGGCGGCGGCGGTGACGGCGGCGACGGCCAGCGCGGCGGCCATGAGCAGCAGCGAGGCGCCGAGGGCGGTGGTGACGGCGGGCAGCACGGCGCCGCCGGAGATCCAGGAGTGTCCGGCGTCGCCGTGCAGCAGCCCGCCGAGCCACCGCCCGAGCAGGTGCGCGGGGCCCGCGTCGAGGCCGAGTTCACCGCGGATGGCGGCCAGCACCTCGGGGGCGGGGTCGCGTTCGGCGGACCGCGCCTCGAGCACGGTGAGCGCCGGGTCGGTGCGGGAGAGCCAGGGCAGCAGACCGATGCCGCACAGCAGGGCCGCGACGACGACGGCGCGCCACAGCGCGCCCGGTGCGCCCCGGCGTATGGCGCTCAGCGCCGGGTCCCGGGGCCGATGAGGGTGCGCTCGTACGGGTCGAGGAGGACGCCGTGGACCGCGGTGCGGACGCCGTGGACGATCCGCTGGTGGACGAGCGGAACGGTCGCGTCCGTGCGCAGGATCTCGGCCTCCGCCGCCATCGCCGCGCCCTGCCGCCGCGCGGGGTCGGCCGTGGTCTCGGCCTCGGCGACCGCCCGGTCGACCCGCTTGTCGCACAGCAGCGCCAGGTTGTAGCTACCGTCGCAGGTGAAGCCGCTCGCGAGGACGGAGACCGGGTCGCCGGTGTCGAGCATGGTGTTGCGGGCGCCGACGAACGCGTCGAACTTGCCGGCCAGCGCGTCGCCTTCGATCCGCGAGGACTCGCGCACCTCCACCTCGACCGTGAACCCGGCCTTCTTCAGCTGCTGTTGCAGCACCTGCGCGACCTCGGGCAGCTCGGGCCGGTTGTCGTAGGTGGCGAGGGTGATGGCGGTGCCGTGGACGCGCGCGGCCCGCGCCCGCCCCTTCGGCTCCTCGCGCTTGTCCGCCGCCCAGCTCAGGGCGGGCCCGAACACGCCCTGCCCGCGGTCGGCGTATCCCTCGTACACGTCCTTGGCGAGGACCGAGGTGTCGACCGCCGCACGGGCGGCGGCCCGCACCTTCGGGTCGGCGAAGGGGCCGGAGCGGGTGTTCAGCTGGAGGCTGGTGGTGCGGGTCGTGGCCAGTTCGCGGGCGATGCCCTTGTCGAGGGAGGAGACCTGGGCGACCGGCACGGCTTCGGCGATGTCCACCTCGCCGGTGCGCAGGGCGTTGGTGCGGGCCGTGCCGTCGGCGATGAACCGCGCGTCGATGCCGGAGGCCTGCGCCCGGCCGCCCCAGTAGTCGTCGAAGCGGTCCAGGCCGGCCCGGTTGCCGCCGCCCGTGCTGGTGAGCTCGAACGGCCCGGTGGCGGTCCCGGCCGGATCGACGGCGCCCTTCTCGCGGTAGGCCTTCGCGGACAGCACGGCCAGGCTCGGGCTGGACAGCCGCGGCGGCAGCGCCGGGTCGGGGTCGGCGGTGGTGACGCGGACCTGCCGCTTCCCGGCGGGCTCGGCGATGAGCTCCACCCCTGAGAGCGCGGCGGGGGCCGGGTCGGCCCGAGTGGCGTGGGTGAGGGCGGCGGCGACCGCGGCCGGGGTGAGTTCGGTGCCGTCCTGGAACCGGGCCTCGCGCAGGGTGAACACCCAGGCGCGTTCGCCCTCCTGACGCCATGACTCGGCGAGCGCGGGGGACGCGGCGCCGTTGGCGTCCAGCCGGGTCAGCCCCTCGGTGACACCGAGCCTGCTGAGCAGGGTGGCGTCACTGCCGTACGGCGAGAAGTTCTCGGCGGGCGGGAAGGCGAGCGCGACGCGCAGCCGTTCGCCGGGGCCGGAACCGGAGCCGGACGGGGAGGACTTGTCCTCGGCCGCGAAGCAGCCGGAGAGCAGGGGGGCGAGCAGCAGGCCGGAGAGCAGCCGACGGCGGCGGGCGAAGCGCATGGTCCTCGTTCTCCACGGGTTCTACGAGCGGGACGCCGCACAGATTACATGATTATCGTTTCCATTAATGACGCCCCCCGGGTAGGGCTGCCGCCGCATGGCCACCTCGAAGTGCACGACCCGCTCCCCGCCCCCGGATTCCGCCCGCTCGTCGCACACCACCTCCCCCAGGGACCGCCAGAAGGCCTCGGCGCCGGGCACGGCGGGGTCGGTGTGCAGATAGACGGAGTGATAGCCGCCGTCCGCCGCCGCGAAGTCCAGCAGCCGGGCCACCAACTGCCGGGCCAGCCCCCGCCGCCGGTGTTCGGGCCGCACGTACACCCGGCGCAGCTGCGCGGTGCGCCCCGAGGGGTAGCGCTCGGCGAGCGCGCGGGGGTTGGGCGGATGCGCGGGCCCCCGCGAGTCGAGCGCGGCCGTCGCCACGACTTGCCCGTCGCGCCCGTCGACCGCGACGAGCAGGGTGTGCCGCGCGGAACGGAGGTACGCGCCCTCCGGATCGACGATGTCGCCGTGCCAGCGCGGCACATATCCCGTACCGAAGTCCCGGTACACGGTGTCCAGCATCACGCTCCGGGCACCGTCGAGGTCTTCGGGCGTGGCCGTCCTGATGCGGTAATCATGCACTTGCACATCATATGCATCAAGGGTCGCGGCGGCGCAGCACCGCATACCCCCCGGCGAGGGCCGCCGCCGTCCAGGCCAGCAGGATCACCAGGGCGACCCCGGGGCCGAAGTCCCGGTGGCCGATGAAGGACTCGTCCACCGAGACCACCTGCATCATCACGGCCCCGGCCTGGTCGGGCAGGAACTGCGCCACGATCCGGATCTTCGGGACGTTGCCGAGCCCCTGCGAGTTGAGGAAGAGCAGCGGGATCAGGATGCCGAGGGTGAGCGACGTGCTGCGCAGCATCGTGGCCACGCCGATCGAGAACGCACACATCAGCGTCAGATACGCCCAGGCGCCGAGGACCGCGCGCGGGACACCGGGGTCGCCGAGGGGCACGCCGTGCGGGCCGAGCGCCCACTGCGCGGCGAAGAAGGCGGGGAACACGGTGAGCAGCGAGAACACCATCGCGGTCAGCGTCGCCGCCGCCACCTTGGCGCCGTAGAACAGCCCCCGGCGCGGCACCGCGATGAGCGAGGCGCGGATGGTGCCGCTGGTGTACTCGGCGCCGATCTGGAGCACGCCGAACACGACGAGGGAGATCTGGCCGACCATCAGCCCCAGGAACCCCGCCGCCACGGGGTCGAAGTTCTCCTGCTGTTCCTGGTTCATCCGCGAGAAGCCCGCGCTCAGGGAGTGGCCGACGAGCAGGCCCAGACCGACGCTGAGCAGGAAGGCGAGCAACAGGGTCCAAAGGGTCGACCGGACCGTACGGATCTTGATCCATTCGGCGGCGAAGGCCGCGCGCACCCGGGTCGCGTCCATCACCGGACACCCCCCGCCCGGTGGTCGCCGGCCTCCCCCGTCAGCCGCATGAACGCCTCTTCGAGCGAGGCCTGTTGCGCGCTGACCTCGTGCACGGTCAGCCCCTGGGCCGCCGCCAGCTCCCCGACCGCCTCGGCCCGCGCCCCGTGAGCCTCCAGCGCCCCGTCGGCCGACCGCCGCACCCGGACGCCCGTGGCCGCCAGCGCGGCGCGCATCCGCTCCGGCTCCGGCGTGCGGATCCGTACGTACGAGCTGGAGTTGGCCTCGATGAACTCCCTTACGGTGGTGTCCGCGAGCAGCCGGCCGCGCCCGATCACGATCAGGTGTTCCGCGGTGAGGGCCATCTCGCTCATCAGATGGCTGGAGACGAACACGGTCCGGCCCTCCGCGGCCAGGTCCTTCATCAGGTTCCGGATCCACAGGATCCCCTCGGGGTCCAGCCCGTTGACCGGCTCGTCGAACAGCAGCACCGACGGATCGCCGAGCAGCGCCGCGGCGATGCCGAGCCGCTGGGCCATGCCGAGCGAGAGGCCCTTGGCCCGCTTGCGGGCCACGCCCGCGAGACCCACCAGCTCCAGCACCTCGCGTACCCGCCTCTCGGGGATGCGGTTGCTGCGGGCCGGCCACCGCAGGGTGTCGTACACGCTGCGGCCGGCGTGCACCGCCCGGGCCTCCAGCAGCGCCCCGACCCGGCGCAGCGGATCCGGGAGCCGGCGGTATCGGTCTCCGTCGATGAGAACGTGGCCCGTTGTGGGGCGGTCGAGGTCCAGCATCATCCGCATCGTGGTGGACTTGCCCGCCCCGTTGGGCCCGAGGAAACCGGTCACCCGGCCGGGCCGCACGGTGAAGGACAACCCGTCAACGGCGGTGGTGTTCCCGTACTTCTTGCTGAGGTCGCGCACTTCGATCACGCCGTTCACGCTAGGCAACGGGCCCGGCGCCGGGCTGTCGTCGAAAGTCGCCCGTCGCCGGGACCAAAGTCGACACCGCGGGCGAGGCGTCAGGGGGTGTCCGGCGGCCACGCGGCGGAGCCGCATATCGATGCTGTTCCCCTCCCCGCCCCTTCCCGGCCCCTGTCGATGTGCGGCTCCGCCGCGTGGGGGGCTTCGCCCCTGGACCCCGGGGTCTGGGGCGGAGCCCCAGTTGAGGGAAGGGGCGGG
>NZ_JBEOSB010000052.1:0-44769 GCF_040302705.1 Streptomyces sp. NPDC097640
CGCGCGGCGGGCCACCCGCCGCGCGACGCCCCGCGCCGGTCAGCGGTCGGCCGGTCTGCGGTCGGCCAGGGCCTTCAGTCGGCCAGGGCCTTCGCCAGGGCGGTGATGAAGCTGTCGGTCGTGGCCGGGTCGCGGACCGCGAGCCGCAGCCAGTCCGGGCCCAGGCCAGGAAAGGTGTCACCGCGCCGCACCGCGAAACCGAACTCGCGCAGGCGGGCGCGGACCGCGGTGGCCTCCGGCAGGTGGATCAGCAGGAAGGGTCCGGCGGCCGGAGCGCACACCCGGACGTCCTCGAACTCGGCCAGCCGGGCGGCCAGATGAGCCCGGTCGGCGGCGATGGTGTCCGCCGCGCGCGCCGCCTCGGTGAGCGCGGCGGGCGCGCTGCACGCCTCAGCCGCCGCCAGGGCCGGGGAGGACACCGGCCACAGCGGCTGCGCCCGCTCCAGCGCCGTGACCGTATCCGGCTCCGCGAGCAGATAGCCGATCCGCAGCCCCGCCAGCCCCCAGGTCTTGGTGAGGCTGCGCAGCACGACAAGACCGGGCACATCGGTGCGGGCGGCGAGCGACTCCCGCTCGCCGGGCACCGCGTCCATGAACGCCTCGTCCACCACCAGCGTCCGCCCCGGGCGGGCCAGGGCGGCCACCGCGGCGGCCGGGTGCAGCACGGACGTCGGGTTGGTGGGGTTGCCGACCACCACCAGATCCGCCTCGTGCGGCACCGCGCCCGGGTCCAGCCGGAAGCCGTCCCGCTCGTCCAGCACCACCCGCTCCACCCGGTGCCCGGCGTCCCGCAGCGCGGCCTCCGGCTCGGTGAACTGCGGGTGCACCACGACCGGGCGCCGCACCGGGAGGGCCCGTGCGAGCAGCACGAACGCCTCCGCCGCGCCCGCCGTCAGCAGCACCCGCGCCTCCGGCACACCATGGCGCTCGGCGACCGCGCGACGCGCCGCGCGGCCGTCCGGGTAGGCGGCGAGGCCGTCGAGCGTGGCGGCCAGCCGGGCCTTGAGCCAGCCGGGAGGCGTGTCGGCCCGGACATTGACCGCGAGGTCCGTCAGCTCGGGGCCGGAGCCCCGCACCTCCGCGTCACCGTGGTGACGCAGATGGCGCGGGTCGAACCCGGGGGACACGTCGGGCTGTTCAGCGGACATCGACGGGGGAGCCGGCTCGACGGCTCTCCTGCGAGGGAACGCCGGCCGGGCAGCCTGCCGCGTCCCCGGTCTGCTCCTTGGCCTCGTCTCCGGCCTCCCCTGCGGCTTCCTCCGTGAGCTGCTCCCCGGCCACCTCCCGGTAGCGCTCCATGACCAGCTTCGCCAGCTCCTCCGCGGGACCCGGCACATCGGCGGTCAGCAGCTCGATGTCCGGGTGGGCCAGCGACCATCCCTCCGCCTGCTGCTGGGCCCGGTCCAGCGACACCCCCGCGAACAGGAAGTACGGCAGCAACACAATCCGCCGCGCCCCCAGCAGCGCACAGCGGTCCAGGCCCGAGGCCACATCCGGCGCGGCCAGCGAGACAAAGGCCGTCTCCACACCGGCGAAGCCGCGGCCCTCCCACAGCAGCCGGGCGGCCCGGTGCACCTCGGCGTTGGCTTCGGGGAAGACAGAGCCGGAGCCCACCAGCAGGACGGTGGTCTCCGCCCGGTCGGACGGGGAGCGGGGGCGGTCGCCCAGCGCCTCGTCCAGGCGGCGCTCCAGCATGGTCAGCAGCCGGGGGTGCGGGCCGAGCGGGCGGGCGCGGACGAACGACGAGCCGGGGCGCAGCTCCAGCTCACGGTCCAGCGCGGCGGTGAGGTCCTGCTCCGCGCGCTCGGTGGGGATCAACGTCAGCGGCACGACGGCGAACCGGGTCACGCCTTCCTCGGCGAGTCCGGCCACCGCGTCGCCCAGCGGAAATCTGCCCTGGCCGGTCAGTCCGCCCGCGACGGGCAGGCCGGGATTGTAGGCGCCCAACTCCCGTACGAAGTCGCGAAAGGCGTCGGTGCGCCTCTCGTCACGGGTGCCGATGCCAGCGATGAGCAGCGCGGGCGGGGTCGTCACGAGGTCTCCTTGGTGCTGGTGGTGCGGGTGGCACAGTGCGATGCGGGGGTTGGGATCCCGACCCGAGACGTTACTGAGGTCGGTCGGGCGGTGTGAAGGCAGGTCATCCCTACCCGCCCCGCGGGTGTTTGACCGCCGCGCCCGGGCGGAGCGCGACGGCGCAGGTGGCACGCGCGGGACGGCCGCGCGGCTCCGACTTCCGCTTGGCCACGAGCAGTTCGCCCCCCGGCCCCGCGGCGAGCAGGGCCGCCGCCTCGGCGACGCTCGGCGTCCCCACGGCGGACAGCACGGCCCCCGACGGGCCCGGCACCACGACGGAGGCCAGCGCCGCGGCCCCGTAGCCCCGCAGCGGCACGCCGAGCCGGGCCGCGGCGGCGACCAGCCCCGGCTCGGCGGCCTTGGCCTCGACCGTGGCCAACTCCACGACCGCGCCCTCCGAAAGCCCCGCCCCGGCCAGCGTCCGCCGGATGAGCCCGGCCACCTCCCCGACGGACACGCCGCGCCCGGCACCGACCCCGACGACAAGCCGCGGGCGTGCCGCTGGGGGCGCCTCAGCCCAGCGGTGGCCGGGGGAGCGGGTCACGCTCGCCACTTCCTGCCGCAATTCCCGCCCCCTCACCCGCTCCGCGGCGCGCAACCGGCGAGGAACCGGACCGCCGCCTCCGGCATCGCCGCCCAGTGCACATGCAGATACGACGCATGCACACCGCCTTGGACGAACCCCTCCACCCGGCGCTCCGGGCGGACCAGCCCCCACGCGGGCTCCGGACCCGTGCCCGGCTCCACCGCGGTGCGGTGGAACTCATGCCCGCGGACCCGGGTCCCCGCGGCGGCGAGCGCGCTGTCCCCGATCGCCACCGCCTCGCGGTACCCCAGCGTCAGCCGCTCCGACATGCGCGCCTCCGCGGGGAGCACCCCGCACATCGGCTCGCCGTCCAGCGAGCGCGCCAGATACAGCAGCCCCGCGCACTCGGCGGCCATGGGCGCTCCCGCCGCCGCGAGCTCCGCCACCGCCCCGCGCAGCGGCTCGTTCGCCGACAGCTCCGGTGCGTACACCTCCGGGAAGCCGCCGCCGATCACCAGGCCCGCGGTGCCGGGCGGGAGGCGCTCGTCCCGCAGCGGGTCGAAGGGCACCACCTCCGCACCCGCCGCGGTGAGCAACTCGGCGTGCTCCGCGTACGAGAAGGTGAAGGCCGCCCCACCCGCCAGCGCGACGACCGGCCGCGCCCCGCCAGCGGCCGCCTCCGCGCCGCCGCGCGCGGGAGCGGTCTCCCGCTCCGGGTCCCAGGGCGGATCCGCAAGCGGGGGCGCGCTGCGCGCCAGGGCCAGCAGGCCCTCGAGGTCACAGCCCTCGCGCACCCGCTCGGCCAGCGCGGCCACGGACTCGACCGCCTCGGCCCGCCGCTCGGCCACCGGCACCAGCCCGAGGTGGCGGCTCGGGGCGCGCACCGCGCGCACCCTCCGCAGCGCGCCGAGCACCGGCACCCCCGACTCGCCCAGCGCCTCGCGCAGCAGCTCCTCGTGGCGGTCCGAGCCCACCTTGTTGAGGATCACCCCGGCCACCCGCACCTCGGGGTCCCAGGACGCGAAGCCGTGCACCAGCGCCGCCACCGAGCGGGACTGCGACGAGGCGTCGACGACCAGCACCACCGGCGCGCGCAGCAGCTTCGCCACATGCGCCGTCGACGCCAGCTCGCCCTGCCCGGCCGCCCCGTCGTACAGCCCCATCACGCCCTCGACGACCGCCAGGTCACAACCGGCCGCCCCGTGCAGAAACAGCGGGGCGATCCGCTCCGGCCCGCACAGATACGCGTCCAGATTCCGCCCCGGGCGCACCGCACGCCCGGGGCGGGCCGGGGACGAGACGGCCAGGGCGTGATAGCCGGGGTCGATGTAGTCCGGGCCGACCTTGTGCGGCGACACATCGAGACCGCGCTCCGCGAAGGCGGCCATCAGGCCCATGGCCACCGTGGTCTTGCCGCTGCCGGAGGCGGGCGCGGCGATGACCAGGCGCGGCACGCTCACCACTGAGCCCTCACCATTGACCGTCTCCCATGTGAACCCTCACCACTCGATGCCCCGCTGCCCCTTCTGACCGGCGTCCATCGGGTGCTTGACCTTGGACATGTCGGTGACCAGATCCGCGAAGTCCAGCAGCGGCTCCGGTGCGTTACGCCCCGTGATGACCACGTGCTGGGTCCCGGGCCGGTCGCGCAGTACCGAGACGACCTCCTCGGTGTCCACCCAGCCCCAGTGCATGGGGTACGCGAACTCGTCCAGCACATACAGCCGGTATGTCTCCGCCGCGAGATCCCGCTTGACCTGCTCCCACCCCTCGCGCGCCGCCTCCTCGCTGGAGATGGCGTCCTGCTGACCGCGCTGGAGCCACGACCAGCCCTCGCCCATCTTGTGCCATGCGACCGTCCCCCCTTCTCCCGACTCGCCGAGGACGCGCAGCGCCCGCTCCTCGCCGACCCGCCACTTCGCCGACTTCACAAACTGAAATACACCGACCGGCCATCCTTGGTTCCACGCCCGCAGCGCCAGTCCGAACGCGGCCGTCGACTTCCCCTTGCCGACGCCCGTGTGCACAAGCACCAGCGGCCGGTTGCGGCGCTGCCGGGTGGTCAGCCCGTCGTCGGGCACGACGGTCGGTTGTCCCTGCGGCATCAGGCGGCCCTCCATGTCTTTCGTGCGGTTCGTGCGGTTCGTGCGGTTCGTGTATCGGGTGCGGTGCGGGCGTCGCGCACCAGCGCGGTCATGCTGTCCGCGCGCAGTTCGTCGAGCGTCACCGGCGTGCCGCGCAGCTCGCGGGCCAGCGCGCCCGCCAGGCCCAGCCGGACGGGTCCCGACTCGCAGTCCACCACCACCGAGGCGACCCCGTCGTCGGCCAGCAGCCGCGCCGCGCGCCCGGCCCTGGCCACCGGGTCCGGTCCGCCCGTGGCCCGCCCGTCCGTCACCACGACCAGCAGCGGACGGCGTGACGGGTCTCGCAGCCGCTCGATCCGCAGCACCTCGCGGGCCTTCAGCAGCCCGGCGGCCAGCGGGGTGCGCCCACCGGTCGGCAGCCTCTCCAGCCGGGCCGCGCCCGCGTCCACCGACGAGGTGGGCGGCAGCGTCAGGGCGGCCTCCGCTCCCCGGAAGGTGATCAGGCCGACCTTGTCCCGCCGCTGGTACGCGTCCAACAGCAGCGACAGCACAGCGCCCTTGACGGCGCTCATGCGCTTCCGCGCGGCCATCGACCCCGAGGCGTCCACCACGAACAGCACCAGGTTGCCCTCGCGCCCCTCGCGCACCGCCTCCCGCAGGTCGTCACGGCGCACGACGAGACCCGGGCCCTGGCGTCCGCGTGCGCGCTGGTGCGGGGCGGCGGCCCGTACGGTCGCCGACAGGTGCAGCTTGGCCAGCGTCCCGCGCGGGCGGCGGGCGCCGGTGGTGCGGCCGTGGGCGGTGCGGGCGCGCGACCGCCGCCCCGCCGCGCCCTCGCCGAGCCCCGGCACGTCGAGCCGCCGCGTCCGGAACGGCTCGGCGGCGCCGACGGCGGCGCGTTCGCCGCCGGGCCCGGCGGCGTTGGCACCGGGCGTCTCGGCCGCGGCCTCCGGACCGTCGGAGCCCGTGCGCTGTTCCGGGACGGAGGGCCCGGTCTGCGGCGGCGCCTGCTCCGGCGCGCCCTGCGGCGGCTGTCCGCCGCCCGGCCCGCCCGGTCCGCCCGGTCCCTCGTCTGGTCCGTCCGGTCCTTCCTGCCCCTCGGGCCCGTCGCCCGGGTCCGGATCCGGGTCGTCGTCCGCGCCGCCGGACTCGCGCAGCACCTCGTCGAGCTTGTCCTCGTCCAGCCCCGGCGCGTCGAACGGCGCCCGCCGGCGCCGGTGCGGCAGCGACAGCAGCGCGGCCTGCCGCACGTCCTCGGTGGTCACCTCCGTACGCCCCGCCCACGCAGCCAGCGCCGTCGCCGTCCGCGCCGTCACGATGTCCGCGCGCATCCCGTCCACCTCGAACGCCGCGCACACCGCCGCGATCTGCCGCAGCGCGCCGTCGCCCAGGCGCACGTGCGGCAGCAGGGCGCGCGCCGCCGCGACGCGCTCGCGCAGCGCGCCCTCCTCGTCGGCCCAGCGCACGGCGAAGGCGGCCGGATCCTCGTCGTACGCCAGCCGCCGCCGCACCACCTCGACCCGCTCGTCGGTGTCCCGCGACGCCGCGACCTCTACCGTGAGGCCGAAGCGGTCCAGCAACTGGGGCCGCAGCTCGCCCTCTTCGGGGTTCATGGTGCCCACCAGCAGAAAGCGCGCCGCGTGCCGTACGGAGACGCCCTCGCGCTCCACATAGGAGGCGCCCATGGCCGCCGCGTCGAGCAGCAGGTCGATCAGGTGGTCGTGCAGCAGGTTGACCTCGTCGACGTAGAGCACGCCGCGGTGTGCGTCGGCCAGCAGGCCCGGCTCGAACGCCTTCACTCCGTCTGAGAGAGCCCGCTCGATGTCCAGCGCCCCGACCAGCCTGTCCTCGGAGGCGCCGACCGGCAGCTCGACCATCCGGGCGGGCCGGAGGGTGCCGCTGCCCGGCTCGTGCGGGCCGTCCGGGCAGCGTGGGTCGGGCGCGGCGGGGTCGCAGGAGAAGCGGCAGCCGGGCACCACGTCGATGCCGGGCAGCAGGGCGGCCAGCGCCCGCACCGCCGTCGACTTCGCGGTGCCCTTCTCGCCCCGCACCAGCACCCCGCCCACGGCCGGTGACACGGCGTTGAGCAGAAGCGCCAGCCGCAGGTCGGCCATCCCGACGAGCGCGGTGAAGGGGTAGGGGGCGGCGGTCATACGGGGGTTCCTCCTGCGGTGAGGGGGCGATGGCGGTGTGGGCGTTGGCGGAGGCGGAGGCGGGTGGCCCGGGGTTTGTTCCCCTCCCCGCCCCTTCCCGATCCGGGGGCGGGCCCCCGGGCCCCCGGGCCGTGGGGGCCGGTCGCGACCGGCCGTTGGCGTCGGTGGCCGGGCGCCGTGGCCGGCGAGGCAGGGCCGCTGTCGTGGTCAGTGGTGGGGGTGATCTGCGCTTTGTTCCCCTCCCCGCCCCTTCCCGATCCGGGGGCGAGCCCCCGGGCCCCCGGGCCATGGAGGCCGGTTGCGACCGGCCGTTGACGACGGCGGCCGAGCGCCGAACTCGGCGAGGCCGGGCAGGCGCTGCGGGGGAGGCCTCCAGCGACGTGGGGGGTGCCCGGGTTGGGGCTGGTTGTGCCTCTGGCGGGGCCAGTGGTGCGGGTGGCCTGGGGTCTGTTCTCCGCCCCACCCTTTCCCGATTCGGGGGCGGGCCCGCGGGTCCCCGGTCGGCGTCGGCGGTCGAGCGTCGTGCCCGGCGTAGCCGGGCCCGCGGCGGTGGCGGGGGCGGTGCGTACGGTGGGGGGCTTGGTGGCTGTTGTGGGGGTCACCGGGGCTCCCGCGGGAACGGTGGTGCGCCCGGTGGGACGAACGGCAGTCCCTCCGGGACGCCGTTCTCGATGAGCCGCAGCAGCGCGTCCGTGTCCGCGTGTTCCTCGATCAGGTCGCCCAGGCGGTCCAGCTGTTCCTCGCGCAGCTCCCCGAAGCGGGTGTCGGGCGCCGGGACGAACGCCCGGCCCGCCGCGTCCGCGACCCGTCGCAGGAAGGCGCGCCGGAAGCCGTCGCTCTCCAGCGAGCCGTGCCAGTGCGTGCCCCACACCGAGCCCACCCGGCAGCCGTCCAGGAAGGGCTCGCCCGCGCCGTCCGGCAACTCGGCGACCCCGTGGTGGATCTCGTAGCCCTCCACCGGCTCGCCGAGCGCCTCGCCGACCGGCCGCGCCAGGGTCTTGTGCACCGCGAACCGCACCCGTACGGGCAGCAGCCCCAGCCCCTCGACCGTCCCGGCCCGCGACTCGACCTCGTCCTCGATGCGCTCGCCGAGCATCTGGAAGCCGCCGCAGATGCCCAGCACCGGGCGACCCTCGGCGGCCCGCCGCGCGATCGCCGCCGCCAGCCCGCGTTCGCGCAGCCACTCCAGGGCCCGTACGGTCCCGCGGGTGCCGGGCAGCACCACCAGGTCGGCGTCGGTCAGCTCCTCCGGCCGGTCCACGAACCGCACGACCACGCCCGGCTCCGCGGCCAGCGCGTCCACATCCGTGAAGTTCGACATGAGCGGCACCGCGGCGACCGCGACCCGCAGGATGTCCGCGCCGTGCGGCGGCGCGACGACGCTCTCGCGCACCGTCCCGCGCAGCGAGACACGCAGGCCGTCCTCCTCGTCGATGCCGAGCCCGTGCGCGTACGGCAGCACGCCCATGGTCGGGCGGCCGGTCAGGCCGCGCAGCATCTCCAGGCCCGGCTCCAGCAGGGTCACATCGCCGCGGAACTTGTTCACCAGATAGCCCGCGACGAGCCGCTGGTCGGCCTCGGAGAGCAGCGCGGTCGTGCCGAAGAACGACGCGAAGACGCCGCCGCGGTCGATGTCCCCGACCACGACGACCGGCAGCCGGGCGGCCCGGGCGAGACCCAGGTTCACGATGTCGGTGCGGCGCAGGTTGATCTCGGCGGGGCTGCCCGCGCCCTCGCAGATCACCGCGTCGTGCGTGCGCCGCAACTCGGCGAGGCACTCGGTGACGGTGCCCAGCAACGCCTCCTGGCGCCCCGCGTGGTACCCGCGCGCGCTCAGCTCGCCCACCGGCTTGCCCAGCAGCACCACCTGGCTGCTGCGGTCGCTGCCCGGCTTGAGGAGCACCGGGTTCATCAGCGCGCTCGGTTCGACGCGCGCGGCCGCGGCCTGCATGGCCTGGGCGCGGCCGATTTCGGCGCCGTCGCGGGTCACGAAGGAGTTGAGCGACATGTTCTGCGCTTTGAACGGCGCGACGCTGACGCCCTTACGGCTGAGCCATCGGCAGATCCCGGCCGTGACGACGCTCTTGCCCGCGTCCGACGTGGTGCCCGCGACGAGCAGGCCGCCGCCCTGTGCCCCGGTCGCGCCCCCGCCGGGTATGCCGCTCATACGCTGTCCCTCCCCGCGGCCGCAGGCCGCGCCGTCCTGCCAGGTCCCGTTCCGGGTCCGTCCGTCCGCAAGGACCGTGCCCAGCGGGCGAGCGCGCCATGTGGGGCACGGGACGGCCCCAGCGCCGCCCCCACTGCCAGCCGGGCCCCGACGGACACGCCGAGCGCCAGGGCGCCGACGCGCTGCGACAGCCGAACCGCGCGCTCGATGTCGGCGGCCTCCACCGCCCGCCCGCCGGGGTTGAGCACCGGCCGGTGCTCAACGCGGCCGCCGTACGCGAGAGTGCCGCCCAGCCGTACGCCGAGCGCGCCCGCGAACGCGGCCTCCACCGGGCCCGCGTTGGGGCTCGGATGGCGGTGGCCGTCGCGCAGCCAGGCGCGCCGCGCGCCGCGCGGGTCGGGCCCGGCCAGGGTGGCCAGCGTCGCGGTGAGCCGCGCGCCGGGCCAGCCGGCGAGGTCGTCCAGCCGGGCCGCGGCCCAGCCGAACCGCCGGTAGCGCGGCGACTTGTGGCCGACCATCGCGTCCAGGGTGTTGACGGCTCGGAAGCCGACCAGGCCCGGCACCCCGCCGACGGCCCCCCACACCAGCGCGCCCACGACGGCGTCCGAGGTGTTCTCGGCGACCGACTCGACGACCGCGCGCGCGATCTGCCGCTCGTCCAGCGCCTGGGGGTCCCGGCCGCACAGGTGCGGCAGCCGCCGCCGGGCGGCGTCCAGGTCCCCGGTGGCCAGCGCGCCGCCGACGGCGCGCGCCTCCCGGCCCAGCGTGGTCCCGCCGAGCACGGCCCAGGTGGCGGCGGCGGTCAGTACGGTGTGCGCGGCGCGGGAGGGGCCACCCGAGGAGTCGCTGCCCAAGGCCCGTACGGCGTGCACCGAAAGCGCGGCCCCCGCGGCCGCGCCGCCCGCGCACAGCGCGGCGTACAGGGCCCCGGATCCGCGGTGGTCGCGCCACAGCAGCCGCTCGACGGCCAGGGCGGCGCGCCCGAACGCGGCCACGGGGTGGCCGCGGCGCGGATCGCCCGTGGCGAGGTCGCCGAGGAAGCCGAGGGCGGCGCCGCACGCGTACGAGGCGTGATCGGCACCCATCGTCAGTCCGCCGTCGTGCCTCGGCGCGTCGGGGCGTGGAGTTCGGGCCGCGGGCGGGTCGGCGTCGGCGGCATGGCGGTGCCGGGCATGGCGGTATGTCCTCACTCAGGGTCCGCGCCCTGGTTCGACGTGACCGGCGGTGAGAGTCTCCTGGCTCCCGGATCCGCGCTTCTCCCGGTCTTCCAGCCTCCGTACGGAGGCCGTGACTTGTGCGGGCTATGGGAGAGCGCTCCCCGGTGACAGTGGCGGGACCGCGCCGGATTCTCACCGGCTTCCTCTCCTGCCGCCGTTTGGCTCGGGAAGTCCACCATGGGCCGCGAATGGCCGTCAACTCGCGAATGCCCCGGGATGCGCGAGTGTGCCGAGGCCCACACGCGCCGCACACGCCACGGCCGCCGGGCGGGTCCGCGCTGGTCGGCGCGGCCCGGCCCGGCGGCCGCGGCTACTGCTGGAACACGGCCGAGCCGTGCGGGTTCAGGCCGTCAGGCCACGATCAGATTGATGCCGTACGCCACCGTCGCCGCGCACAGCGCGAAGCAGGCGTACGCGGCGGCGCGCGCGGGGCCGACGCCGACGCCGGCACCCGCCGGGGCCGCGGCGGTGTCCTGGCCCGCCTCGGCCTGCTGGGGCTTGCGGGAGGCGCCGAGGATGCCGAGGGTGAAGACGCCCACGAAGCCGACGGTCACCACGAGGCTGACGCCGAAGACCTGGCCGAGAGCCGCCCAGTCGATGCTCATCGCGTTACTTCCTTAGCTGGTGCTGCCGGTGGCGGCGGAGGCGCCGGCCGGGGTGGCGGAGGGGGAGGAGGCGTGCGCGGGGGCGACCGGCCCGGCGGGCGGCGGGGCCACGGACTGGAGGGCGGCGGTGACGACGCCCACCGGCTCGGCCGGCGCCGCCCCGGCGTCGGTGCTGTCGTTGACGTCGTTGACGTTGGTGTGGTCGACGGGCTTGCGGCGCGAGGCCGCCCAGATCGCGGCGCAGGCGGCGACCGCGAGCACGGCGACCGTCGTGACGCCCCAGTCGCCCTGGTCCGCCAGCAGCGCCGCGCCGCCCGCGACGAGGCCCGCGGCGGGCAGGGTGAGCAACCAGGCGAGGACCATGCGGCCCGCGGTGGACCAGCGCACCACACCGCCCTTGCGGCCGACGCCCGCGCCCATCACGGCGCCGGAGCAGACCTGGGTGGTGGAGAGGGCGAAGCCGATGTGGGAGGAGGCGAGGATGACGGTCGCGGCGCCGGTCTGGGCGGCGAAGCCCTGCGGCGGCTGGATGTCGGTGATGCCCTTGCCCATGGTGCGGATGATGCGCCAGCCGCCCAGGTACGTACCGAGCGCGATGGCCAGCCCCGCGGCGACGATGACCCACAGCGGCGGGTCGGAATCGGGGACGATCACGCCGCCGGTGATCAGCGCCAGGGTGATCACACCCATGGTCTTCTGCGCGTCGTTGGTGCCGTGGGCGAGGGAGACCAGCGCGGCCGAGGCGATCTGCCCGGCGCGGTAGCCCTTCGCGGTGTCCTGGGGGTCGCGGTCGCGGGCCAGCCGGTAGGTGAGCCGGGTCGCGACCAGGGCGGCGACGCCGGCCACGACCGGCGCGGCCACGGCCGGGATCAGGACCTTCATGACGATCTTGTCGCTGTTGACCCCGTCCATGCCGACGGAGACCAGGGTGGCGCCGATGAGGCCGCCGAAGAGGGCGTGCGAGGAGCTGGAGGGCAGCCCGGCCAGCCAGGTCAGCAGGTTCCAGACGATCGCGCCGACCAGGCCCGCGAAGATCACTTCGGGCTGGATCCCCGCGCCCTCGTCGATGATCCCTCCGGAGATCGTCTTGGCGACCTCCACGGAGAGGAACGCGCCGACGAGATTGAGGGCCGCCGACATCGCGACCGCGATCCGGGGGCTGAGAGCTCCCGTGGAGATGGTGGTGGCCATGGCGTTGGCCGTGTCGTGGAAGCCGTTCGTGAAGTCGAACACCAATGCCGTGACGATCACGATCCCAATGAGAAGCGTGATGTGTTCCATCGAACTCCTTCGCGGGGGAATGCGATCCCCGAACTTCGTGACACGGAGCGTCGCAGGTTGGCTACATTCCGTGGTGCAACTTGGCCGTCGTGAGGCCACCGAGGCAGCCACGTCAGAAATCCCCTCCCATGGGAGGGGAAGGGGTGCACACCCGGGCAATCGGCGCGACAGCCGAAGCATGCACCACGACCGTAAGGACATGGGGTGAACGGGAGGTGAACTGAGGTGGGCTCAGGGGTGACGCACCTGCGCGAAGGCGGCGCCGATGATCCCCCGGCCTCTCCCTGATGCGTACAGGATGCCTCGCCTGCCATGATCGGCGCCCGGAGGTGAGGCATCGTGACGGAGCCGGAGACCGTACGGCCGACGGGGCCCGGGGAGCGACCGGATCCCGGGGTGGCCCGGGACCAGCAGGACTTGGCGGAGGCCCGGGACCCGCGGGACGTGGCGGAGGCATGGGAGCGGGTGGTGGAGACGGCCCGCAGGACGGTCGCCGACGGCCTGGTCGTCGGCACCTCCGGCAATGTCTCGGCCCGGGTCGGCGACACCGTGCTGGTGACCCCGAGCGGCGTCCCGTACGACCGGCTCGGCCCGGGCGACGCGGTCGGCGTCGACCTGGAGGGGCGTCAGGTGCTCGGCGAGCTGGCCCCCACCAGCGAGCTGCCCATGCACCTCGCGGTCTACCGCCACACCGACGCCGCGGCCGTCGTCCACACCCACGCGGTGCACGCCACGGCGGTCTCCACCCTGGTCGACGAGGTTCCGGCGATCCACTACATGACCGGCGCGCTCGGCGGCCCGGTGCGCGTCGCGGGCTATGCCCTCTACGGCACCGACGAGTTGGCCCGGAAGATGCTCGACGCGCTCCGAGACCGCAGCGGCTGTCTGCTGCGCAACCACGGCACCGTCGTCTACGGCGCCACGCTGGACCAGGCGTACGACCGGACCGCCCAGCTGGAGTGGATGTGCCGGGTCTGGCTCACCGCGGCCGCCGTCCCCGGGCGCACCCCGACCCTCCTGCCGCCCGACGAACTGCGCCGCGCCGCGGACAAGCTCCGCGGTTACGGCCAGACCCGCTGAGTCCCGGGCCCGGGCAGCCAGGGCGCGGCCGCCGGGCCCGGCCGCGTCCCGGGCCCGGCCGCGTCCCGGGAGCGGGCAGGCTCCCCGCGCACCGCACGACATCGCAGGTCCCGGCCCCCCTGACAGGCATGCCCGATCACCCGGCCGGGCACGCCCGCTGGCCCGCGGCGCCCTCTCCGCCCACACTGGGTAGGGATGCGCCAGCGGACGAAGGCGGTTGTGGCCGCCACCACGATGCTCAGTGTCGGCGCGGCCGCGGTGGCGGCCGGGCGGTACGCCAGCGACGCTGCCCTCAAGCCACGCCCCGACCGGCCCCTGCCGCACGACCCGCCGCTCACCGTGCACTCCACCGACGCCGGCCAGATCACCCTCACCCGCAGCCTCGCCTCGCTGCGCCCCGGCACGTACGGCCTCGCCGGCGCGGGCTGCCACGCCGTCGTCGGGCCCGTCGTCGAGGACGCCCCGCACCCCGCGGACTGCGTGGTCCGCCGCCTGGAGCGGGTGACCCACGGCACCCTGGCCCCCGGCACCCGGGTGCGGTTCACCCCGCAGGTGTACATCGGCAATCCACGGGACGCGCTCGGGCTCGACCACGCCGACGTCGACGTGCCCGGCGAACTGGGCGCGCTGCCCGCCTGGTTCGTCCCCGGCGACCGGCTGTCCTGGGTGATCACCGTGCACGGCCTCGGCACCACCCGCGAGCACCCCATGACGCTGATGCCGTTTCTGCACCGGCGGCGGTTCCCGGTGCTCGACATCACCTACCGCGGCGACCCGGGCGCCCCCCGCCCCGAGGACGGCATCGGACACCTCGGCGACACCGAATGGCGCGATCTGGACGCCGCCATCCGCTACGCGGTGCGCTACGGCGCGGAGCGGATCATTCTGTACGGCTGGTCCATCGGCGCCACCATGGCGCTGCGCGTCGCCGTGAACTCCGCGCTGCGGGACCGGATCGTGGGGCTCGTCCTGGACTCGCCGGTGCTCGACCGGCACGCCACGCTGCGGGCGCTCGCCTCGGCCCGGCGCATCCCCTCCGCGCTGCTGCCGCTCGCGATAAGGGCCGCCGAGGGGCGGGCCGGGCCGTACGACGGGCAGCCCGGGACGGGCGCGGCCGTGACCGACGACCTGGACCGGCTGAAGGTGCCGACGCTGGTCATGCACGGCCCCGACGACACCATCGCCCCCTGGTCCGCCTCGCGCGAACTCGCGCGGCGCCACTCGGAACTGGTCACCCTTCACCCGGTCCGCCAAGCCCCGCACGCCGCGATGTGGAACGCGGACCCCGAGGGGTACGAGGAGATGCTGGGCCGCTTCCTGATGCCGCTGATGTGAGGGACGGCCGTTTTTCGGCGGGCTCGGCCGGACCGCCACGACCTGCGGCGGCAACCGCCGTACGGGTGCCGATTGGGCTTTCGGGCCGTCACGGGCGAGACTGCTCCCGTGACGTCCCGTACTCCGCGCGACTCCCGGCTCCGACTCGTCCGCCAGCGGCCGATGGCCACGGCCCACCGGGCCGTGCCGAACCGAGGCTCCCGACCGGCGCCCCGCCCGCCCGAGGGCACTCCGTCGCCCACGGAGCTGGCCCGGCAGGCCCGAACGGGACTCGCCGGGGCCGTCCTGATCTCCCGCTGGGCCGCGAGCCGGCACGGCGCCCCGGGCGTGCTCTCCGCCGAGGCGGTCGCCGAGGCGGCCGCCGCGCTGGGAGTCCCACCCGAACAGGTCCGGGCGGACTGGGACCGGGCCCGCCTGGTCGGCCTGATCGAGCTGCACGGCGGCATCGCCCGCCCCGGCTGGCGGCTGCGCGCCTGGGACAGCGACGACAGCGCGGTGCTGCGCGGCTGGGTCGCGCTGCTCGACGCCTGGTCCCTCGCCCGCCCGGCCCCGCTCACGGCCGAGCCCACGGCCGTCGCCGAGGTCGTCGAGGCGCTGCCGCAGCTGCTGTCCCTGCTTCAGCTGTCGGCCGGTCCGGTGCAGGTCGCGACGCTCCTGGACATGCTCAGGCAGCGCGTCGCCGAGCTGCGCACCGAGCGGTGCGAGGTGCCGTACGGCCCCGTCCCCGCCCCCGGCCCGGACGACGCCCCGCCCGCCCCCGGCCCCGAGGACATCGCGCTCGCCACGGCGCCGGGCACCCCCGACCTGGAGACGCTGCTCGACTGGGCCCTGGACGCGCTCGCCTCCGTGGGCGCCCTCGAGGTGCTCGACGGCCCCCAGGAGGCCGCGGACGAGGCGGTCCGGAGGGACGGGGCCGACGAGCGCGAGGCCGTGCTCAGCGCGCTCGGCAACTGGGCGGTGTGGCTCAAGCTGGAGCAGATCTGCGTCGCCGCCCAGAGCCCCGCCGGAAACATCGAACAGCCCGCCGCCGACATGCTGCGCGGCTGCGCGGGCCTGACCCCCGGCCCGGCCCGCGCCGAGTACCGGGCCTGGCTCGCCGCCCGCCCCGTCGGCAGCGCCGTGACCGAGCTGATCGAGGCCGCGCGCGGCGACGACGCGCTGCTGCGCGGGCTCGCCTTCGAGGCGCTGCGCGTGGTCGGGGCGCCCGCCGAGCCCACCGTGCGGGCCGTGGTCGACGAGTCCGCGCTGCGCCCGTACGCGCTGCTGTGGCTGGCCGAGCACGAGGGGGCTGACCCGGAGGACGCGATGGACGTGCTCACCCGCGAGGAGGCCACCTGGCTGTGGGTGGACACGGCCGCCGCCGTCGCCGACCACGGCGAGAGCCCGATGCTGGTGCGCCACCTGGAGTCCGCCGTGCAGGGCACGGTCCCGGCGCTGCTCGAGGAGGTACGGGCCGTGGGCCACCCCCGCACCGTGCACGTCCTGGTCGCGCTGGCCGCCGCCCACCCCGACCCGGCGCTCGCCAAGGCGGTGCGCCGCGCGGCCTTCCAGGTGCACACGGGCGGCGCCTGAGGAGGCCGGGCGGCGCCCGAGGGGTGTGGGCGACAACACAGCAGCGAGGCGGTCGGGGCGGTCCGCGTGGTGGACAGGCCGGGAAAAATCGCTTGCGGGCACCGCTAAACTAATGCGCATGGCAATTCTCCTCGTGCATTAGACGGCGTCGGCCGCTTTCGCCCGTCCGTCCAGCCGTCCCCCTGCCCTGGAGTAATTCCCGTGATCACCGCCTCTGGCATCGAGTTGCGTGCCGGCGCCCGTATCCTCATCGAGTCCGCCTCCTTCCGCGTCGCCAAGGGCGACCGCATCGGCCTCGTCGGCCGTAACGGCGCGGGCAAGACCACCCTCACCAAGTGCCTGGCCGGTGAGGGCATGCCGGCCGCCGGCACCATCACCCGCTCCGGCGAGGTCGGCTATCTGCCCCAGGACCCGCGCACCGGCGACCTCGACGTCCTGGCGCGCGACCGCATCCTGTCCGCCCGCGAGCTGGACTCGGTGCTGCGCAAGATGCGCGAGAACGAGGACCGGATGGCGAACGGCAAGGGCGCCACCCGCGAGCGCGCGATGAAGAAGTATGAGCGGCTGGAGACCGAGTTCCTCACCAAGGGCGGTTACGCCGCCGAGGCGGAGGCCGCGACCATCGCCGCCAGCCTCGGGCTGCCGGACCGCGTGCTCGGGCAGCCGCTGCATACGCTCTCCGGCGGTCAGCGCCGCCGGGTCGAGCTGGCCCGCATCCTCTTCTCGGACTCCGACGTCCTGCTCCTGGACGAGCCGACCAACCACCTCGACGCCGACTCCATCATCTGGCTGCGGGACTACCTGAAGACCTACCGCGGCGGCTTCATCGTCATCTCCCACGACGTGGACCTGGTCGAGACGGTCGTCAACAAGGTCTTCTACCTGGACGCCAACCGCTCGGTGATCGACGTCTACAACATGGGCTGGAAGCTCTACCAGGCCCAGCGCGAGGCCGACGAGAAGCGCCGCAAGCGGGAGCGGGCCAACGCGGAGAAGAAGGCCGCGGCGCTGAACTCCCAGGCGGACAAGATGCGCGCCAAGGCCACCAAGACGGTGGCCGCGCAGAACATGGCCCGCCGCGCCGAGAAGCTGCTCTCCGGCCTCGAGGCGGTGCGGCAGTCCGACAAGGTCGCCAAGCTGCGCTTCCCGGACCCCGCCCCGTGCGGCAAGACGCCGCTGGCCGCCGAGGGGCTGTCCAAGTCGTACGGCTCGCTGGAGATCTTCACCGATGTCAACCTGGCCGTGGACCGGGGCTCGCGGGTGGTCATCCTGGGGCTCAACGGCGCGGGCAAGACGACCCTGCTGCGGCTGCTGGCCGGGGTCGAGAAGCCGGACACCGGGCAGGTCACCCCGGGACACGGCCTGAAGCTCGGCTACTACGCGCAGGAGCACGAGACGCTGGATCCGGACCGCACGGTCCTGGAGAACATGCGCTCGGCCGCCCCCGACCTCGATCTCGTGGACATCCGCAAGACGCTGGGGTCCTTCCTCTTCTCCGGTGACGACGTCGACAAGCCGGCGGGCGTGCTGTCCGGCGGCGAGAAGACCCGGCTGGCGCTGGCCACGCTGGTGGTCTCCTCGGCCAACGTCCTGCTGCTCGACGAGCCCACCAACAACCTCGACCCGGCCAGCCGTGAGGAGATCCTGGGCGCGCTGCGCACCTTCACGGGCGCGGTGGTGCTGGTGACCCACGACGAGGGCGCGGTCGACGCGCTCCAGCCGGAGCGGATCATCCTGCTGCCCGACGGCGTGGAGGACCTGTGGGGCGAGGACTACGCGGACCTGGTCGCGCTCGCCTGACCGGCTTCCGAGCGGTCGCTGGGGTTCACCGGAGTTCGCCGGAGGTCACAGGCGGGCACGGGGGATCACCGGAGATCATTCGTCATAGATCATTCGGCCTAGGCGTGATCCTTCATCTGAGTGAGAACGGCTGGTACCACGGCGCGTCACCGCCGACCGGTGCGTGAGGCGTGCGGTGCGCCGGCGTGCGCTGTCGCGATTACGCCCACCCACGGCCTGACCTGGTGATTCGTCCACGATGTGGACCGCTGAAGGGCGCGGCTGCCTGCGGAATCTCTAATTCCGGCGGCGATCACCCCATGAATTCAGGGAATCCTTCCGCTATCGACCTTGCCGAATGGGTGGCCAGGAAGCCGCCTAGGGGTGATCATGAGAGTCCAGAGCGCACTTCCCATGAGGAGGCACGGGTGGCCGAGACTCTGAAGAAGGGCAGCCGGGTGACCGGCGCCGCGCGCGAAAAGCTCGCGGCAGACCTGAAAAAGAAGTACGACTCCGGTGCGAGCATCCGGGCGCTGGCCGAAGAGACCGGCCGTTCCTACGGATTCGTCCACCGGATGCTCAGTGAGTCGGGCGTGGCCCTGCGTGGTCGCGGTGGAGCGACGCGGGGCAAGAAGGCCGCAACAACGGCCTGACCGCCCGTATGCGTCGTACCGGTAGGTGTGAGCGGTGCCACCCGGTTGATCGGACCGTCGGCCGGGTGGTTACTGTGCAGTCACTTAGTCATGTGACCGCACCCACCGGAGGCTTCCGTGACCCTGCTGGACAAGGACGGCGTTCACCTCACCGTTGACGAAGCGATCGCCACGGTGACCCTGACCAACCCCGGCAAGCGCAACGCCCAGTCGCCCGCGACCTGGCGGGCGCTGGCCGAGGCCGGGCGGGCGCTGCCGGGCAGCGTACGGGTCGTGGTGCTGCGCGCCGAGGGCAAGTCCTTCTCCGCGGGGCTCGACCGGCAGGCGTTCACGCCCGAGGGGTTCGACGGCGAGCCGTCGTTCTTCGAGCTGGCCCGCCGCTCCGACGCGGAGCTGGACGCGGCCATCGCCGGGTATCAGGAGGCGTTCACCTGGTGGCGGCGGCCCGACCTCGTCTCCGTCGCCGCCGTCCAGGGCCATGCCATCGGCGCGGGCTTTCAGCTGGCCCTCGCCTGTGATCTGCGCGTCTGCGCGGACGACGCGCAGTTCGCGATGCGCGAGACCAGCCTCGGGCTGGTCCCCGACCTCACCGGCACCCATCCGCTGGTCTCCCTCGTGGGCTACGCCCGGGCGCTGGAGATCTGTCTGACCGGGCGCTTCGTCCACGCCGAGGAGGCCGGGCGCACCGGCCTGGCCAATCTGGTCGTGCCCGCCGCGGAGCTGGACGCCGCGGTCCGGGACCTGGCCGCGGCGCTGCTCGCCGCGGACCGTGACGCCGTGATCGAGACCAAGGCGCTGCTGCGCGGGGCGGGGGAGCGGACGTACGAGGACCAGCGCGCCGCCGAGCGGGCCGCCCAGGCCCGCCGACTGCGCGACCTGGCGGGCCTGGGCGAGTAAGCCCCGGCCCGGCGTCCGGGTCGGCTGAGCCCCTCAGCGCCGGGCCGCCAGGCCGAGCCGCTGCACCGGCACCGCCTCGAGCACCAGCACCGCGAGGTCGTCGTCGATCGGCTCGGGGCCGAAGTCATGGGCGGCGCGGCGGACCCGTTCCGCCACCGCCTTGGCGCCCAGGCCCGCGCACCCCCGCAGGATGTCGGCGAGGCCGTCGTCGTCGTCCAGCTGCCGGTTGCCGCTGCGCCGCTCGGTCACGCCGTCGGTCACGCACAGCAGTGTCTCGCCGAGCTCCAGGTCGAAGGTGTCGGCGTGGAACTCGGCGTTCTCGTCGATGCCGAGCAGCATCTGGGAGCTGCCCGCGGCGACCACCGAGCCGTCGCCGGTCAGCCGCAGCGGCAGCGGATGACCGGCGCTGGCCAGCGTGCAGTGCGCGCCGCCGGTGGCCGGGTCCGGCTCCAGCTCCCCGTACAGCAGGCTCAGAAAGCGCGGCCGGGCCTGCTCGCCGCCGACCGCCACGGCCTCCGCGCCCTCCTCCACCAGCGCCTGGTTCAGCCGGCAGAGGACCGACTCGACGCCGTGGCCCTCGCGGGCCAGCAGCCGGACCAGATGGCGGGCCAGGCCGGTCACCGACATCGCCTCCGGGTCGCTGCCGCAGACGTCGCCGAGCAGGAAGCACCAGCGGCGGCCGCCCATCGGGAACAGATCGTAGAAGTCGCCGCCGACGGTCTGGCCCTCGCCGTGCGGCTCGTAGACGATCGCCGTCTCGACGCCCGGGATATGGGCGAGGGAGGTGGGCAGCTGCCGGCGCTGGAGCGCCCGGCTGATGGTCGCCTGCCGGGTGTACCGGCGGGCGGTGGCCACGGCCTGGGCCACCCGCCGGGACACATCGCCCGACAGCCGGGCCACGCCCTCGGTCAGCTGTGGCACGCCCGCGCGGCCCAGCAGCAGCACGCCATGGCTGCGGCCCTGGGCCAGCAGCGGAAACGCCAGCGCGGCCCCGCCCGCGCCACGGCTGTCCGCGGGCTCGGGCCAGGGCCAGGGGGTGCCCGAGGGGTCGAGGCCGGTCGGCGGCGGATGGTTCTCCAGGGACAGCCGGAGCGAGTCGTTCCGGCGCTCGTCGCTGTGCCATACACGGCAGAGCCGCAGCCGCTCGCCCTCGGTGCTCAGCCACACCGCGCACCAGTCGGCGAGCCGGGGCACCAGGAGCTGACCGGCGAGGGCGGCGACCATGTTCTCGTCGAGCTGTCCGGCGAGCAGTTCGCTGGCCTCCGCGAGGAACGAGGGCCCGCCGCGGTCCACCCATCCGCCGGAGCTGTCGCGCTGCCGCGCGGGCGCGGCCGGGGCGAGGGCCTTGGCGAAGCGCACCTCGCCGCCCACCGTGTCGGCCGGGACGGCGGCGGGCCCCGGCTCCTCCTGTGCCGCGTCCAGCCGGAACCACACCGCCTTGTGGGTGCGGTGGTAGGTCACGCCCCAGGAGTCGGCGAGCGCGCCCATCAGCTGGAGGCCGCGGCCGCGGCGCCCGGTGTCCTGGCCGCCGTACACCGCACTGGCCGGGTGCAGGTCCGTCACCTCGACGACGACGCCCGGGTGCCCGGCCTGGAGCCGGCAGATGACCTCGATCTCGGTGCCCGCGTGCAGCACGGCGTTGGTGACCAGCTCGCTCACCAGCAGCACCGCGTCCTCGGTCAGCCGGTCGCGGAGGGGGCTCGGCCCCAGGGCCGCCGCCGCTCCAGGCCCGGTGAGCGTGGTGCGCACGAAGGCGCGCGCCGCGGCCGGCGCCCCTACGGTTCCGGGCAGCGTGGTCCGCGAGACGGACTCCCGCGAAAGAGGAAGCAAGGCTCCCACCAGCCGCTCCTGGCAATTTGTGACAATTGGGTCATGTAGGTGCCATATTATGACAGGCACAGGTGTGCGAATCGATCTTTAAGAGACGATGTCATGGCAAATGACCCGACTCCCGTGGACATCCGACCCGAACCCCCCGGCTCCGCGCCGGGCGAGGAGCGGGTGAGCGCCGCAGGGCTGCGATCCCTGCTGGGCGCGATGGAGGCGTTGTGCGACGGGGACTTCTCCGTACGCGCCAACGGCTCGGAGGAAGGCACGCTCGGCGAGATGGCCGGAGCGTTCAATCAACTCGTGGCCCGGAACGCCCATCTGGCGTCGGAGCTCGAACGGGTCCGCCGCGAGGTGGTCCGGCAGGGCAGACTCGACGAGCGGATCACGGCCAGCCCCGGCCAAGGGGCCTGGGCGACGAGCGTGGACGCGGCGAATCAGCTGCTCGACGCGCTCGTCGGCCCGGTCTCCAACGCCACCCAGGTGCTGGACGCGGTCGCCTCCGGCGATCTGACCAAGCGCGTGGACCTGCACGACGGCAACCGCCAGCTGCGCGGCGATCTGCGCCGGCTCGGGCGTGGCGTCAACCGCACGGTGGACCAGCTGTCGCTGTTCACCGGCGAGCTCACCCGCGTCGCCCGCGAGGTCGGCACCGAGGGCCGGCTCGGCGTCCGGGCCAAGGTCCAGGGGCTGTCCGGTGACTGGCGCGAGGTCACCGAGGCCGTCAACGCCATGGCGTCCCGGCTGACGGCCCAGGTGCGGGACATCGCCGCGGTGACCACGGCGGTCGCCCGCGGCGACCTCACCCGGCAGGTGACCGTCGAGGCCACCGGGGAGCTGCTGGAGCTGAAGCTGACCGTGAACACGATGGTCGATCAGCTGTCGGCGTTCGCGGACGAGGTGACCCGGGTGGCCCGTGAGGTGGGCACCGAGGGGGAGCTGGGCGGCCGGGCCCAGGTCCGGGGGGTCTCGGGGGTGTGGAAGGACCTGACGGACAACGTCAACTTCATGGCGTCCAACCTGACCTCCCAGGTGCGCAACATCGCCCAGGTGACCACGGCGGTGGCCAACGGCGACCTCTCGCAGAAGATCACCGTGGACGCCCGGGGCGAGATCCTTCGGCTGAAGCTGACCGTGAACACGATGGTCGATCAGCTCTCCGCGTTCGCGGACGAGGTCACGCGGGTGGCCCGTGAGGTGGGCACCGAGGGGGAGCTGGGCGGCCGGGCCCAGGTCCGCGGGGTCTCGGGGGTCTGGAGGGACCTCACCGAGAACGTCAACTTCATGGCGGACAACCTGACCTCGCAGGTCCGCAACATCGCCCAGGTCGCCACCGCCGTGGCCGAGGGAGACCTGGGCAAGACGATCACGGTGGAGGCCAAGGGCGAGATCCTGGAGCTGAAGTCGACGATCAACACGATGGTGGACCGGCTCTCCGCGTTCGGGGACGAGGTGACCCGGGTGGCCCGCGAGGTGGGCACCGAGGGCAACCTGGGCGGCCAGGCCCAGGTCCGCGGCGTCTCGGGGGTCTGGAAAGAGCTCACCGAGAACGTCAACTTCATGGCGCTGAACCTGACCTCGCAGGTCCGCAACATCGCCCAGGTGACCACGGCGGTCGCCAACGGCGATCTGTCGAAGAAGATCACGGTGGATGCCCGGGGCGAGATCCTCGAGCTGAAGGACACCGTGAACACCATGGTCGAGCAGTTGCGGGCGTTCGCCGACGAGGTCACCCGGGTTGCCCGCGAGGTCGGCACCGAGGGCCAGCTCGGCGGCCGGGCCCAGGTGCCCGGCGTCTCCGGCGTGTGGAAGGACCTCACCGACAACGTCAACTTCATGGCGTCCAACCTGACCTCGCAGGTCCGCAACATCGCCCAGGTCGCCACCGCGGTCGCCCAGGGCGATCTGTCCAAGAAGATCGACGTGGACGCGCGCGGGGAGATCCTGGAGCTGAAGACCACCATCAACACGATGGTCGACACCCTCTCCTCGTTCTCCTCCGAGGTCACCCGGGTCGCCCGCGAGGTCGGCAGCGAGGGCCGGCTGGGCGGCCAGGCCCGTGTCGAGGCTGTCTACGGCACCTGGAAGCGGCTGACCACCAACGTCAACGAGCTCGCCCTGAACCTGACCACCCAGGTGCGGGCCATCGCCGAGGTCGCCTCCGCCGTCGCCCAGGGCGACATGACCGGCTCCGTGTCGGTCGAGGCGCAGGGCGAGGTCGCCGCGCTCAAGCACAACGTCAACCTCATGGTGACCAACCTGCGCGAGACCACTCGCGCCAAGGACTGGCTGGAGTCCAACCTCGCCCGCATCGCCTCCCTGATGCAGGGCCACCGCGATCTGGTCGACGTCGCCGACCTGATCCTGCGCGAGCTCACCCCGCTGGTCAACGCCCAGTTCGGGGCCTTCTTCCTCACCGAGCCCGGGGCCAAGCCGGGCGAGGGCCTCCAGTTCATCGCCGGATACGGCGTCAACCCGGAGAAGGGACCGCTGCCGCGGAGCGGATCGGCGGGCCGCGGGCTGATCGCCCAGGCGGCCATCGAGAAGAAGCGCATCCTGATCACCGATGTGCCGCCGAACTTCATCAGCATCGACTCCGGGCTCGGCTCCGCGCTCCCCGCCAGCGTCGTCATCCTGCCGATCCGGTACGAGGACCAGGTGCTCGGAGTGATCGAGCTGGCCTCCTTCAGCCGCTTCAGCGAGGTCCACCTGGCCTTCATCGACCAGTTCGTCAACACCATCGGCGTCTCGATCAACACCATCATCGCCAACGCCCGCACCGAGTCCCTGCTGTCGGAGTCCCAGCGGCTCACCACCGAGCTGCGCCAGCGCTCCAACGAGCTCCAGCGCTCCAACGCGGAGCTGGAGGAGAAGGCCGCGCTGCTGGCCACCGCCTCGCAGTACAAGTCCGAGTTCCTGGCCAACATGTCGCACGAGCTGCGCACCCCGCTCAACTCGCTGCTCATCCTGGCCCGGCTGCTGGCCGACAACCCCGACGGGCGGCTGTCGGCCCAGGAGGAGCAGTTCGCCGCCACCATCCACCGCTCCGGCTCCGACCTGCTCCAGCTGATCAACGACATCCTCGATCTGTCGAAGATCGAGGCGGGCCGGATGGACGTACGCCCCAGGAAGCTGCCGCTGGTCAAGCTGCTGGACTACGTCAACGCCACCTTCCGTCCGCTGGCCACCGACCGGGGCCTGTCCTTCGAGATCACGGTCGGCGAGGACGTGCCGCGCGAGATGTTCTCCGACGAGCAGCGGGTCCAGCAGATCCTGCGCAACCTGCTCTCCAACGCCCTGAAGTTCACCTCCTCGGGAGGGGTGAAGCTGCGCGTCGAGCGGGCGCCCGCGGGGAGGTTCAGGGAGGAGACGCTGCGGACCGCGGACGCCGTCGTGGCCTTCTCCGTCACCGACACCGGCATCGGCATCCCGCCCGAGAAGCTGTCCGTGATCTTCGAGGCGTTCCAGCAGTCCGACGGCACCACCAGCCGCAAGTACGGCGGCACCGGGCTCGGCCTGTCCATCAGCCGGGAGATCGCCGGCATGCTGGGCGGCCGGATCGTCGCCGAGAGCGAGGTCGACGTCGGCTCCCGGTTCACCCTCTACGTCCCCTCGCACTACGCCGGAGTCGTCCCGGCGCCCGACCCGTCCGACCCCCGGGCCACCGGCTCCACCGTCCCGGCCGCGCTCCCCGCGCCGGACGAGCAGCTGCCGGACGTCGCCGACCACGCGCCCAGCGGGGTGTTCGGCGACGACAGCACCCTGACCGGCACCGCGCTCCCGACCGGCGGCGACGGCCGCGACGAGGGCTGGCCGGAGACCACCCGGCTCAGCGAGTGGCAGGCCGGCCGCCCCCGCCGCGTGCTGAACGGGCGGCGCATCCTCATCGTCGACGACGACATCCGCAACGTCTTCGCGCTGACCCATGTGCTGGGCCGGGTCGGCATGACCGTGAAATACGCGGAGAACGGCCGCGAGGGCCTGGAGGTCCTGCACCGCAGCCCCGATGTCTCCTTGGTCCTGATGGACGTCATGATGCCGGAGATGGACGGCTACGAGACGATCCGGGCCATCCGCGGCACCCCCCGGCTCGCCGATCTGCCGATCATCGCCCTCACCGCCAAGGCCATGCCGGGCGACCGGGAGAAGGCCATCGACAGCGGCGCCAACGACTACGTCCCCAAGCCCGTGGACGTCGACCGGCTGCTGTCGGCCGTCTGCGAGCTGCTGGATCCGCAGAACGGCCCGCCCGGCGGGACCACCGCCGCCGCGGCCCGTGCCGGGGCCGGGGGCGAGGGCGAGGGCACCGGGCCACCGGAGCGGGGGGAGAGATGAGCGGCGTCGCGTCCGAGAAGACGGCGATTCTGATCGTCGACGACATGGAAGAGAACCTGATCGCGCTGGAAGCCGTCCTCGGCCCGCTCGATCTGCGGCTGGTCCGCGCCCACTCCGGCGAGGAGGCGCTGAAGGCCATGCTGCGGCAGGACTTCGCCGCCGTCCTCCTCGACGTCCTGATGCCGGGCATGGACGGCTTCGAGACGGCCGCCAACATCAAGCGCCTCGACCAGACCAAAGACGTCCCGATCATCCTGTTGACCGGGGACGACGCGGACTCCGACTACGCCTACCGGGGATACGCGATCGGCGCCGCCGACTTCGTGACCAAGCCCTTCGACCCCTGGCTGCTGCGCACCAAGGTCAATGTGTTCCTGGACCTGCACCGCAAGAACCGCCGCCTCGCCGACCGCGTCGCCGAACTGGAGCGCACGGTCCAGAGCCTGCGCGGGGACCGGGGCGGTTAGCCCCTGTCCGACGGATCAGCGGGCCCTGCCCCACTCCGCCCCAGACCCCGGGGTCCAGGGGCGGGGTGGGGAAAAGTCCCGCCGGGCGCCGCTCAGAAGCCGTGCAGGGCGCCGCCGTCCACCGGGAGCATGATGCCGGTCAGATACGACGCCGCGGGCGAGAGGAGGAACGCCGCCGCCCGGCCGAACTCCTCCGGGGTGCCGTAGCGCCGCAGCGGGATCTGCTCGCTGTTGTGCGCCCGGGCCGCGTCCGCGTCGCCGGACAGCCCGTCCAGCTCGCGGACCCGGTCGGTGTCGATCCGCGCCGGCAGCAGGCCGACGACCCGGATGCCCTGCGGGCCGACCTCCGAGGCGAGGGACTTCGCGAAGCCCGCCAGGCCCGGCCGCAGCCCGTTGGAGACGGTCAGGCCGGGGATCGGCTCGTACACGGAGCCGGAGAGGACGAAGCCGATCACGCCCCCGGACGGCAGCTCGGCGGAGGCGGTGCGGGCCATGCGGACCGCGCCGAGGAAGACGGAGTCGAAGGCCGCCTGCCACTGGGCGTCGGTGATGTTCGCCGTCAGGCCGGCCGGGGGACCGCCGACGCTGATGAGGACGCCGTCGAAGCCGCCGAAGCGTTCGCGGGCCGTGGCGATCAGGCGCTCGGCCGTGGCCGGGTCGGCGTTGTCCGCCGCGACGCCGAGGGCGTTCGGGCCCAGCTCGGCGGCGATCTCCGCCGTCGCTTTCTCGTCGCGACCGGTGATCACGACCTTCGCGCCGTCGGCGACCAGCTCACGGGCGGCCGCGAGACCCAGCCCGCGGCTGGCTCCGGTGAGGATGTACACCCGGTCTTTGAGTCCAAGATCCATGGGTTCAGTCTGCCGTGGTGCCCTCGGCGACGTAAGGGCGGCCCGCCCCGGGCGCGGCCGGGACCGGTCAGACCCCGGCGGGCTCGGGCTCGGGCTCGGGCTCGGACCGGGACTCGGCGGCCCGCGCGGCCGCCCGGTCGCGCAGCTCGCGGCGGACCAGGATCACCCAGCCGATGGGCACGCCGGCCGAGAACAGCCACCACTGGATCGCATACGCCATATGCGGGCCGATGCCGCTGTGATCCGGCTCCGGGACCGACTCGGGCTGGCCGCTGCCCTTCGGGGAGGACTTGGTCAGCTCGACATAGCCGCCGAGGACGGGCTGGGACAGGGACTCCGCCAGCTGCCCGCTGTTGATCAGCATGACCTGGCGGTCGGGCAGCCCCTGCTTGTCCTTGATGCCGCTGTTCCCGGTCGTCTCGTCGCGCTTGAGGCGGCCGGTGACGGTGACCTCGCCGGAGGGGGCGGCGGGCACCTTGGGGAAGCGGGTGAGGTCGTTGCCCGCCGCGATCCAGCCGCGGTTGACCACGACGGCCCGGCCGTCGTCCATGACGAGCGGGGTGAGCACGTAGTAGCCGATGGACTGCTCGTCGGAGGCGGTCCGCTGGCGCACGACCACCTCGTGCCGGGAGTCGTACCGGCCCTTGGCGGTCACGGTGCGCCACATGTCGTCGTAGGCGACGGTGTGTCCGGGCCCGGTGAGCCGGTCCACGGGGACGGCCCGCGCGTCCAGGTTGTCCGCGATCAGCTGGTTCTGTGCGACCCGGTGCTCATGTCGGTGGAGCTGCCAGAAGCCCAGTCGGATCATGACCGGGATCAGGACGAGCCCCACGAGAGTGAGGATCACCCACTGCCGGGACAACAGGAAGCGGTACACGTCCTCGACAGTACTCGCCGTGGATCGCCCCCCGGCCGCTGGGGCACCGGAGGGCCGATCCCGGACGGATGTCCGATCGCTCAGACGCGGTCGATGATCCCCACCCTCCCTTCCGCCCGGGAGCAGTGGGCGCCGCAGTAGAAGTGGCCGTCCACCTCCACGCCCTGGCCGATGATCTGGCACCGGCAGTGCTCGCAGATCGGCGCCATGCGGTGGATGGCGCAGGAGAAGCAGTCGAAGACGTGCACCGCGCCCTGCGCGTGCACCTCGAATGTCATGTGGTAGTCGTTTCCGCAGACCTCGCAACGTGCCATGGGGCACAGGGTGCGGGCTGCGGGGCGCGGCGGGGGAGCGGCGGGCGGGCGTGTTGGGCCGACTTCACCTGTTTGGTGCGGGGGCCACATCCCGCAGCAGCTGGGTGAAGGCCGCCTCGTCGATGACCGGGGTGGAGAACGACCGGGCCTTGGTGAGCTTGGAGGTGAAGGACTCCGGGTCGTTGGTGACCAGCAGGCTGGTGAGCCGGGAGACGCTGGTGGCCACGTGCAGCCCGGCCTCGGTCGCCTGATCCTCCAGCAGCTCCCGGTCGATCGAGGTGTCGCCGGAGAACGCCACCCGCATGCCCTGGACGAGCTGCCCGCCCGGCTCGTAGCGCCCCGGGTTGGGGTACGGGCAGGCCGGGCGCTTGCGGCTGGGGCGCCAGCCCGTCTGGCGGTACGAGCGCTGGTAGCCGATCGCCGCCCGGGGGGTGTCGGACCACTCGGCCAGCGGCTGGCAGGCCAGCAGGGGCAGCCGCAGCCCGCCCGCGGCGGCCGTGTGCAGACTCGGCTGGAAGGTCTCGGCGAGCACCCGCGCGTCGTCCAGGGCGTGGTGGGCGCGCTGCTGGACCACTCCGTAATGCGCGGCCAGGGACTCCAGCTTGTGGTTGGGCAGCGGCAGGCCCAGCTCCTTGGAGAGCGCGATGGTGCACAGCCGCTGCCGCACCGGCGCGGCGCTCTTGGCGCGCGCGTACTCCCGGGCGAGCATCGACCAGTCGAACACCGCGTTGTGCGCGACCAGCACCCGGCCGTCCAGGCGCCCGGCCAGCTCGCCCGCGATGTCCGCGAAGAGCGGGGCGCCGGCCAGCACATCGGCGGTCAGGCCGTGGATCCACACCGGGCCCGGGTCCCGCTGCGGGTTGACCAGGGTGTACCAGTGGTCCTGCACCGCGCCCCGCGCGTCCAGCTGGTAGACCGCGGCGGACACGATCCGGTCGTCGCGGGCGAGGCCGGTCGTCTCGACGTCGACGACCGCGTATCCCTCCGGATAGTCGGCCGGCCACGGGGAGGGCGGCGGTGCGAACCGTGGTGCGGCTGCCATGCGGTCATCGAGCATGGTTCATGAGGATACGGGCCGCCGCGGACACTTCGCCCCGGCAGGGCCCAATGCGGGGCCCTCGCAGCGCCACTGACGCACTGTCGGGCCCCCGGCCGGGGCCCGTCACTCCGCGACCGGCAGCCGGCGCAGCCTGACCACGCTCGCCGGGTCCGAGTGCCGGTCGTGGCTCAGCTCCCAGCCCAGCTCGCGGGCCGCCCGGACGACGTACTCGGCGCCGACGCCGCGGAAGCAGCGCAGCTCGACGTCGTACGGGCCGGGCGGCGGGGGCTTCTTGGCGGCACGGGCGTCCGCTTCCTTTCGGGTCCACTCGGCGAGCTTCTTGTCGACGCGCGCCCGGTAGAAGTCCGCGTCGCCCTCGTGCAGCAGCTCGGGGAGCGTCACACACCAGCGGGGCCACACCGCCACGCGGTCCCCGGCCCAGTCGATCAGTGAGGAGAAGCCCTTCTCGAACCCGGGTATCAGCGCGAGCACCTCCCCGACGAGCGCGACCCCGAGGAAGACCAGGAAGCCGGCCACCAGCAGCACCCACCACACCGGCAGGCCCAGCACGGTGAGCAGGAACACGGGCACCAGCAGGGCCAGGGGGCGGGCGGGGAGCGGCCCCCAGGCGTCGTCGCGCTCCACGGACGGTCCTCTCGCGGCATCGGGCATACGTACGAGCCGCCGGGCGGAACCCGCCCGACGGCCCGTGCATTGTGTCAGTGCCTTACTTGGTGACCGCGTCCAGGGCGTCCGCGATGCCGGCGCCGTAGAAGCTGTTGTACGCGGGGCTGCCCTCGCACACCGCGTCGACCTTGCCGTCACCGTTGATGTCGTACGGCTCGGGGCAGGCGGTGTCGTCGGCCTGGGCCTTGAGCAGCGCCTTGACCTGCCCGGCGGAGGCGTGCGGGTGGGTGCTCTTGATGAGCGCCGCCACGCCGGCCACATGCGGGGAGGCCATGGAGGTGCCCGCCATGTAGCCGTACTTGCCGCCCGGGAGGGTGTTGTAGATGAGCCCGCTCTCCGCCGGGGGCGCCGGCTTCTGGTACACGGTGCTGTCGCCGCCGGGGGCGGCGATGTCGATCACACCGAGACCGTAGTTGGAGAAGGAGGACTTGAGCCCCTTGGCCCCGGTCGAGGCCACGGTGACCACGCCCGGCAGCTGGGTGGGGATGTCCAGGCAGGTGCGCGGGTCGATCTCGCGGTCGCCCGGGGTGGTGTCGTTGGGGCTGGAGGGGTCGGTGATGGAGTCGGCGGCCAGGTCGTAGCTCTCGTTGCCCGCCGCGGCCACATTGACCACGCCCTTGCGCTCCGCGTAGCGCGTGGCGCGGGTGACGGCGTCGACGAGGGCCTTCTGGTCCGGGTCGGTGGTGCAGTTGAAGTACCAGGGGTCGGTGTAATAGCTGTTGTTGGTGACGTCCACGCCGTGCTCGGCGGCCCAGACGAAGCCGCACACCACGGCCTCGGTGTAGAAGAAGCCGTCGGTCGTGGACACCTTGATGCCGGAGACCTTGACGCCCGGGGCCACCCCGGTGACGCCGATGCCGTTCTTCGCGGCGGCGATCTCCCCGGCGACATGGGTGCCGTGCGGGCTCTCGGAGGCCGAGGGCCGCCAGGCGCCGTCGGCGGTGTTCGGCTTGCCGCCGACGCAGTTGACCGACGCCTTGCGGTCGAAGTTGGGGGCGAGGTCGGGATGGGTGTCGTCCACGCCGGTGTCGATCACGCCCACGGTGACGTCCCGGCTGCCCAGGCTCTTCTCGTGGGCCTTGTCCGCCTTTATGGCGGGCAGGTCCCACTGGAGCGGCTCCAGCGGGTCCTGCCCGGTGGCGGCCCGCGCGGCGACGGCCTTCTGCTGCTTCTCGGTCAGCATCTGCGGCGCGCCCATGTCGGTGGTGGACTGGGCCGACAGCGGGGCGGTGCGGGTGGAGCCCGCGGAGGCCACGCCGCGCACGGTGCGGATGGTCTTGGCGAAGTCGGGGTTGGCGGAGTGGACGACGATGACGCCGATCCGGTCGTACGAGATGACCACGCTGCCGCCGGCCTCGGCGATGGCCTTCTTCACCCGGGCCGCGTTCCCGTGGCCGGGCCGGGTGTTGACGACATAGCTCAGCGACGGGCCGTCGGCCGTGGCGCCCGAGGCCGTGGCCGGGCCGTCGCCGGAGCCGCCGGCGGCGGTGGCGGTCGTGGGCAGGAAGGCCAGGGCGGCCGTCAGCGCCAGGGCGGCCGGTATGGCGGCGGTGCGCGGCGGCAGGGCGGAGGAGCGTGACGTCATGGGTACTCCGGTTCTGATGGTCGGGCGGGCTTGGGCGTGGGGCGTGACGCTGCGGTCGCTCACTTGGTGACCGCGTCCAGCGCGTCGACGATGCCATAGCCGTAGAAGCTGTTGATGTGCTTGGTGCCGGCGCAGGTGGCGTCTATGTCACCGTCGCCGTCCGGGTCGTACGGGCCGGTGGGGCAGCCCGGGTTGTCAGCCTGGACCTTCAGCAGCCACTGGATCTCCTGCGGGCTCGCCTTGGGGTGCGTGCTCTTCAGGAGCGCCGCGACCCCCGCCACATGCGGCGAGGCCATCGAGGTGCCCTGGAGATAGGCGTAGTCGCCGCCGGGCATGGTGGACAGGATGCGGCCGTCCTTGGCGGGCAGCTCGGGCACCTGGTACTTGTCGCCGCCGGGGCCCGCCACATCGATCTGCCCCAGGCCGTAGTTGGAGTAGTACGACTTCAGGGAGGTCACACCGGTCGCGGCGACCGTGACCACGCCGGGCAGCTGGGTGGGCACGTCCGGGCAGGCCGACGGGTCGACGGTGCGCTCGACGGGGGTGGTGTCGTTGGGGCTGCTGGTGTCCGTGAGCGAGCCGGCCGCGAGGTCCTGGCTGGAGTTGCCCGCCGAGGCGACGTTGACCACGCCCTTGCGCTGCGCGTACGCCGTGGCCCTGCCGACCGCGTCGACGATCGCCTTCTGGTCCGGGTCGGCCACGCAGTTGTACTTCCACGGGTCCACGTAGTAGCTGTTGTTCGTCACCTCGACGCCGTGGTCGGCGGCGAAGACGAAGGCGCACACCACGCTCTCCGCGTAGAACAGGCTCGTCGTCGGCTCGCTGACCTTGATGGCGGAGACCTTCACCCCGGGGGCGACCCCGGCCACGCCCACGCCGTTGCGCGCGGCGGCGATCTCCCCGGCCACATGCGTGCCGTGGTAGTCCTCGGCCGGGTCCCACGGGCGCCAGGCACCGGGGCTGGTGTCGGCCACGCCGCCGACGCAGCTGGCCGACTGGGCGCGCGAGAAGTTGGGGGCCAGGTCGGGGTGGGTGTCGTCCACGCCGGTGTCGATGACCGCGACGGTGACCTTGCGGCTGCCCGGGTTGACCTTGGCGGCCTGGTCGGCCTTGATGGCGGGGATGTCCCACTGGAGGGACTCCAGCGGCTCCTGCCCGGCGGCCCGCGCCTTCGCCGCGGCGGTCTCCGAGGTACGGGGCGCCGCCACCTTCTCGGGTTGGCCGACCTCGGTGGTGGCGGCGGCGGTCAGCGGCGCGGTGCGGGACGCGCCCGCGGACTGGACGCCGCGCACCTGACGGATCGTCTTGGCGAAATCGGGGTCAGCCGAACGGGCGACGATGACTCCTATTCGGTCATAGGTGGCCACCACCGAGCCGTGAGCGGCGGTGATCGCCTTCTCCACCTTGCCGACGGTGCCCTGGTCGGTGGCGGTGTTGACCACGTACGACAGCGACGGGCCGTCGGCCGTGGCCGAAGAGGTGGGCGCGCCCCGGGGGATGGCCGAGGCCGCCTGGGGGAGCAGGACGAGGGACGCGGTGAGCGCCAGCCCGGCCGGCACCGCCGCCAGGGCGCGCCGTCGTCTGATGCCCGGATGTGCCGGTCTGCGATGAGCCATGGGGTCTCCACATCATCCGTACAGACCGCCCGGCGCGAGTCGCGCGTAGGCGGGTACATGACGAGCGAAACTATCGTTGATCAAGGGCCTCATCAAGGCATTCCGGAGGAAATCGCGCCACAGTACCCGGAGTCAAACACTCCATCGGCTTATTCCTCCCTTTCAACTACCAGCCTCTGTCGAACGGCCCGGCCTCCCCCTACCATGCGTGATCTGGATCACGAGAACCACCGTACTTACGTCCCGTCAGAACGCCAGTCACCGGGAGAGACCGTGGACACCGCGCCGGCCAGCGATCGCCCTGACGATCAGCGACAGCAAGAAGATCCCCCGTATCTCGAGGTGCAAGCGAGTGCGGAGTTCGGCGAACTGCGCCGCACCCACCGCTCGTTCGCCTTTCCGCTCACCATCGCGTTCGTCACCTGGTACCTGCTGTACGTGCTGCTGTCCAACTACGCGGACGGCTTCATGGACACCAAGGTGGCCGGCAACGTCAACATCGCTCTGGTGTTCGGCCTCGCCCAGTTCCTGACCACCTTCCTCATCGCCTGGTGGTACTCCCGGCACGCCGCCGCCAAGCTCGACCCGCAGTCGGCGGCGATCAAGTCAACTCTGGACGGTGGCGCATGAGCATCCATCAGCTCGCGGTCGACAGCGCGTCCGACAACCGGCCGCTGATCATCACACTGTTCTCGGTCTTCGTCCTCGCGACCCTCGGCATCACCGTGTGGGCAGGCCGCCAGACCAAGGACGCCAACGACTTCTACGCCGGCGGCCGCTCCTTCAGCGGCTTCCAGAACGGCCTGGCCATCTCCGGCGACTACATGTCCGCCGCGTCCTTCCTCGGCATCGCCGGCGCCATCGCGCTCGCCGGCTACGACGGATTCCTGTACTCGATCGGCTTCCTCGTCGCCTGGCTGGTCGCCCTCCTGCTGGTCGCCGAGCCGCTGCGCAACACCGGCCGCTACACGATGGGCGATGTGCTCGCCTACCGGATGCGCCAGCGCCCGGTCCGCACCGCCGCGGGCGTCTCCACCATCGTCGTGTCGATCTTCTACCTGCTGGCCCAGATGGCGGGCGCGGGCGTGCTGGTCTCCCTGCTGCTGGGCATCACCAACGAGGCGGGGAAGGTCCTCATCGTCGTCCTGGTCGGCGTGGTGATGATCCTCTACGTGACCATCGGCGGCATGAAGGGCACCACCTGGGTGCAGATGGTCAAGGCCGTCATGCTGATCGCGGGCGCCCTGCTGATGACCTTCCTGGTGCTGCTCAAGTTCGACTTCAACGTGTCCGACCTGCTGGGCGAGGCGGCGAAGAACAGCGGCATCGGTCACGCGTTCCTGGAGCCCGGCCTCAAGTACGGGCTCACCCCCACCACCAAGCTCGACTTCATCTCCCTCGGCATCGCCCTGGTGCTGGGCACCGCGGGCCTGCCGCACATCCTCATCCGCTTCTACACCGTCCCCACGGCCAAGGCCGCCCGTACGTCGGTGAACTGGGCGATCGGCATCATCGGCGCGTTCTATCTGATGACCATCGCGCTGGGCTTCGGCGCCGCCGCGCTGCTCGACCGGAACGACATCACGACATCGAACAAGGCCGGGAACACCGCCGCGCCGCTGCTCGCCGAGGAACTCGGCGGCCCGGTGCTGCTCGCCGTGATCTCCGCGGTGGCGTTCGCGACGATCCTCGCCGTCGTCGCCGGGCTCACCCTCGCCTCCTCGTCCTCCTTCGCGCACGACCTGTACGCCAACGTCATCCGCAAGGGCCAGGCCACACAGCAGGAGGAGGTCAGGGCCGCGCGCTGGGCGACCGTCGGCATCGGCATCGTCGCCGTCGTGCTCGGGGTCTTCGCCCGCGACCTCAATGTCGCCGGACTCGTGGCGCTGGCCTTCGCGGTCGCCGCGTCCGCCAACCTGCCGACGATCCTCTACAGCCTGTTCTGGAAGCGCTTCACCACCCAGGGCGCGCTGTGGTCCATCTACGGCGGGCTGGTCTCCTCGGTCGTCCTGGTGCTCTTCTCGCCGGTCGTCTCCGGCAAGGAGACCTCCATGTTCAAGCACGCCGACTTCTACTGGTTCCCGCTGGAGAACCCGGGACTGATCTCCATCCCGCTGGGCTTCCTGCTCGGCTGGCTGGGGTCCCTGCTGTCCAAGGAGGAGCCGGACAAGGCCAAGTACGCCGAGCTGGAGGTGCGCTCGCTCACCGGCCACGGCGCGCACTGACACCCCGCCCGGCTGCGGCCCCGCCGCGGACCGGCCCGATGGCGCGGTGAGATTCACGAAACCCTGAATGTCACAGGCGTCGCGTACGCTGCGGGAGAATTGACCGAAGCGTAGAGAAGACGCGAGATCGGGCACCAGTCCGCGGAGGGGCCGCCATGCTGATCGACACGTACGGTCGTATCGCCACGGACCTGCGCGTATCGCTCACCGACCGATGCAATCTGCGCTGCACCTACTGCATGCCGGAAGAGGGCCTTCAGTGGCTCGCCAAGCCGGACCTGCTCACCGACGACGAGATCGTCCGGCTGATCCGGATAGCCGTCGCGGACCTCGGGGTCACCGAGGTCCGCTTCACCGGCGGCGAGCCGCTGCTGCGCCCCGGGCTGGTCTCCATCGTCGAGCGTTGCGCCGCCCTCGACCCGCGCCCCCGGATGTCGCTCACCACCAACGGCATCGGCCTGGAGCGCACCGCGGCCGCCCTGCGCGGCGCCGGCCTGGACCGGGTCAATGTCTCGCTGGACACCCTGCGCCCCGAGGTCTTCCAGACCATGACCCGGCGCAAGCGCCACGCCGACGTCCTGCGCGGCCTGGAGGCCGCCCGCGCCGCCGGGCTCACCCCGGTCAAGGTCAACGCCGTGCTGATGCCCGGGCTCAATGACGACGAGGCCCCCGACCTGCTCGCCTGGGCCATCGGACACGGCTACGAGCTGCGCTTCATCGAGCAGATGCCGCTGGACGCCCAGCACGGCTGGAAGCGCGACGGCATGATCACCGCCGGGGACATCCTGGCGAGTCTGCGCACCCGCTTCGAACTCACCCCCGAAGGCGAAGGGGAGCGCGGCTCCGCCCCCGCCGAGCGCTGGCTGGTCGACGGCGGCCCGGCCCGCGTCGGGGTCATCGCCTCGGTGACCCGCCCCTTCTGCCGCGCCTGCGACCGCACCCGGCTCACCGCCGACGGACAGGTGCGCACCTGCCTGTTCGCCCGCGAGGAGTCCGACCTGCGCGGCGCGCTGCGCTCCGGCGCGCCGGATGAGGAGATCGCCCGGCTCTGGCGGCTGGCGATGTGGGGCAAGAAGGCCGGATCCGGTCTGGACGACCCCTCGTTCCTCCAGCCCGACCGCCCGATGTCAGCGATCGGCGGCTGACGCCCACTCCTCCAGGGACACCACGTCCTTGAGGAAGCCGCGTACCCCGAGGAAGTCGGACAGATAGCCGCGGTGCTCCTCGCAGGCCAGCCAGGTCTTGCGCCGCTCCGGCGTGTGGATCTTCGGGTTGTTCCAGGCCAGCACCCACACGGCGGGGGCACGGCAACCCTTCGCGGAGCAGATGACGGCGTCGGGCTCGGAGGCGGACTCGGGAGTGTTCACACCGCAAACTCTACGGAAGCCGCGCTGGACATGGCGACGCCGGGCAGCCACGGGGGGAGCCGCCCGGCGTCGGTCCATCGCTCCGACGGGGGATGCGGAGCGCGTACGAAGTATGTCACGAGGGATGGGGCCCAGTGCACCGGAACCGCGCGATTGATCTGAGGTTTTCTTGAGCTTACGGAATCGTGGCAGGTCAGCCGGGCTCGGAGCGTCCATCTTCGGAGGGCGCTCCGGCGTCTTCCGAAGAGGCTTCCGCCTGGCCCGACTTGGAACGCCCGTTCTCCTGGCCGGAGATGAGCATCGGGCGCTGCGGCACGGGGATGAAGGTCCCGGGGAGCGACGGGGCGTTCTCCCGGCCCGCGTTCGCTATCACCACGGCGATGTACGGCAGCACCGCACCGAGCACCAGGGCCACGATGGCCACATGCCGCTCCACGTTCCACAGCACCGCGGCCAGCACGACGGACAGAGTCCGTACCGACATCGAGATGATGTAGCGCCGCTGCCGGCCCCGCACATCGTCGGCCAGCCCCTGCCGGGCCCCGGTGATCCGGAAGACCTCGGTTTCGCTGTGCTTCCGCATCACGTTCCACCACCCGATCGCCAGACCGGAACTCCCCGCTTCCGGACGTACCCAACGTTACGCCCGGCGCCCAGGGGGTACGCGAGTGGGGCACCCTCGTGAGGGGTGATATCGCTACGCCGTATCGCGTACGGCGGACTACGGAATGCGTCGCAGCTCCATCTCCCGCAAGCTGGCAGGAGGAGGCGACCATGAACTGGCTGTGGGCGATCATCGTAGGCCTGGTGCTCGGGGTGCTCGCCAGGGGCATCCTGCCCGGCAGACAGCACATCCCGCTCTGGCTGACGACGATCTTCGGCATCGGGGGCGCCATCCTGGGCAACGCGGTGGCCGGCTGGCTGGGGGTCCGGCACACCTCGGGCGTCGACTGGGTACGGCACATCCTCCAGCTCGCCGGAGCGGTGCTGATCGTCGCGCTGGGCACGCCGATGTACGCCGCGATCCGCGGTGACCGGAAACGGCGGGAACGGGCCTGAGGCAGTAACTCAGACCCGTAACTCAGCCCCGCAGCTCAGCCCCGCAGCTCAGGCCCGCAGCCTCAGGCCCGTGGCGCGCTACAGCCCCCGCAGCCGGGCGATCTTCCGCCCCGCCTTGAGGTACACGCTGCCCGAATCGGCCGTGAGCCCGGCGCCCGCCAGGACCTCCGCCGCCACCTCGGCCAGCGGCCGCACCGCCTGCGCCTCGGTGAGCACCGCGGACTCCTGCCCGCCCTCGGTCTCGACGACCAGGCGCAGCCCGTTCTGCTTGGCGACCCGCCGGGCCGCCGAGGCGCTCGGCTGGAACCCGAGCACCTTGCTCAGCACGTTCGCGACCGACTCGGCACCGTGCTCCGCCGCGTCGACCTCCGGCAGCGTCCCGACGTCCGTGAAGGACTTCTTCGAGAACTGCGCCACAAACCCGGCGCGCGCCGCCATCGCCGCCGTGAGGCCGTACAGCGCCGCCACCACCTCGCCCGCCAGCACCTTCTTCAGGTCCATCGGGTGCAGCGACCGGTCCTCCAGCCGCCCCTTGGCGAGGTCGATCTCGCTGTCGGTCCACTCCGTCCAGGCCCGCAGGTACGGAGCCATCAGCCGGTCCGGGATCGACATGATCTTGCCGAAGACGTCCTCGGCGGTCGCCGACAGCGGGATGTAGTTGCCCTTGGACTTGGACATCTTGGCGCCCGTGCCGTCCGTGCCCTCGATCAGCGGCATGGTGACGACCAGCTGCGGCTTCTGCCCGCGCAGCTCCATCAGCTTGCGGCCCATCTGGAGATTGAGCAGCTGGTCCGCGCCGCCCAGCTCGACATCGCACTCCAGCGCGACCGAGTCAAGACCCTGGGCGATCGGGTAGAGCAGCTCCGCCATGGTCAGCCCGGAGCCCTCGGCCAGCCGGTTGCGGAAGTCGTCGCGCTGGAGCAGCTGGGACGCCGGCACCTGGGCGAGCAGCCCCAGCAGCTCCGGGAAGGTGTACGGCGCCAGCCACTCGCTGTTCTGCCGGAAGCTGACCTTCTCGAAGTCGAAGAAGGGCCGGACCTGGTCCCGGTAGCCCGCCAGATTCCGGGCGATGTCCTCGTCGGTGAGCGGCGGCCGCTCGGCCGTACGCCCGGTGGGGTCGCCGATCTTGGCGGTGAAGTCACCGATGAGCAGGGTGACGTCGTGCCCCATCCGCTGGAAGCGGCTGAGGATGATCACCGGCACGGCGTGGCCGAGGTGCACATCGGCGGCCGTCGGGTCGATGCCCAGCTTGAGCCGCAGGCCCCGGCCCGCCGTCCGGCGCTCCTCGATCCGCTCGGCCAGCCGGTCCACGCCCGGCAGGATCTCGACCGTACGCGCCGCGATCAGCTCGGCCTGCTCCTTCGCCGACAGGTCCGTCAGGTCCAGATAGCGCCGGGAGCCCGTCTCCTCGAGCAGCTTCTCCACGGTCGTGTCGGAGGAGAGGTCTGCGGTGAGCAGTGCGCTGGCGCGGGCGACGGATTCGCCGAGGCGTGTCATGGCGTTCCTGGTAGTAGTCGGGAATCGATGGATGGTGAATGGGCGTGGACCAGTCTATTCGGCCGATTCGTACGGCCGGATCACACGCCCTTGCTGACGGAGCTCATATTGAAGTCCGGGACCCGCAGCGCGGGCGTCGCGGCACGGGTGAACCAGTCGCCCCACTCGCGGGGCAGCGTCCGCTCGGTGCGGCCCGCCTCGGTGGCCCGGGACAGCAGGCTCACCGGCGACTCGTTGAACCGGAAGTTGTTCACCTCGCCGACGACCTCACCACGCTCCACGAGATAGACCCCGTCCCGGGTCAGCCCGGTGAGCAGCAGCGTGGCCGGGTCGACCTCGCGGATGTACCACAGGCAGGTCAGCAACAACCCCCGCTCGGTAGCCGCCACCATCTCCTCCAGCGAGCGCGGCCCGCCGCCGTCCAGGATCAGATTGTCGATCCCGGGGGCCACCGGCAGATCCGTCAGGCCCGCCGTGTGGCGCGTGGTGATCAGCTGGTTGAGCACACCGTCCCGGATCCAGTCGGTCGCGGTCAGCGGCAGCCCGTTGTCGAACACCGACGCGTCGTCCCCGGAGGAGTGCGTGATCACGAACGGCGCCGCCTCGAGACCGGGCGCCGCCGGGTCGCTGCGCAGCGTCAGGGGCAGCTCGGTCAGCTTCTCGCCGACCCGCGTGCCGCCGCCCGGCTTGGAGAAGACCGTGCGGCCCTCCGCCGCGTCCCGCGCCGCCGAGGACCAGAACTGGTAGATCAGCAGATCGGCGACCGCCGTCGGGGGCAGCAGCGTCTCGTACCGCCCGGCCGGGAGGTCGATCTTCCGCTGCGCCCACCCCAGCCGCCGGGCCAGCTCGGCGTCGATCGCGCCCGGGTCCACGTCCTTGAAGTCCCGCGTCGCCCGACCGGCCCAGGCCGAGCGGGTGCGGTCCGGGGACTTGGCGTTGATCTCCAGCGTGCCGGTCGGCTGGTCGTGGCGCAGCCGCAGCCCGGTGGAGGTGCCCAGATAGCTGGTGACGACCTCGTGGTTGGCGAACCCGTACAGCTCCCGGCCGCCCGCGCGCGCCTGCGCGAAGGACTCGCCGAGGGCCGGCGCGAAGGCCGCGAACACCTCCGACGACGTCTCGTCGGGCGCGTCGGTGTAGGCGGCCGAGACGGCCGCCTCGCCGGCCGCCTCCACCAGCGGCTGGGCGTCCTCGGCCGGCCCGGTCTCCCGGGCGGCGGCCTCGGCGGCCCGCACCAGCGACTCCAGGTCCTCGGCGGTGACGGCCGACCGGGACACCACACCGGAGGCGGCGCCCTGGCCGCCGTCGACCGTGGCCACGACCGTGAGCGTGCGGCCGCGGGTCACGCCATTGGTCGTCAGGGCGTTGCCCGCCCAGCGCAGATTGGCGGTGGAGCGCTCGTTGGCGATCACCACACAGCCGTCCGCCCGGGACAGCTCCAGGGCCCGCTCGACGATCTCGTGGGGCTTGTTCACGCCGCTCATGCACCCGCCTCCTGCGTGGTGTTCAAAATGTTGACGTTCCTGAACAGGGCGGACGGGCAGCCGTGCGAGACGGCGGCGACCTGGCCCGGCTGGGCCTTGCCGCAGTTGAAGGCGCCACCCAGGACATACGTCTGCGGGCCGCCCACCGCGGCCATCGAGCCCCAGAAGTCGGTGGTGGTGGCCTGGTACGCGAAGTCCCGCACCTGGCCCGCCAGCCGCCCGTTCTCGATCCGGAACGCCCGCTGCGCGGTGAACTGGAAGTTGTAGCGCTGCATGTCGATGGACCAGGAGCGGTCGCCCACCAGATACAGCCCCCGCTCCACGCCGCCGATCAGCTCCTCGGTCGAGGGCCCGCCCGGCGCGGGCTGAAGCGATACGTTCGCCATCCGCTGGACCGGCACATGGCCGGGGGAGTCGGCGAAGGCGCACCCGTTGGACCGCTCGAAGCCGGTCAGCCTGGCGATCCTGCGGTCCAGCTGATACCCGACCAGCGTGCCGTCGCTGACCAGGCCCCAGGACTGCGCGGCCACGCCCTCGTCGTCGTAGCCGATGGTGGCCAGCCCGTGCTCGGCGGTCCGGTCGCCCGTCACGTTCATGATCTCGGAGCCGTACTTGAGCTTGCCCAGCTGGTCGAACGTGGCGAACGAGGTGCCCGCGTACGCCGCCTCGTAGCCGAGCGCGCGGTCCAGCTCGGTCGCGTGACCGATCGACTCATGGATGGTCAGCCACAGATTCGACGGGTCGATCACCAGGTCGTACGCCCCCGCCTCGACCGACGGCGCGCGCATCTTCTCCGCCAGCAGCTCCGGGATCTCGGCCAGCTCCGCGTCCCAGTCCCAGCCGCCCGCCCCGGTCAGATACTCCCAGCCGCGCCCGACCGGCGGGGCGAGGGTGCGCATCGAGTCGAACTCGCCGCTGTCCGGGTCCACCGCCACCGCGGTGAGCTGCGGGTGCACGCGGACGCGCTGCTGGGTGGTCGTGGTGCCCGCGGTGTCCGCGTAGAACTTGTTCTCCTGCACGGTCAGCAGCGACGCGTCCGCGTGCGCGACCCCGTCGGCCCTCAGCAGCCGCTCGCTCCAGTCGGTGAGCAGCCCGGTCTTGTCGGCGTCCGGCACATCGAAGGGGTTGATCTCGTAGGACGAGACCCAGGTCCGGTCCGCGTGCACCGGCTCGTCCGCCAGCTCCACCCGCTCCTCGGACCCCGAAGCCTGGATCACCTTCCCCGACAGCTTCGCCATCGCCACCGCCTGCGAGGCCACCCGCGCCGCCGCGTCCATGCTCAGGTCCACCCCCGACGCGAACCCCCAACTCCCGCCGTGCACCACCCGCACCGCGTACCCCAGGTCGGTGGTGTCCGAGGACCCCGCGGGCTTACCGTCGCGCAGCCGCCAGGCGGCACTGCGCACCCGCTCAAAACGGAAGTCGGCGTGATCGGCCCCCAGCGCGCGAGCGCGCGCGAGCGCCGCGTCAGCGAGCGCGCGCAGCGGCAGCGCGAGGAAGGACGGATCGATCTCATGCGGCACGGGCGACTCCCCTTCGTCGGTGGTTCGGTGTGCGTCCGTCGGCAGTGAATCACGCCGGTACGCCTGGGGTGCGGTTAATTCCGGTTGAGCCCGGGGGCGAGGGAGCGGGGGCAGGACGCGACGCTCACGGCCGCCGCGGCGCCAATCGTGCTCACCGGCGGCTACCACTCCGTCGGGAGCGCCCTACGTCAACCCCAGATCGCCGTCATGTCCTCGCATTCGACATAGATGCGAGAGTCGGTCAATTCGATCTCGTGAGAGCAGCGACCGTCGCGCGGCAGTACTTCGTCCATGAGTACCGCTTCGTCGTGCATCCAGTCAGCCTTCCGCTTGAAGTCCAGCTCAAAGCGGGTGACATTGAAGTATCTGATCAGTAGCCCCTCCTCGTGCTTCCATTGATTCGGTGCGAACTGAATGGACAACACATCGCTCTTGTTCGCCGGAGTGGAGATCTCCGACAGTTGCAGATCCTTGACGCATCGAAGGCTGCCGAAGTCATAGTGCCCTGATTCGGAGGCGAAGCCGCGCGCACCTGGCGGCAGCAGTTCAAGGAGGTCAGGGAGGGCTTCCTGGTATGCGGTGGGATCGATGCTGAATCCAGAGAATTCTGAATCCCATTCCACTTTCACGAACTTCATTTCTTGCATCCTGTTCCGTCCGAGGAGAGACGTGGGCGTTTCCACTTATCCCCGGATATGTCCTCAGTTCCCTTATCGCCGATGCGCCCTGTTTTTCGCATGAATCTAACCGCTGTGCCTTTCAGCGCATCTTCCACTCGCTCCGGTACAACGACATCGGCGGCTTTCGTTCCATGCTTGTTGAAAAAGCCATCGCTTCCGAACAGGCCGACCTCTCGTCCTCGCTTATCGTAAACATGGATTTCGAAGTCGGTACCCCGTGGGCCCTCTTTGATCTGGTCGAGTCTTCCTCGATACCCCTCACCCAGATTGAGCGGAGCATTGCTGCCGCCCGCGAGCCCCAGCGGGTCGACCCACGTGTGGGGGTTGTGGACGTAGGCGTGGTGGTTGGGTGCGGGTTCGAGGCCGAGGGGGTCGGGGGTGGTGTAGCGGGCGGTTTCGGGGTCGTAGTGGCGGAAGTAGTTGTAGTGGAGGCCGGTTTCGGGGTCGGCGTATTGGCCGGGGAAGCGGAGGGGGCAGTCCGTCGCGTCGGGTGGGGTGGGGAGTGGGGTGCCCCAGAGTGTGGTGCGGTGTTGCCAGGCGAGGGTGCCGTCGGGGGTGATGAGTTCGGTGGGGGTGCCGACGACGTCGGTGATGATGGCGTGGAAGCGGGTGTCGTACTCCGATTGGAGGATGGATGAGGTGTCGTCCATCGGCTCCGGCGGAGTGTGGTGCTCGGTTTGGGTGAGAGGCTGGTGGGTTTCCGGGGCGTAGTCCCAGGTTGTTGTGGCGCCGTCCGTTGTGGTCTGTTCGGCCAGGCGGGTGGCGTCCCAGGTGAAGCGGATCTGGTCGGCGGGTGTGCCGTCCTCGGTGAGGCGTTGTTTGGTGGTGCGGCGGCCGAGCGGGTCGTAGGTGTAGTGCCAGTGTTCGCCGCCCGGGGTGGTGGCGTGGGTGAGGCGGTCTTCGGTGTTCCAGGTGTAGGTCCAGGTGCGGGTCTGGCCGTTGAGGAGTTTGCGGGTGCGGCGGACGAGGCGGCCTTGGGCGTCGTGTTCGTAGGTGGTGCGGCCGGCGCGGTGGATGATCGTGCCGGTGAACTGGCGTTCGCCGGGGGCCTCGTGGTCGGGGGCGGTGGCGTGGGTGAGGTTGCCCGCGCTGTCGTAGACGTAGGTCTCGGTCCAGCCGTGGGCGTGGACGGCCCTGACACGGCCGACCGGGTCGAGGTCGAAGCGGCGGGTGCCGGACGTCAGCTCGCGGATTTCGGTCAAGTAGTCATCCGCGCGGTAGGTATAGGCGCGGTGTTGGAGCAACACCTCGGCGGTGCCGGGGGCACGGATGAGGGACTGGGCCGTGAGGCGATCCAGGGAGTCCCAGGTCTGGGCCAGGCTTACGTTCTCGCCGAAGGTGCGCGAGGTCTCGCGGCCCGCCGCGTCGTACGCGAAGCGCAGGGAGTTGTCCGCCGTGGTGAGTGTCACGGGGCGACCGGTCGCGTCGTACGTCCATTCCGACCGCAGGCCGCTCGGCGTAATCCGCTCGGAGCGGTTACCCGCCGCGTCGTACCCATACGTTGTCGTACGGCCGTTGACCGTCTCGGTCAGCACTCGACCTCGCGCGTCGTAGGTGTGGCACAGGTCCGTATCCGGGTTGGCTGCCTGCGTCAGGCGGCCGGCCTCGTCGTAGGTGAATGTGGTCTCTGTACCGTCCGCCGTGCGCGTGGCGACACAGCGGCCTAGCGTGTCGCGTGTGTAGGTGAGGGTTTCCCCTGCGCCGTTGGTGCGGGATGTCAGGCGACCCGTTGCGTCGTGCGTGTAAGTGAAAGTCCGGCCGTTGAAGTCGGTTTCGGCGATGAGGCGGCCGGCGCCGTCGTACGCGTAACGCCACTGCTCGCCCAGGGGGTTGGTGACCTGGGTGAGGCGGAGTTCGGTGTCGTGGGTGAAGGTGTAGGTGGCGCCGTCGGGGTCGGTGCGGGTGGCGGGCACATCGAAG
>NZ_JBEOSB010000053.1:0-40355 GCF_040302705.1 Streptomyces sp. NPDC097640
TCCTTTGAAACCGTTTCACCGGTTTCTCCGGGCGCTTCCCTTCGGTGTTTCCAACCTTACCAGATCCGTTTTCCGGTCCGTTCCCGGTCCGAATTCCGTTTCCGGCCCCCTGTTGGAGCGGGGTTTTTCGCGCCTTCCGGCGTGTTCATTACTTTAGCGGATTTCCTCCGGGGCTCATAATCGAGCTCCGGGGACAGAATTCCGGGCACGCCGAAATCCATCCCGATGAGGGGCCGTGCAGTAGTGGTTTGCCGCCGGTGCGGCGCGAGTGGCTGTCGAAGAACCGTTAAGGCTCCGTGGCAGCTCGGAGTACATTACGCATCGCCCCGGGGCGTGTCAACTTCATTCCCGGCGCGTCTTCTCACTCCAGGTCGCTCAGCCGTCCGCCGGCGTCCGGCTGGGTCTCCTCCACCCTGCGAAGGACCCGCGTCAGCATTTCGCCCAGCGCTCCGCGCTCGTCGCTGGAGAGGTCCTGGAGAAGATCCTCCTCGAAGACGGACGCCATCCGCATGGCCTCCAGCCACTTCTCCCGACCCTCCGCCGTCAGCTCGACGATGACGCGTACGCGGTTGGCCTCGTCGCGCTCCCGCGTGACCAGGCCCTCGCTCGCCATGCGGTCGAGGCGGTGGGTCATCGCGGCCGGGGTGAGGCCGAGCCGCTTGGCCAGGTCGCCGGGGCCCAGTCGATACGGGGCTCCGGAGAGGACGAGGGCCTTGAGCACCTCCCACTCGGTGTTGCTGATGCCCAGGGTCGCGGTCTGGCGGCTGTAGGCGACGTTCATCCGCCGGTTGAGGCGGCTGAGGGCGCTGACGACCTGCTCCACCTGCGGATCCAGGTCCTGGAACTCGCGCTGGTAGGCCGCGATCTGCTCCTCGAGGCTCGGCTCTGCCGGGCCGGGGGTCTCAGGCATGCCGGGCAGTATGGCACGTCCTCATTCGCCTCGAAGTCCTTCGAGGTGTACTCTTTAGCTTCGAACTTTAGTGTTGAAGTCTTGAGGCTTCCACTATTCGGCTTCAGTCCTTCAGTCCTTCTTCTCGACCTAGGCAGGTGAGTGTGACCACCGCGATGGGCGCAGCGTTGCGCCGGATCCAGCTGGGGAACGCGCTGAGCGCGTTCGGCAACGGCTTCACCGTTCCGTTCCTGTTCGTCTATGTGGCGCAGGTGCGGGATCTCGGCGCGAGCACGGCGGGCATGGTGCTCGCGGTGTTCGCTGTCGCGGCGCTGACCGTGCTGCCCTTCACCGGTCGGGTGATCGACCGGCGTGGCCCGCTACCGGTGGCCCTGGTGGGCGCCGTGGCCTCTGCTTTCGGGTCGATGGGGCTGGGTCTGGCCTCCGACGAGGCGTCCGTCATCGCGGCCGTGGCCCTGCTCGGCGCGGGCATCGCGGTGATCCAGCCCGCCCTCGCCACCATGATCGTGTGGTGCTCGACCACGGCCACCCGCTCACGCGCCTTCGCGACGCAGTTCTTCCTCAACAACCTGGGCCTCGGCGTCGGCGGGCTGCTCGGCGGACTGCTGGTCGACGCCTCGGACCCGTCGAGCTTCGTCCGGCTGTTCGCGATCGAGTCGGTGATGTTCCTGGTGCTGGGCGCGGCCGTGGCGACCGTGCGACTCCCGAAGGTTTCGAAGCTCGACCCCGCCTCAGCCGTGGGAAAGCAGGCCGGAGGCGGCTGGCGGGCCATGCTGCGGAACCGGGCCATGGTGCAGCTGTGTGTGCTGGGCTTCGTGATGTTCTTCGCCTGCTACGGACAGTTCGAGTCGGGGCTGGCGGCGTTCGCGGTGGAGGTCACTCGTATCTCGCCCGCGATGCTGGGCGCCGCGCTGGCGGCGAACACGGCGGCCATCGTGCTGGCGCAGTTCGTCGTGCTCAGGCTGGTGGAGGGGCGGCGGCGCAGCCGCGTCATCGCGCTGACCGGTCTGGTCTGGACGGTGGCCTGGCTGGTGGCGGGCGCCTCCGGCCTGGTGCCGGGCAGCCAGGCCGTCGCGACCGGCGCGATCATCTCGGCGTACGCGCTCTTCGGGCTCGGTGAGGCGATGCTGTCGCCGACCGTCGCCCCGCTGGTCGCCGATCTTGCGCCGCCGACCCAGGTCGGGCAGTACAACTCCGGCTTCGCGCTGGTCAAGCAGTTGGCGCTGGCCGTCGGTCCGGCGGTGGGCGGCCTGATGGCGGCGTCGGGGATGTACGTGGCGTACATCGCGCTGCTCGTCGGCTGCTCGCTCGGTATCTCGGTGCTCGCGCTGCGGCTGGGCAGGCGGCTCACGGCCCGACAGGACAATCCGCTGCGCACCGCCCCGGGTGCGGCGGTGCCCGCGCAGCGGCGGGAGTCGGCGGAGCGGGAATCGCACGCTGAGTCGACGGATCCGGTGACCACGGCGGCGTAACGCCGGGGCGCGGCGTCGCGCGGCGGAGCCGCGCCTTGGGCTCCGTTCCGCTACCCGCCCCTTCCGGCGCGGGCGGCTCCTAGGCCCTGTCCGGCGGATCTTGACGCCTGCGGCGGGCTCCTCCCCCACCCCGCCCCTTCCCGGCCCCTGCCGATGTGCGGCTCCGCCGCGTGGGGGGCTCCGCCCCAGACCCCGGGGTCCAGGGGCAAAGCCCCTGGTTACGGGAAGGGGCGGGGCGGGGAAAATCTCCGCAGGACACCTCCTAACCCGCCGGGAGGGCGAACTCGCACCAGACCGCCTTGCCTCCGCCCGGCGTGCGGCGCGAACCCCAGGACGAGGCGATGGTCGCGACGATGGAGATGCCGCGCCCGGCCTCGTCGGCCGGCTCGGCGCGGCGGCGGCGCGGCAGGTGCTCGTCGCCGTCCGTCACCTCGATGATCAGGCGGCGGTCCGTACGGCGCAGCCGCAGGCGCATCGGCGGCACACCGTGCTGGAGCGAGTTGGCGACCAGCTCGCTCGCGGCCAGTACGCCCAGGTCATGCAGTTCCATGGGGAAGCGCCAGCTGGCGAGGACGCCGGAGGCGAACGCCCGCGCCCGAGGCGCCGCCTCGACGCCGCCGAGGAGTTCCAGGGCGGCGTTGTGGAACAGCTCGGCGTCATGGCCGGTGCGGGCGGGGTGCTGGAGGACCAGCACGGCCACGTCGTCGTCGTGATCGGCGGTGATGCCCAGCGCCCGGATCAGGCGGTCGCACATCACCTGGGGCGCTCCCGTGGCGCCCGCGAAGACGCGCTCCAGCGCGGCCACGCCCTCGTAGATGTCCTTGTCGCGCCGCTCCACCAGGCCGTCCGTGTACAGCACCGCGCTGGAGCCCGGGCCGAAGGGGATCGAGGCGGAGGTGTGCAGCCAGCTGCCCGTGCCCAGGGGCGGTCCGGTGGGCTCGGCTGCGCGGCGGACGGTGCCGTCAGGGTCGCGGACGAGGATCGGCAGATGGCCCGCCGAGGCGTAGACCAGGCGGTTCTCGTTCGGGTCGTGGACGGCGTAGACGCAGGTCGCGATCTGGTTGGGGTCGATCTCGGCGGCCAGGCCGTCCAGGAGCTGGAGGACCTCGTGCGGGGGGAGGTCGAGGCGCGCGTAGGCGCGGACGGCGGTGCGCAGCTGGCCCATCACGGCGGCCGCTCGGACGCCGCGCCCCATGACGTCGCCGATGACCAGGGCGGTGCGGCCGGCGCCCAGCGTGATGACGTCGTACCAGTCGCCGCCCACGGCCGCGTCCGTGCCGCCCGGTTGGTATGTGGCGGCGACCCTCAGGTCATCGGGCTGCTCGAGCTCCTGTGGGAGGAGGCTGCGCTGGAGGGTGACGGCGGCCTGGCGCTGAAGGCGCTCGCTGGCGCGCAGCCGCTCCGCGGCCTCCACCTGGTCGGTGACGTCGGCGCCGAAGACCAGCACACCGCGCAACGGGGCCCCGTCCGGCGCGCCGGACGCGCCGGACGCCCCGGGGCCGGGGATCGGCGGCTGCTCCGGAACCGCTCCGAGTGCGGTCGCGACCGCCGGGGCATCGGCGGCCCCGGAGGTGACCGCGGCGGCCGGGGCGGGGGCGGGGGCGGGGGCCGGCGGGGCCATCTCGATCGGGGAGCAGGTGAAGGTGTAGTAGCCGTGCCGCCCCCGGCCGGCCACGCTCGCCGGGCCGTGGGAGCCGGAGCCCTGGGCCACGGTGCGCTGGGCCACGGTGCCCTGGGCCACGGTGCCCTCGGCCACGGAGTCCGCCGCCTCCGTCTCCGCCACGGCCACCGGCGCGGCCCCGGCCCGCGCGCCGAGGACGCGCCGGGACTTGACCGTACGCGGCCGACCGCTGCGCAGGACCTGGTCCATGAGCGGCAGCAGCCCCAGCTCCTGGAGCTCGGGCAGGGCCTGGCGGGCGGAGGCGCCGGGGGTCCGGGCGCCGAAGATCGCCGTATAGGACTCGTTGACGTAGGCGATGCGGTGATCGGGGCCGTAGACGACGGCGACCAGGGCCGGGACCTGGCCGAGCACGTCATGGACGGACAGCCCGTCGAGGGTGGGGACGGCGGCGGGGATCCCGTCCTCCGGGAAGGGGCCCGCCGCGCCTGACGGCGGCGGCTCGCCGCGGTCCGAGGGGTCGGAGCGCTCGCCCCGGGCGGCGGGGACGGAGCCGCTGCCACCGCCCGCAGCCGCGGGCTGTGGCCGCCGCGCGCCGCGGTCGGTGCGGGCGGCGGTGCGTCGCTGTGTTCGGGGAAGCCGGGCGCTCCAGCGCGTGAAGTTCACCGGGGGTTACCTCGCGAGGTTGTGGCTGAGCGGCGCGCCGGCGCGGGGGTACGGAAAGGGGTGCGGGTGCGGGTGCGGGGGACGGCCCCCAGGGGAATGCAGCAAACTTCCGAATCCTCGCGATTGTCACTCTTTGCAGATACGAGCCCACCCATGGTCACACGTCCAGTGTGGCCGACCGGACTGACATCCGTGAGACGCCGGTCGGTCGGGGGGAGTTCCCGCCTCCGCCCAGAGGGGCGCCGAACGGGCATGGACTGGCGTCGAACGGCGTCAACTGGCCTCGGGATGGCGGCCGGTGTCGGCGGCGAGCTTGAACTCGGCCCGCGGGTTCTCCAGCGACCCGAGCGAGACGATCTCTCGTTTGAAGAGTCCCGACAGGGTCCACTCGGCCAGGACGCGCGCCTTCCGGTTGAAGGTCGGCACCCGGCTGAGATGGTAGGCGCGGTGCATGAACCAGGCCGGGTAGCCCCTCAGCTTCCGCCCGTACACATGGGCGACCCCCTTGTGCAGGCCGAGGGAGGCCACCGAGCCGGCGTACTTGTGCTCGTAGTCCTTCAGCGGCCGGCTGTGCAGGGAGGCGATCAGGTTCTCGGCGAGCACCTTCGACTGGCGCAGGGCGTGCTGCGCGTTGGGGGCGCAGTACGTGCCGGGCTTCTCCGCCGTCAGGTCCGGGACCGCCGCGGCGTCCCCGGCGGCCCAGGCGTGCTCCACCCCGTCCACATGGAGGGCAGCGGTGCACTTGAGGCGGCCGTGCTCGTTCACCGGGAGGTCGGTCGAGGCCAGGATGGGGTGCGGCTTGACCCCCGCGGTCCACACCAGGGTCCGGGTGGGGAAGCGCGAGCCGTCGCTCAGCGCGGCGATCCGGTCCACGCAGGAGTCGAGCCGGGTGTCCAGCCGTACGTCGATGTTGCGGCCGCGCAGCTCGCGCACCGCGTATCTGCCCATCTCCTCGCCGACCTCCGGGAGGATGCGGCCGGTGGCCTCCACCAGGATCCACTTCAGGTCCTCGGGCGAGATGTTGTGGTAGTAGCGGACGGCGTAGCGGGCCATGTCCTCCAGCTCGGCGAGCGCCTCGACGCCCGCGTAGCCGCCGCCGACGAAGACGAAGGTGAGCGCGGCGTCCCGCACGTCGGGGTCCCGGGTGGAGGACGCGATGTCCAGCTGCTCCAGGACGTGGTTGCGCAGGCCGATGGCCTCCTCGACGGTCTTGAAGCCGATGCCGTGGTCGACCAGGCCGGGGACCGGGAGGGTGCGGGAGACGGAGCCCGGCGCCATCACCAGCTCGTCGTACCGGATCTCGATCGAGCCGGTGCCCTCCTCCTCGGTGGCGAGGGTTCTGACCGTCGCGGTGCGCTTGCCGTGGTTGATCGCCGTGGCCTCGCCGATCACGACCTGGCACTTGGGCAGGACGCGGCGCAGCGGCACGACGACATGGCGTGGCGAGATGGACCCGGCCGCCGCCTCGGGGAGGAACGGCTGATAGGTCATATACGGCTCGGGGTCGACCACGATGACCTGTACGTCGCCTTGCCCCAGCTCCTTCTTCAGCTTCCGCTGGAGGCGCAGCGCGGTGTACATCCCGACGTAGCCACCGCCGACAACGAGAATGCGCGCAGGTTCCTTCACCCTCCCATGACGCACGCAGAGCCGCGGTTTGTCCACAGGCCCGACGAATTGTGTGACCGGCGATCTCGGCGCGCCCGGCGGCCGTCATTCGGTCTGGCGTGCGGAAGGTGCGCAGGTCAGTAAGGGAGTGCGGGGTGGTGGGCGGCAGGGGAAGCGGAGACGGGCGGTGCGGTACTCCGAAAGGGGGTCGATCTGTCCGGACCTACCCCCTTCTTTCTTGACCGGCGCTCAACTATGTTCGTATTCCACGCCGGGGTTGAGACTGCCCCGGCATTCTGGGCGGGGAGTCTCCGGGGGGAGACGTCATTACCGGGGGATCACTATGCAGCTTCAGGGTTCTCATTGGTCGTCAGCCGTCGCATCGGTAGACGGAGCCGGCGGCCGGAACGCACCGCTTCGCGTGGACGCGCAGCGGAATCTTGAGCACGTGCTACGCGCGGCGCGCGAGGTCTTCGGGGAGCTGGGGTACGGCGCTCCCATGGAGGATGTCGCCCGGCGCGCGCGAGTCGGGGTGGGCACCGTCTATCGGCGCTTCCCCAGCAAGGACGTCCTGGTGCGCCGCATAGCCGAGGAGGAGACGGCCCGGCTGACCGACCAGGCGCGGGCTGCCCTCGGCCAGGAGAACGAGCCGTGGTCCGCGCTGGCCCGGTTCCTGCGCACCTCGGTGGCGTCCGGCGCGGGCCGGCTGCTGCCGCCCCAGGTGCTGCGGGTCGGGGTCGAGGTGGAGGCGGAGGTCCGGGTGCCGCAGCAGCGGCACGTGGGGTTAGCCGACCCTCCTCCCCAGCCGGAACTGCGCCTGGTGGAGCAGCACAGCCCGGTCCCGGGCGGCCCTGACGACGCGGGCGCCGCGGCGCTGCTGGAGGTCGTCGGGCAGCTGGTGGACCGGGCGCGGGAAGCGGGTGAGCTGCGGCCGGATGTGACGGTGGCCGATGTGCTGCTGGTGATCGCCACGGCGGCGCCCTCGCTGCCTGACGCGGCGCAGCAGGCGGCGGCGTCGGCGCGGCTGCTGGACATACTCCTGGACGGACTGCGGTCGCGCCCGGCGGCGTGACACCGGCCGCGCGGGTGCGGCGTGCGCGTGTGCGGGTGCGACGTGCCGGGTGAGCGGTGAGCATGGTGGGCCCTGCGCGCCGGGCCCGGGGTGGTGAGCCGCGCCGGCGATATGCGGCTCCGCAAGCGGCTCCGCCGCATGGCCGTCGTGGGCATCAAGATCCGTCGGACACCCCCTGGGCCGGGCCGGCTCGGGCTAGCAGCCCGGGCTAGGGGGTCGGGCTAGGGGGTCGTCACCAGTTCGTCGAGCAGGGCGATGACCTGCTCGACGGACAGCCCCGCACCTTCCGCGCGCAGCGCGTCGACGGTCTCGCGGCCCAGAGCGCGGTGCGCGGCCGCCGTGGCCTTCTCCGTCTCGCGCAGCGGCAGCGGGGTGCGCCCCAGCTCACCGCGCCAGGCGTCGGCCGCGCCCAGCATCCGGGCGGCGAGGCGCTCCTTCTCGCAGCCCACCAGGACATGGGCGGCGGTCTCCGCCTGCTGGGCCAGCAGGATCTCGACGCAGCCGGTCTCGGCGCCTCTTCTCAGGGTGTCGCGCAGCTTGCGCAGCGCGCCGGGCGCATCGCCCTCGTCGGCGGTGATACGGGCGTCCAAGCCGTCTGCGAGCACCCAGAACTGCGGGGGCGGAGTCGCCTGCTCCGCCATGCGCCGCGCCCCTTCGCACAGCGCTCGCGCCCGGGTCAGGTTTCCGCGGTGCAGCTCGACCAGGCAGCGCAGCAAGCCGTTGAACGACCGCACGTCCCGGGAGCCGCGGCGCCCCGCCTCCTCGTCCGATTGGTCCAGCAGCTTCTCCGCGCGGTCCAGCTCCCCGGCGTTGATCGCCACATCCGCGAGCCGGGTGATGAGGAACGGCACCTCGGTGTGCGCGCCGATCTCCCGGGCGAGCCGCCGCGCCAACTCGTACGCCGCCCGCGCCTCGTCGAGCCGGGCGCGGTTCGCGGCCATCTCGCCCGCGGCGGTCTCGACCTGGGCGAGCATCCAGCGGTCACCGACCCGCCTGCTGAGGTCGCGGAGTTCCGCCCAGTCCGCCTCGACGCTCTTCATGCCGCCCGGCGAGTCGATGGCCGCGTGCGTGCGGAACATCAGCGCCACGCCGACCGCCCAGTCGTCGCCGTGCGCCCTGGAGTTGGCCACCGCCTCGTCCATCAGCGGGACCACCCCGGCGTGACCGTCGAGGAGGAACCCGGAGAACGGCCACAGCATCCCGGGGAACCGGGCGCCGCGCGGGCCGGGGTGGGCGGTGTAGGCATCGCGGATGCGACGGGCCGCGCTCACGGCATCGGGGCTGGTCAGGGTGGGCCCATCGGCGTTGTCCGCGTTCAGGAAGAACAGCAGGAGCCGCAGGTCCATCTGGTCCCAGTAGCGGGTGGCGGCCTCGTCGACGCCGTCCTCCCCGAGCGGGACATCCCCGGGGATGGAGCCGAGCACGCTCCGCCAGTCGCCGGGGCCCATGGCACCGCCGAGGATCAGCGCCTCGCGGGTCCAGGCGACGCCCTCGTCGCGGTAGTTGCGCAGCCACCAGAACCAGCCCATGGCCAGGACGAACTCGATCACGGTCTGCTCGTCGCGCGCCTCCAGAGAGCGCTTCAGGGCGGCCCGGATGTTGTCGAGTTCCGACTCGACACGGTGCAGCCAGGGAAGCTGTTCCGCGGAGCGCAGCCGTGGCTCGGCGGTGCGCGCGTAGTCGCGGAAGTAGGCGGTGTGGCGGGCGAGGGCGGCGGTGTGGTCGGCCCGGGCGACGGAGTCCTCGGTGGCGCGCTCGCCGACGTACTCGTGGATGGTCTCCAGCATCCGGTAGCGGGCCTCGGCCGGGGCCGGGTCGGCCGTCGGGTGATCGACGACCAGCAGCGACTTGTCGACCAGCGCCCCGAGCAGATCGAGCACCTCGCCGGGGGCTATGTGGGTGCGGGGGCGGGGGCGGAGCTCGGGGTGCGCGTCGGGTTGTACGGATGCGTTTATGGCGCTCATGGCGCTCGTGCCGTCGTGCGCCGGGCCGTCCTGCGCCATGCCGTCGGCCGGGGATGCGGCCGACGGGGCCGCGGCGGGCGGCCCGTCCGCGCACACGGCCTCCGCCGCGCTCAGCCCCCACCCGCCGGCGAACCCCGACGCCCGGCGCAGCACCGTGCGCTCGCGCTCGTCGAGCAGTTCCCATGACCAGTCGACGACGGCCCGCAGCGTCTGCTGGCGCGGCAGCAGGGTTCGGCTGCCGCTGGTCAGCAGGCGAAAGCGGTCGTCGAGCCGGTCGGCGATCTGCCTGGGGGTGAGCAGTCGCAGCCGCGCGGCGGCCAGCTCGATCGCCAGCGGCAGGCCGTCGAGCCGGCGGCAGATCTCCGCGACCGCCGCCTGTGTGTCCGGGTCCCGCGCAGGGTCGAATCCCGGCAGGGTGGCCGCGGCCCGCTCGGCGAACAGCTGGTGGGCGGGCGCGGGCCGGAGCGGCTCCACGGGCCGTACGGTCTCGCCGGGCACGCCCAGCGGCTCCCGGCTGGTGGCGAGCACGCTCAGCCCCGGGCAGTGCGCCAGGAGCGTCTCGGCGAGCGCCGCCGCGGCGTCTATGACGTGCTCGCAGTTGTCGAGCAGGAGCAGCAGGCGGCGGTGGGCGCAGAGCTCGACGAGGCGCGCGGCCGGGTCGGCGCCGTCCGCCCCGCCGAGCCGCGTTTCGAGCTTGGTGGCGAGCAAGCTCGTCTCACGGTCGCCGACAGCGCTCAGGACGGCCCCGGGGACGGCGGCCGCATGGTCGAGCTTGGCGAGCTCGGCCACCCAAACGCCGTCCGGGTAGGCGGCCGTGACGGCCGCGGCGACCTCCTCGGACAGCCGGGTCTTGCCGGAGCCGCCGGGGCCGGTGAGCGTGACCAGGCGGGCGCCGCGCAGATCCCGGCGGAGGTCGGCGATCTCGGTCTGCCGACCGACGAAGCTGGTGAGCCGCGCGCGGAGGTTGCCGCGCGGGCGCGGGGCGCCGCCCTGCGCGTGGCCGCCGTTCGGCGGCGCGGGCGGGGTGTCGGCCGGGCCGGGGCCGGTGCCGGTGCCGTGGGCGGCGTACGCGGCGTCGGCTGCTTCGCCGCCGTGTCCGGGGTACGGCGCGCGGGCGGCTCCCCCACCAACCTCCTCCGGACCGTAAGCCGCCCCGGGGTCATGGTTCCCGTACGCCGAGCCCTGGGCTGCCGCCCCGCCGAGGCCGGAGTCCGGCATGCCAGGCGCCGCCGGACCGTCGGCAATGCCGTAGCCACGGTTCACGTACGCCGCAACCGGGGCCGCCTCACCGCCGTAGCGGGAGCCCGGCGCGCCAGCAGCAGCTCCCCCACGAGCCCCCTCCGGACCGTAAGCCGCCCCAACGCCACGGTCCACGTACGCCGTCCCTGGTATCGCCTCGCCGCCATGGCCGGAGCCCGGCGCGCCGACGGCGGCACCCCCTCGCGTCGCCCCCGGTCCACCGGCCGTCCCCGGAGCAGGCGGCGCCGCCGGTTCGTAGGCCGCCCCGGGGCCATGAGTCGCCCCAGGGGCGGGGTCGGCGTACGCGGCGCGGGCGACGCCGCCACCGGCCGTCCCGGCCCCAAAGGCCGTCTCCGCACCGTGGGCCGTCCCAGGGCCACGCCGCACGTGCCCGCCGTCGAGGGCCGCACCGGAAGGGTCGTGGGCGGCGGCGTACGGCGCGTGGGTCGGCTCCGGTACGCGGCGGGGTGCCACGGGCGGCCCGTACGGCCCCCGTCCCGCCGCCTCGTCGCCGGAGGACGCCTCGGCGTCCCCGCCGGGGCCACGGCCGCCGGCAGCGCCGTCACCCCCAGAGCGCCCAGAGCCCCCGAAGCCACCAGGCCCCCGTACGGCCGCCGAGCCCGCGCCCGCCGGGAGGGGCGCGGGGGTGCCGGACAGCAGGTGGCCGTGGAGGGCCCTGAGGTCCGGGCCCGGGTCTGTGCCGAGCCGGTCGGCGAGGGTGTGCCGGACCGCCTCGTACGCGGCGAGCGCGTCGGCCGGGCGGCCCGCCGCGTGCAGTGCGCGGATCAGCTGCGCGTGGAAGGTCTCGTCGAGCGGGTGGTCCGCGACGAGTTCGCGCAGCTCCGGTATGACGTCCGCGGGGCGGCCGAGCGCGAGGTCGGCGTCGATACGGCGGTGCAGCGCGGTCAGCCGGAGCGCTTCGGGGCGGGCGGCGGCCGCGTCGCGGTCCGGCAGGTCGGCCAGCGCGGGGCCGCGCCACAGCGCGAGCGCCTGCTGCAGTACCTCGGCGGCCGTCTCCGGGTCACCGGCGTCGAGGGCCGTCGTGCCGCTCTTCGTCAGCGCCTCGAAGTGGAGGAGGTCGACGTCCTGGGGCCCGCCGGTGGCGAGGCGGTAGCCCCCGGGCGAGGAGACCACCGCGTCCCGGCCGACGGCCCGGCGCAGGCGGCCCACGAGCGCCTGGAGGGCGGCGGGCGCGTCCTGGGGAGGGTCTTCCGCCCACACCTCGTCGATGAGGACGTCCACGGGCGCGGGTGCCGGGCGTGCGGCGCGCATGGCGAGCGCGGTGAGCAGCGCGCGGAGGCGGGGCCCGCCCAGTGGCAGGGGGTTCCCGTCGTCGTCGCGCGCTTCGGCCGAGCCGAGGATCAGATACCGCACGGCGTCATTGTCCTCGGGTCGGCGGTCGGATCGTACGAATAAACGACGCAGTCGGCGCGCCGCGCCGCCCGTGCGCCGACCACGAAGCCCAGAACACCTGAGCCCACAGACCGCGGCTCCGCCCTACAAGCTCCGCGGAACCACCCCGCCCGCCACCGCCCGCTGCCGCGGCGCCGCCGTCCCCGTCCAGCACGTGCCGCGCCGGGCCATCAGCCGCCGCAGCCACACCTCCGTGGAGACGAGTTCGGCCAGCCCGTCCAGGGGCAGCCGCTCCCCCTCCGCCGCCGCGCGCAGCGCCTTGCGTACGACGCGGGCCTCGACCAGGCCCGCGTCGGCCAGCAGCGGCGCGTCGAAGAGCGTGACGACCTCGCCGACCCAGGCGCGCAGCCCGGCCCGTACGGAGGCGGCGTGGGCTGCGTGCGAGGGGGCTCCCCAGCCGGGCGGCAGGTCGCGGATGCCCGCTCCCGCGAGGACCGCGCGCAGCACGGACGCGCGCGCCCCGGGTTGCACTCGGAGCGCTTCGGGGAGCAGGCGGCAGGCGCGTACGACCTGGTTGTCGAGGAAGGGCGCGTGGAGCCGCTGGCTGCGCACCTCGGCCGCCTGCTCGAACACCCGGTGGTCGGCCGCGTGCCGGGCCAGGGCCGCGTCGGCGCGCCGTTCCCCGGGGCGGCGGAGGATCACGGGGCGGACCGCCGCGGCCTCCAGGCGCAGCGACACCTCGGCCAGCGCCTCGCCGGTGAGCCAGCGCGCGGCGGGGCCGGGGCGGCACCAGGCGAGCGCGGCGAGGGAGGCGGAGACGACCCCGCGTCCGCCCCTGCCGCCCGCGCCCCCGTCCGCTCCGCCGCCACCGCCGCTGCCGCTGCCTCCGCCGTCGTCGTCGGTGAAGCGCCGCTCCAGGAGGCGGCTCGCGGCGTCCTCGACGCCGTCCCGGTAGGACGTACGGGCCAGCTTGCGCGCCGCCCGGTAGACCGTGAAGGGCACGAAGAAGGAGTGGCCGAAGGGGCCGTCGGCCTTGGCGAGCGCGGTGGCGGGGCGCAGCAGATGGCGGCGCTGCCGGTCGAGCAGGAGGTCGGCGAGGCGCGCCGGGTGGGCGTCGAGCGCCTGCCGGGCTCCGTGGCCGACGAAGTGGTCGGCGCTGCCCGCGGCGAGCCGGCGCCGGTGGCGCTCGGCGACGACGATGGAGGGGCCGGGCTCGTCGGTGAGCGGGCCGCTGTCCAGGGCGGCGTACGGCAGCGCCTCCTCGCCCCCGGCGACCACGACGTGGTGCAGCCGCGGGTTGGCGGCGATGGCGCCGGCCCGCTCCAGCTCGGCCTCGCGGGCGCGGGCGCCGCCCTGGGTGGCCAGGTCGTTGAAGGTGACGGCGAGAAGGCGTTCGCCCGCCTCGGTGCCGTGGCCGAGCAGGGTGCCGGGCATCCCGGGCAGGCCCGCGGCCAGCAGGGCGAGGGTGGCGGAGGCGCTGCCGCCGGAGAGGTCGGCGCCGATGCCGGGCGCCGGCGCGCCGCGGGCCGCGCGCCGCTCGGCGGGGCCCATACCGGGGACCGGTCCGGGGTCGAGGCCGTCGGTCTCGGGAGCGTGGCGCGGCGCGGCGAGCCTGGCCCGTACGGCCTCCACGAGGGCGTCCCGGATGCCGTCCACGGCCTTCTCCTGCTCCACTTGGGGCGCGGCGACGGCGAGTGAGGCGGTGGGCTCGTAGCCGATGATGTCGCGGGCGCCGTCGCGCAGGATCAGGGCGTGCCCCGGGGGCACCCGTCTGACGCCCAGGTACGGGGTGCCGTCGCCCATCGCCTCCGGGGAGTCGGGGCAGGCCAGGAGCGCGCCGAGGTGGCTGACGTCGAGCTGCGCCTCGATGAGGTCGGCGAGCGGCAGGGCGGCCGTGGCGTACGCGGTGCCGCCGCCCCAGTCCGTGTGGAAGACGGGCCGGGCGCCGGCCAGGTCGCCGACGATGGTGGTGCGGCGGCCGACCTGCGCGACGGCGGTGTAGCTGCCGGGCCAGGCGGTGAGGTGGCGCAGGGCGCCGCCGCGGGCGGCGAACAGGCCGACGCGCAGCTCCTCGTCGGAGGCGCCGCAGCAGCCGAAGACGGCGAGGCGGGAGAAGGGGTCGGCCTGGACGACGCGTACCTCGTCGGGGCGCCAGTCGCCCACGGCCCACAGCGGATCGGGGTCCGCCCACAGGAGTTGGGCGCCGACCGGCTGGATCCCGCGACCCTGCGAGGGGTCCGGCCCCGATGCGGTACTGCTCCACCCCACCAACCACCGCATCGCGCCTCCACAGGGTGTGGGCAAACAAGGCAACCAAGAAGTAGGGGCCATCATGCACAGCACGTCGACGGTTTCGGCATCGAACCGGACAACTACATGGATCTCCCCGATGTCCTTTGACCGCATTCGACCACAGAAACAACATGGTTGATCACAAGACGTATTCCCGCCAGGCGCGGACGCGCGTACGGGAAACCGCCGTCGGCGCGACGGACCGCTCCGCCGTGGCCCATGCTGCCATGAGTGGGGCGCAAAGGGGCGTACGAGGGCGCGAACAGCGGCTTCCGTTTCACGACGCGGGGCTTCCGGAACCGCCGAACACGATGCGGCCCACGGGACCATGACGCACCGCCGGACCACGGCACGGGCGTCCGGACGACGACACGGGCACCCGGATCACGACACAGGCACCCGGATCACGGCGGGAGGCTCCGACCCATGACGGGGGCCGCCGCGCCGGACCTCCCCCTCCCCGGCCCGGCACGGGAGCCCGGCCGCGATCAGCGCCACACGAAGCCACGGCGGACCCTGTCGGGCGCCCACTCCCGATGGTCGTTATTCGGCCAAACTTCCGTGGCGCTCTTGATGGGCGTGCGGATGCCCTGAAGTACTCACACGCCGCCGCACCGCTCCTGACGGCACGACAGTCCGGGAGGCGGCATCCGCCTCCCGGACCGCTCCGCCGCCCGCGGGGAATGAGGCGGCGGCGTCCCCCAGCCCACTGGATTCCGTCCAGCGGGCCGACCCACGCAGGACCCATCGAAACGTCCTCGCGAACCCTGAGACAGAGCGCACGGACGGGCGCACAGCCACACACAACAGGAGCACGTACCACGCTCCGCACGCCCGTTCGTACAAGAATCTCGCCATCCGGGACACCACCTCTTAACGGTCGGGATGCGGCGAACTACGCTGGGTTTACGAATGCCCCGTGCCTATGCCGGGGCGGCCGTCCGCGCTGTCGAGGGGTACGCATGACCAGAGAGCCACGCGGGCCGAACGAGAAGCTCGGCACCGTTCTCGCCCTCGCGGGGATCAGCAATGCTGGGCTGGCGCGCAGAGTCAACGACCTCGGAGCCCAGCGTGGCCTGACGCTTCGCTACGACAAGACATCCGTGGCCCGCTGGGTCTCGAAGGGCATGGTGCCCCAAGGCGCCGCGCCCCATCTGATTGCGGCCGCGATCGGGAGCAAACTCGGGCGGCCCGTACCACTCCATGAGATCGGGCTCGCCGACGCCGATCCGGCGCCCGAGGTCGGTCTCGCCTTCCCGCGCGACATCGCTCAGGCCGTGCGCTCGGCGACCGAGCTCTACCGGCTGGATCTGGCGGGTCGGCGCGGAGGCGGCGGGATTTGGCAGAGTCTGGCCGGATCCTTCGCGGTCAGCGCATATGCCACCCCGGCGTCACGCTGGCTCATAACCCCGGCCGACCCGTCGGTCGCGCGCGAGCCCAAGGACGCCGAGAGCAGCGCCGGTCTGGACGGTTTAGCGCAGCGCGTCGGCCATAGCGACGTCACCAAGCTGCGCGAGGCCGCCGAGGACGCGCGCCGCTGGGACTCCAAGTACGGCGGCGGCGACTGGCGTTCGTCGATGGTGCCCGAGTGTCTGCGGGTCGACGCGGCGCCGCTGCTGCTCGGCTCGTACAGCGACGAGGTCGGCCGCTCTCTGTTCGGCGCCACCGCCGAACTGACCCGGCTCGCCGGGTGGATGGCCTTCGACACCGGCCAGCAGGAGGCCGCCCAGCGCTACTACATCCAGGCGCTGCGGCTCGCGCGCGCCGCGGCCGACGTCCCCCTGGGCGGCTATGTGCTGGCCTCCATGAGCCTTCAGGCCACCTACAGAGGCTTCGCCGACGATGGCGTGGACCTCGCCCAGGCCGCCGTGGAGCGCAACCGCGGCCTGGCCACCGCGCGCACCATGAGCTTCTTCCGTCTCGTCGAGGCCCGCGCCCAGGCCAAGGCCGGGGACGGGCCGGCCTGCGGCGCGGCGCTGAAGTCCGCCGAGGGCTGGCTCGAGCGGTCCCGGTCGGGCGACCCCGACCCGTCCTGGCTGGACTTCTACTCGCACGAGCGGTTCGCCGCCGACGCCGCCGAGTGCTACCGCGACCTCAGACTGCCGCGCCAGGTGCGGCGGTTCACCGAGCAGGCGCTGGCCAGACCGACCGAGGAGTTCGTCCGCTCCCATGGGCTGCGGCTCGTCGTGTCCGCCGTGGCCGAACTGGAGTCCGGCAATCTGGACGCGGCGTGCGCGGCGGGCGCCCGTGCCGTCGAGGTCGCCAACCGCATCTCGTCGGCGCGCACCACCGAGTACGTGCGGGACCTGATGCACCGTCTGGAGGCGTACCGGGACGAGCCGCGCGTGGCCGAACTGCGGGAGCGGGCGCGGCCGCTGCTGATGGCGCCGGCATGACGGCCGGCGGCCTCGGCCCCGGTTCCGAGTCCGGTTCGGAGTCCGGTCCCTGGGAGCCGCTCTGTGGGCCGCCCTGGGACCGGCCCGGCCCCGGCTCCGGCTCTGGTGGCATGATCACCTGACCCCGGCCGGGCGTCCGGGTGCCCTGTCGCCGATGACCGGGGTTTCGGATGGTTGTCAGTGGCGCGGGTCATGATAGTTACTCGACGGTCGAGTGAGTGGACTGTGCGTGGTGCGGGGAGGTGATGTGACGTGAAAGCGCTGGACTGCGATGTGCTGGTAGTCGGGGGCGGGATCGTCGGCCTGTCGACGGCGTATGCGATCACGCGCGCCGCGCCCGGCACCCGCGTGACCGTCCTGGAGAAGGAGGCCGGTCCCGCCCGCCACCAGACCGGGCGGAACAGCGGCGTGATCCACAGCGGCATCTACTACCGCCCGGGATCGCTGAAGGCGCGGTTCGCCGCCCAGGGCGCGGCGGAGATGGTCAAGTTCTGCGCCGAGCACGGCATCGCCCATGAGGTGACCGGCAAGCTCATCGTGGCGACGGAGCGCGGGGAGCTGCCCCGGCTGCACGCCCTCGTCCAGCGCGGCCGGGAGAACGGGATCCCGGTGCGCGAGCTCGGCCCCGCCCAGCTCGCGGAGTACGAACCATGGGTGCGCGGCCTGGCCGCCATCCATGTGGGCACGACGGGCATCTGCGACTTCAAGGGCGTGGCGGCCCGGCTGGCCCGCCTCGCGCGCGACGCCGGGGCGTCGGTGCGTTACGGAGCGGCGGTGCGCGCCATCGGGCGGCGCCCCTCGGCGGTCGCGGTCCGTCTGGCCGACGGGTCGGTGCTGCGGGCCAGGGCCCTGGTCAACTGCGCGGGTCTGCACTGCGACCGCGTCGCCCGGCTGGCGGGCGACGACCCGGGCATGCGGATCGTCCCCTTCCGCGGCGAGTACTACGAGCTGGTCCCCTCGCGCGCCTCCCTGGTGCGCGGCCTGGTCTACCCCGTCCCCGATCCGGCGTTCCCCTTCCTCGGCGTCCATCTGACCCGCGGCGTCGACGGCACCGTCCACATCGGGCCCAACGCGGTGCCCGCCCTCGCCCGGGAGGGCTACGCCTGGCACACGGTCCACCCGCGCGAGCTGGCCGGGACGCTGGCGTACCCCGGCTCCTGGCAGATAGCCCGCCGCCACTGGCGTTACGGGGCGGGGGAGCTGCGCCGCTCGCTGTCCAAGCGCGCCTTCACCGACGCCGTCCGCCGGCTGCTCCCGGATGTCACGGCCGACGACCTGATACCGGCCCCGGCGGGCGTGCGCGCCCAGGCGGTGCTGCCCGACGGCACGCTGGTGGACGACTTCCTGATCAAGGAGTCCCCCCGCGTCGTCCATGTGCTCAACGCGCCCTCGCCCGCGGCGACGGCGTCCCTGCCCATCGGCCGGGAGGTCGCGCAGCGGGTGCTGGAGCACCTCTGACACCGGACACCGGCCGCGAGCCCTGGGCCCGGTCCCCTGACGGCCTCGGCGACCGGCTCGGGCCCCCGGCCCGTCCCGAGAACCCCGCGCCCCGGGGCCGTACCGCCCCGGCCCGTAGAATCGAAGCACTGTGTCCGAGAACAACGCCGCCCAGAGCCACGTAGCCGAGAACCACGTCGCCGAGAACCACACCGCCGCCGAGCCCCGAGCCGAGCGCACGCTGCCGCCCCCGCGCGACCGTCGCTCCGAGCCGATGTTCCCCGGCGGCCCCGTGGCCGACCCCGCCGGCTCGCACCACGAGCGCCGCATCCGCTCCTTCCGCCCCCGCCGCGGCCGGGTGACCCTCGGCCAGGGCGATGCGCTGCGCCGCCTGTGGGGGCAGTGGGGCCTGGACATCGACGGCCTCTCCCGCCTCGACCTCGGCGAGCTGTTCGGCGACCCGGACCTGCCGGTCGTCCTGGAGATCGGCTTCGGCATGGGCGAGGCCACCGCCCAGATGGCGGCCGCCGCCCCGGGCACCGGCATATTGGCCGCCGATGTCCACACCCCCGGCCAGGGCAATCTGCTCGCTCTCGCGGAGCGGAAGAATCTTTCCAACATCCGGGTGGCCAACGGCGACGCGATCATCCTGCTGCGCGAGATGCTGGCGCCCGCCTCCCTCTCCGGGCTGCGCGTCTACTTCCCGGACCCCTGGCCCAAGAAGCGGCACCACAAGCGCCGCCTCATCCAGCCCGAGTTCATCGCCCTCGTCGCCACCCGGCTGCGCCCCGGCGCGCTGCTGCACTGCGCGACCGACTGGGAGCCGTACGCCGAGCAGATGCTCGAGGTCCTCACCGCCGACCCGCACTTCGAGAACACCCAGCCCGACGGCGGCTACAGCCCGCGCCCGGACTTCCGCCCGCTGACCAAGTTCGAGGGCCAGGGCCTGGAGAAGGGCCATGTCGTCCAGGATCTGATCTTCCGCCGCAACAACACATAGCGCCCTTTAGCGCCTGGGCATAATCCTCCGGTCCGCCTTTCCGTCGTTCGTTAGGGTCGTCAGGTGCACCAGCCCCCGCCCCCGCACCAGCAGCCCGGCCCACCGGCCACGACATACGGACAGCAGCCGTGGACCGACCCCGCGTCCGCGCCGCCGGCCGGAGGCTGGCCGTACCCACCGCGCCGCAACTCCTGGGGCGACCGGCTGAGCGCGCTGTGGGACAACAAGTCCCTGCGCGCCACGGCACTGGTCGTTCTGCTCTCCCTCTCCGGGCTGGTCATCCTGGCGCTGGTCCGCGAGCAGACCGGCACCGAGGGCTTCCTGGTCGGCCTGGGCCTGGCCACCCTGCCCGTACCGCTGCTCATCGCCGCGTTCCGCTGGATGGACCGCGTCGAACCCGAGCCCGTACGGAACCTGATCTTCGCCTTCGCCTGGGGCGCCTGCGCCGCGACCCTCGTCGCCCTCATCGCGAACGGCTTCGCCACCGAGTGGCTCATGACCACCGTCGCCGACTCCACCCCCTCCGGCCAGGCCGACGCCGACACCTGGGGCGCCACCTTCGTCGCCCCCGTCGTCGAGGAGAGCGCCAAGGCCGCCGCCGTCCTGCTCCTCTTCCTGTTCCGGCGCCGCGACTTCAACGGGATAGTCGACGGCGTCGTCATCGCCGGAATCACCGCCACCGGCTTCGCCTTCACCGAGAACATCCTCTACCTCGGCACGGCCTTCGTCAGCGACCAGGAGTTCGGCTACTCCGGCATCCGCTCCACCACCGCCGCGACCTTCTTCATCCGCGCGGTGATGTCCCCCTTCGCCCACCCCCTCTTCACCGCCGCCACCGGCATCGGCTTCGGCATAGCCGCCGCGGCCGCCCAGCACCAGCGGGCGCGCCGCGTCCTCGTCCCCATCGCCGCCCTGCTGGGCGCCATGGTCCTGCACGGCCTCTGGAACGGCTCCGCCACCTTCGGCGGCTACGGCTTCCTCGCCGTCTACGCCCTCTTCATGGTCCCCGTCTTCGGCCTGCTGATCTGGCTGGTCATCTGGTCCCGCAACAACCAGCTGCGCACCATACGCGCCCAGCTCCCCGCCTACCAGGCCGCCGGCTGGCTCACCCCGCCCGAGCCCATAGCCCTCTCCTCCATGCGCGCCCGAGGCATCGCCCGCGACCTCGCCCGCCGCGCCCAGGGCCCGGCCGCCGCCCGCGTCGTCGCCGACTACACCGCGACCGCCACCTCACTCGCCTTCCTCCGCCACCGCGCCTACCTCGGCACGGCGGGCCCCGACTTCACCACCCGCGAGCGCGAGCTCCTGGACCGCCTCTGGCAACACCGGGAAACCGCCCAACCGGCCCTCGCCCACGCGGCCCTCTCGGTCCCCCTCCCCCGCCGCCCACTCCCCGGCCCACACCCGGGCATGGTGCCCCCGCCGTACTGGCACTCCCCCCAGACCACCTACGCCCCACCCGGCCCCTACGGCTACCCCGCGTGGCCCCCGGCCCAGCAGCCGCCGTACCCGCAGGGTCAGCCGTAACCTGACACCCCCGGCGGCGCAGGCGCCTTCCTCCCGCACCTTGAAGGTTCAACCTGCTGCCTGTAACGAACGGGCGTCGTATCGTCAGATCGCCTACGGACTGAAGATAGGTCCAAAACCGCGCCGCGAGGCGACATCGCCGAAACCCACTCATGTAGGCAAGGGCCTCTGCAGTGTTTCCGGATCCGCTCTTCCGCAGCAGTGCTCCATCAAGATACCTGCAACACCTTGACCAGCTCACTCCGTCGGCGAAACGATGTACTCGACATCGGCGTCAAGGAGGATACGGACAGTGGCAGAAGAGCCTAGCGACCTACCACTGATCCGTCAGTACCGAGACTGGCTGGGAGCGGGGACCACCACCAACGACACCGAGCGGTCGAGGTTCTTCGCTGATGGGCTCGTCGTACTTGATACCAATGTGTTGCTAAACCTCTATGAATACACTCCGAGTGCTAGAAACCAAGTCCTCAATGCCCTGGAACAGGTGAAGGACCGTCTATGGCTTCCCTATCAGGTTGGCCTAGAGTTCATCCGGGGGCGTCATCGAGTGCTCGATGCCCGAGTGAGGGCGCTCCAAGAAGCTCCGGCAACGGTGAACCGCAAGTTAATGGAGGCTCGCCAGGCGGTACTTGCGGCGCGTGACCTTGTTCAATCGCTCCTACTTAGGTACGCGCAGGACACCGAGGCTGGAACCGCCCTAGGCACGGAGATCACCAACCAGGCCATCGATAGCCTGCTTGCCCCTTGGCGCACAACGCTCCTTGAACACGTACAAACGCTCAAGCGCGAACATGACTTGGCCCTGTCATCTGTTGGCACTGACGACCCGGTATTGCCACGAGTGGCCGAACTGTTCGGCAGCCAGATAGCCACACCACCTGACCCTCGCACCGTTCGGCAACGTGTCGAGGACGCCACTTCCTACCGGTTCCCAAACCAGATACCCCCGGGCTTCTCGGACGCCGGCAAAGGAACGCCACTCAAGTCAGCAGGGGACTATCTGCTTTGGGAAGAGATCATCGAGAGAGCGCAGGAACCAAATACGCCCGGACGAGTGCTGTTTGTATCTCGCGATGTAAAAGAAGACTGGTACGAGGCAGCGGAACCCGGCCGCGGCCCACGTCCCTGGCCAATGCTCGCCGACGAGCTGCGCATGCGCTCCGGAGCCGAGCTGTGCATCGAGACACCACAGCAGTTCTTCCAGGGAATCAGGCACTACTTGGATGCAGAGATCACAGAGGCAACGTATGAAGAGATCGATCGCGCTGCAGACCGAGCCGAAAAACAGGTTCTAACTGAGTACGAGGCAGGGCAGTTCGACCCTCCTCAAGACCTTGCGTTGGCTGCCTACCGTGCTGCGGGGCTCACCACGGCCGCAACACGTGAGGCCATCGCCTCCTCGTCACAGAGGATGTTCCAGTGGTGGCTGATCGGCGTCACGGCAGAGCTCGGTCGTCGCAACCCCACGGACGACGAACTGAGCGTGCTCCTACCGGCCGCCTCCCGGTCAGCCCTGCCGCCAGCCCCGTACTGGGAGCCAGGTGAAGTGCTGCTTCAGGGAGAGTGGCCGTATCGGACGTCATCGTGGATCGCGCCATGGTTCGTCCAGGTCATCAGAGCTACGCCAGAAGCAGATCGCTTGATCCTGCAGAGGCTGGCCGCACAGCAAGCTGACTTGTCGGCCCAGGACACGTGACTCAACGTCAGCAGCGCGGCTGAGGAGACCCACAACAGCATCGTCCGCACTACCCTTCTGTAGGTAGACCGAGGGAAGAAGAGGGACGGGACAGACGACCGATGGCTCACAAGCTTCTCGATATCACTCCGACGCCTCAGGTGCTTGTCGCCCTCACTCGAACACCCATCAAGCCACTTGACGCATTGAGTGAGTTGATCGACAACGCGATCGACTCCTTCCGAAGTGCACAAACCGCAGGCGAAGCCTCCCCAGTCCGCCAGGTACTGATCGACGTTCCCGGCCCGGCTGAGGTGAATCGCGGAGAAGGTCTAATCCGGGTGCGCGACACGGGCCCCGGCCTTACCGAAGAACAGATCGCTGACGCCATGCGAGCCGGTTTCAGCGACAAGAACCACTACGACACTCTGGGCCTGTTCGGCATGGGTTTCAACATCGCGACAGGCAAGCTCGGCCGCGTGACCAGGGTCATCTCTGCGCGTCGCGCCGATCACCATGCGATTCAAGTGGTCTTGGATCTTCCCAGGTTGATCGAAGAGAAGGCCTTCGAGGTCACCGCCGAGCAAGTCGAAAAACCACAAGGGCTAGAGCACGGAACTGTTGTAGAAATCCGCGGTTGGTGGCCTGAAGGTGATGCCAATAGCGGATTCGTTCGCGACCTCGCCAAGATGCCGAAGAAAAGACTCCGCGACAGCGTCGGAAGGCGATACGCAACGCTCCTGAAGAGTAAATCTGCGGACGCAGTGCGGATTAGCGTTAATGGCACGCGTTGCGAGCCATACGAGCATTGCGTATGGGATGCGTTGCGATTCGTTGAACATGCATCGTACGGCAAGATCCCAGCACGGATCGAATTCGACGAGATCGTGGACCGCTCGCGGCGTTGCCTCAATGACGGCGCCGATTTCGGCGCTTCCGATGTCTGTCCCCGCTGCAGGGGCAGCGAAAGCCGCGAAGTCCCGCAGCGCGTGCGAGGATGGGTTGGCATCCAAAGGTTCGACGATGCCAACCAATACGGTATTGACCTGATCCGAAACGGACGCACCATCAGGGCCGACGAGAAATCGGCGTTCTTTGACTATGCAGATGAGGACACAGGACGCCTCGAACGTGAATACCCTATGGACCAACAATACGGTCGCATTGTCGGCGAAGTACACCTAGACCAGGTCCCAGTAGATTTCCAGAAACAGGATTTTCAGCGCAACACACCCGAATGGCAAGCTGCCATGAAATTCCTGCGCGGAGGCGCGCTGCAACCGAGCAGACGTGAGGGCGACGAGCGGAATGACAGCCCCGTTTCCCGGCTGTTCCAGGGGTACCGCCGCGTGCGAAATATCGGTCGCGGTCACATGTACATGGGACAGTTCAACGCCGCAAAAGGAAAGGCCGAGCGCGTCTCCCGCGATCTCGAACGAGAATATTACGATAATTTCCTGAACCGCATCCCAGGGTACTACGATGATACCAAGTGGTGGGAACTCGTCGAAACTGCCAACGAACCTCCCATCGAGGAACTACCTGAGTGCCCTGATTGCGGGTTTCAAAATAGTCACGATGCGGAGTACTGCGCCAGCGGTTGCGGGCATGTCTTCGACGGCAGGGCCTGTGTGAATGAGGATTGCCATCAACAAATCCCTCGCTCTGCGGTCTCCTGCAACTTCTGTGGCACCTCACAACTCCCAGAGGTGGAGAGTCCATGGTCGTGCGCCTTTTGTGAAACAGGAAACAAGGCCGGCGCGGAACGATGTCGCACGTGCGGAAGCGCGGAAGGGGCTCCTCATCCTGCCGACCCCGATGCATTGGCCAGCGTCTCGGAGACACAACCCGCACTAAGCGCTTCGCATCTATCAATTACCCTCGTCAACGGTAAGTCCACTGACCCACTGGACATCACAGTTCATGCTGTACACCGACCGATCACTGCCGTATATGGACAAGCCACCGTCCCTCTGATCACTACTTCTAAGCCTGGGCGTCTCACAGTTTACATTGACCTGACTCACGCGTCATTTACCGGGATGGGAATAAGGCCTGAGTATCTGATCGCAACTGAGGCAGCCCAGTATCTGCATGCCCTGCACGCGAACCTCAGAGGTCGGTATGGTCACACCATCGCCTCGCTCACAACCGCCCTTCTCAAGGAAGGATGGGGAGACTCTATCGCGGTGAACCCTGACACCGTCCGGAGCGATATCAGAGAGCTGTTCACTACAATTCGAGACAGAGTCGTAGATGCTCCTCACGCTGAGGACTTCTATGACAATCTCAACGAACCGCAGCAACAATCTATGGCTGAGGCCATGATTAAGTCCGGTGTGGAGCTCAGTGAGCTCAAACGCCTAAAAGGTGCTGGCGGATATCTCCGATTCTGTGACCGCGATACACTAGCAGCATTCTTCAACCGCTACCCGAGTGGCTGGTTCGATGGCAAGGTCTGGCGCGACCCCTGGCCTAAAGAGTCCGAGGCCGGAGCCATAGTAGCTCGGAAGCTCCAAGATGAGTTGCAGATGAAGTATCTGCGCTGTCTCGAAGACTGTGCCTCGTACCTTCGTTACGAACAGCCCGAGCGCCTATTGATTGTCCGTGCCCGTGCTGCAGCCGATTTCCTCAACGATAGGCTGTCATGAGCCAACGCATCGTGACCGACCTCCAGCTCAGTGGCACAGGTTGGCAAGCGTTGGAGCGCACAGTCCAGCGCCTTCTCCTCGCCCGGGGGTACACGGGCGTCCAGCACGCCGGATCTTCCGGGGACGGAGGCGCAGACGTCATCGGCACACTGGCCGGCCGCCGTTGGCTATTCCAGGTCAAACGCTGGCGCAACCGTGTCGGTCCTGAAGTCATTGCCGAGACGATTGCGGCCTGTCGACGCTATGACGCCGATATCCCTGTTGTTGTTAGTCTGAGTGGCTTCGAACCTGCCGTCCATGCCCAGCAGCAGCAGCTAATGGCAGAAGGATTGCCTCTGCAGCTGTGGGATCGACGGGCGATGCTTCGGCAGGCGGGACTTGTCTCACCTGAAGCTCTCTCCGTTCGAGACCCGGAAAAGTACCAACTGCGTTCATACCAGGAGACAGCCGTCACTCGGCTGATGGGCGAGCTAATCAACGGCACCCGGAGTGCCCTCGTAGTTCTGGCGACAGGCCTAGGCAAGACATTCGTAGCAGCCGAATTCTACCGACGTTTCAGGGCATCCCGACCTGAGGCAAAATGCCTGGTCCTCGCACATCGAAACGAACTCGTCTATCAACTTGAGCGGGCCTTCTGGCCTATGCTTCCCGCCGCCACGGCTACAGGAATATGGAATGGCCATGAGCGCCCAGACGCCGACGCCCTAGCCGACCTTGATATTGTGTTCGCCTGTGTTGACAGCGTTGCCGGAGCCATCTCAGCGGGGCGCTCACTACCCGACTTTAGACTCGTCATCGTTGATGAGTGCCATCATCTGGGTATCCGTACGTACGAAACCGTCCTCGGTGAGTTGTCCGCAGGTGACGGAGGAGCATTCCTCGTGGGCCTGACAGCTACCCCGTGGCGCCCTGATGGAAAATCGCTCCGTCGGTGGTTTGACTATCCCATCATGGATATCGACATCGTCCGCGGCCTGCGTGAGGGCTATCTAGCTAACGTCGACTATCGTATGTACACAGATAACATCGACTGGAAGGCCCTGACAGCGGGAATGTCTAAGTCTGGACATCCTCGCGGTGCACCCGCACTCAGCCCCCGTGGCATCAATCGTACCCTGTTCATTGAAGAATGGGATGACGCCGTCGTTGAGCGCCTTGCCGAAGCGTGGCGCGAGCAGAAACAGCCACGAGGCATTGTTTTCTGCGGAACCATTGACCACGCGGAGCGAATGGCAGCTCGCATCAATGCCTTGGGCTTCACCAGTGCCGAGACAATCTCGTCACGAACCTATGATGGCAAAGCCGTGCGCTCGGCCACACGCAACCGCATCCTGTGGGACTTCGCCGACGGACGAACGGGGGTCCTGTGTGCCGTAGATATCCTCAATGAGGGTGTCGATGTTCCTGACGTCAATATCGTTGTGTTCCAACGCGTCACGCACAGCCGCCGCATCTTCGTTCAGCAGCTTGGCCGCGGTCTGCGCCTCTCAGCTGGTAAGGACCGTGTAATCGTCTTGGACTTCGTCTCCGACATTAGGCGATTCGCCGCCGGCCTAGACCTTCAAGACGCCCTTAACCCTGGGGCCGCCGGGGCCGACCCTCGCGTACGCATCGGCGGCAAGGTCAGCTTCATGCGGGCCAACCAGGAGGACCAGCAGGGGGCCCAGTTCCTGCGTGAATGGCTCGGCGACCTGGCCGCCGTCGAAAATGCGGGCGAAGACACCCACATCCTGCGTTATCCTCCAGAGGAAGCACTCACCCTGGTCGCCAAGCAATAGAACGATAGGCAGGTACAGAACCATGCCCGTGAGCAGGCCAAACCCAGAGGCAGACTGGCACCGGCTGCAGGCCGACACAATTCACGCCCTCAAGGCCCTCCTGGCCCAAGTTGAAGCTGGGCAGTCGCCTCAGAATCTGTTCGATGCCTACTTGTATGCGAAGCCTGTGCTAGCCGAGGCGATGCAAGCGCGAATGCGAATGCATCTTCCCAGCGAATGTCCAGAATTCCATCACCTACGCGGCCAGTTGGCCGACGAGGTCACGAGGCGCTACGGAGGGAATATACCGGAGAGGTACTTGAAGGTGCCCTACGCTAGCAGGACTCATGAAGAACTCTTCAGTGTACTTCTCCAACGGCAGGGCAAATCGGTACCTGCACCACTCTTAAGAACAGTGACGGCAGACTCCGTTCACACCGAGCGGCGTACACGAGAACTTCGTGAGCTCGGCTTCGACATCGATGCGAACAAGGAAAACGGCGCTGACGTCTACATTCTCCGCTCGCTTGAACTCGATTTCAACATGATCCCATCTATTGTAAAAAACAATATTCAACGCGACAGGAGCATACCCAAGAACGAGCGCGATCAGCTCATGGCCAAGGTCGATTCAACTCATGACTAGAGTCATTTAAGCCATCTCTGCACTCCTGCCTCGAACTCCGGTATATGAATGCCCGTGAGGCCCTGAATATGTCACAAGAAACTCCCTGGATAGCACCGCAAGGTTCGTGGGCCTCGTCCGCAGCCAACAGGCGGAACATGCAGGCAATCCGAAGCCGAGATACGAAGCCTGAGAAACTCGTCCGTCGACTTGTGCATGCTCAAGGCCTTCGGTATCGCGTGTGTACCCAGCCGCTCCCAGATCTTCGTCGGACAGCAGACATGGTATTCCGGCCGGCGAAGGTCGCGGTCTTTATCGATGGCTGCTACTGGCATGGCTGCCCCGAACACTATGTTCCTCCGAAAACCAATCATGGTTATTGGTCAGCCAAGGTGGCAAAGAACATCGCCCGGGACCGTGACACTGATCTACGCCTCATCGAGGCCGGGTGGACCGTGCTACGTTTCTGGGAGCACGAGTCACCAGAGGCGTGCGCTCTCAAGATCGCTGGTACGGTATCCAGACTCCGCCTTGGGCGGAATTGACTGAGCCGGTACCGAGACAATGCCTTGTGCAGCCTCTGCGGTCGGGATTTTTTCTTTCCTCAACGCCGCCGCAATCCTATCGCCCACTGCCTTAGCAACGGGGGGTGGAAATGCATTGCCTACTTGACGATAGGCCGCTGTCTTCCCACCCGTAAATTCCCAATATTCAGGGAAGCCTTGGATAATCGCTGCCTGGCGGACCGTGAGTTTAGGCCCAAGATCTCCGTAGAGATCTCGCAATGGGTCTTTAAGCTTCGCCGGATCATTTGCTACACCCAGTCCGTCAACACCGAGCTTCGCCCACGCCTTTTTTGCGCGAGTGGGCCCTAGGTCAGCACCCCCGTGCTTTTTTGATCCTCCCACCAGAGTTGGCGCAATATCCATTACAGCCTGCTCGTACCATTTCTTGAAGGCGGCATCCGCCAATGGACTGCCACTCGCATCGAAACGGTCCCGCATGGTCTTCTCGAGCGCTTCTCCGACTGTGACTCTTGGAATCTTCTTCACTGCTTCATCATCGGGTCCAGGCCACACGAAATATGGGACATATTCCGGCCGCATGGCAACTAGAATCGCTCTGGGCCTCAACTGTGGGACACCGTAGTGCCAGGCTTCCAGCAAGCCCCACTCACAGATCTCGTACCCAGCTCTCTTCAAACGACCCTCAATCTTGTCTCGATATGACTGGAATTTTTTCGGCGGAGAAAGCAAACCTCGCACGTTCTCGATCATTACCGCCTTCGGTAGAATTTCGTCAACGAGGTTCAGCATCGCTGGAAAAAGATCCCGCTCGTCATCTTCCCCGAGCTGTTTGCCAGCTGCAGAGAATGGCGGGCACGGGACTCCTCCTGCCAGCAGGTCCAACTGTCCTTTCTCGAGGCCTAGTCGCTCTCGCAAGTCAGAGGGCACTAGTTCAGTCAGGTCTTCCTTCATGACTTCGCACCCTGTCCAGCCTTGTCCCTTCACGTTGAGGGCGAGGGTGGCGCACGCATGTTCGTCGATCTCGATGAGCGCGCGATGTTGAAAATCAGCCAAGTGCAAACCGACGGCCTGGCCACCTGCTCCGGCACAGATCTCCACCGAGGTGAACTTGGGCTCAGTGCGGGTCATGCACCCTCCTTCCAGACTTACCTATGAGTGGACACCTTGTAGTCCACCCTCACAGAGGGTGACAGACCCCACTGACAACGGCCTCTCATCAGCGACGGGGGCTCGCTCCGACCTGCTCGACGAGCCGCCCGCCACTCCGAGCGCATCCATACGATATGGCCCATGTGCTGTGCCACACGAGCGCGGTGCAGGCATGCACTGACCTGAGCAGGTACCGACGAGGGTCGACCGCTCAAGCTGCACGAGGGTGACGAATGCACAGAAATCCTCACACTTCTCTGCCCAATCCCGTCCCGGTGTATCGACACACTCAACTTGCCGGATCAAGATTCTATTCGAAGCGCATGGCATTGGATCTTTGACCGGAGCGCAGACTGTCGGTAACTGCTCCATCGTGGTTCTGGATCACTTTCCGTGCCAGGGCCACGATTGGCCCGCCGCCGACGCAAGTCGCCGAATCGTCACGCGCTGGATGTGGCGACCGTCCCCGACCAAGCGCCAGGGCTAGTTTGCGCCTAACCCCTTGCCCGTGAGTCCCTGACAGGCCCCTCACTCGGCTGCCATGTCGGCAAGGCTGGTCGACGCGACAGCAGCGTAGGGAAGAGCGGTCAACCGACTGTCCCCGATTCGGCTTCGAAGTGCACCTGAGCGCGGTCCAGGGCCGTGTCCGGGTCCTGGCCGTGCGCGCGGAACCAGTGGAGAAGGTCTGCGATCAGGGCGATCGCCGCCTCTTCCGCGAGGGCGCGTCCGAGTTGCGGCGAGGATCCCGTACGAGATGCCGACCCACCGTAAAGAGTGAGCAGAGCGTCCGCGCGGTGAACTTGAGGCCCGTCCAGGTGGGTATCGTCCCCGCACAGCGCCGAGGCGATCTCGCACCAGGTGGTCTTGCCGGCGTCGGTCGGCATCACGCCCCATCGGTCCGATACCGCTGTGACCATCGCCAGCCCCCGGCCCGACTCGGACGTGGTCGTCGCGCCCAGGAGTGTGGGCAGGGCGCGGCGGTCCGGGTCGTGGATCTCGATGCGCAGGTAGCTGCCGTTCATGGAGACGGCCATCGTCGCGGGGGTGCCGGCACCGACGTGGACGATGACGTTCGTGACGAGCTCGCTGACGCAGATCAGCGCCGCGTCGATGAGGTCCGGCAGGCCCCAGCGCGTGAGGTGCGTCCGCATGCTGCGGCGCAGGGCGGGGACTTCATCGGGTTCCGCCAGGAAGGGAAGGTGCCAGGCCTTCCTCGGCATGCAGTGCTCGATGGCCATCTCTCAACTCCTCACGGTCTCGTCGCCTTGCGGCGATCACGTGTTGCGATCAACCAGTGCCTCTTGGTTACTACGTGTGAGAGCATTGCACCGCGCATCCCGCTGTGCAATGTGCACGAAGGGATTCGCTCGAATGGGTGACTGACGGGCTCCGGCCCGCCCGACAAGACTGAACGTCCCTTTCCACACGAGGAGTTCATGTGCCCGGATCGCCTACTGCCCGACGCCGCCGCTTGGCCATCGAGCTCAAGAAGCTTCGCGAAGAACACCAGCTCACCTGCAACCAGGTGGGCAAGGAGCTGGACTGGAGCGGCTCCAAGGTCAACCGCCTGGAAACCGGCCAGGGCCGCGTACAGCCATCCGACATCGATGCCCTCTGCCGTTTCTACGGAACGTCCGACGAGCTCCGCGAACTGCTCAAAGAACTCGCCAAGCAGTCCAAGACGCGCGGGTGGTGGCATGCGTACGGCAACGCCGTGCCCTCATGGTTTTCGGTCTACGTCGGGCTGGAGCAGGCCGCCGCTGGGCTGCGGACGTACGAGTGCGAGTTCGTGCCCGGCCTGCTTCAGACGGCCGACTACGCACGGGAACTCCACCTCACCACACCTGCCCAGGGCCCCGACGATGCAGAGCACATGATCACCGTGCGGATGGAGCGGCAGACCCTCCTGACGAACGCGGCACCACTCGACCTCTGGGCGATCGTGCACGAAAGCGTGGTGCGGCACACCATCGGCAGTGCCACGATCATGCGCGCGCAGCTTGAGCACATGCTGGAAGTCGCTCAGTTGAAGAACGTCACGATCCAGGTGCTGCCGTTCGACGCCGGCAGCTACCCCGCCGTTGGTGCGTTCACGATCCTGGGGTTCCCGGAACAGGAAGACCCCGACATGGTGTACCGCGACGGCCTGACAGACGCCGTGTACCTGGAGCGTCCAGAAGAGATTGCTCTCTACGGCAAGGCGTTTGACAATCTACGTGCTCTGTCCTTGAGTCCTCAGCGGTCGAGTGACCTAATCAGAAAAGCGGCACAAGGAGTCCGTTGATGACAGATATATCGCCCCTCCAGTGGCGGAAGAGCAGCTACAGCAATGGAAGCGGAGGAAACTGCGTCGAGATCGCCGATCTGGCGAGCGGTGGAACTGCCGTACGGGACTCCAAGGATCCGGAGAGGGCCGTGCTCGCGTTCTCGGCTTGCGCCTGGGGGGACTTCGTCGCGGCCGTGCGTCGCGGGCAGGCGGCGGGTGGCGTCCAGCTCGGCTAGGGCGGCTAGGACAGTGGCGGCTCGTACAGCAGAGAAGATGCGTAGCCCTCGTCCTCGTCCCACGGGACATCCAGGTCATCCATGTGCACCCGCCATTCGGCATCCGGCAGAGCCCGGCGCAGCTCGGTCACGGAGTCGAGCAGGTGGGCGAGCACCGGCATGAGTCGGTCCGGGTCGTGGGGCATCTTGGTGGATCCGGCCAGGATCTCGCCCGGCTCGTAGCCGTCGTTTTCGTAGAGGTACAGGGTCTCCTCGTCCTCATAGGGGAAGGTCGCCTGGCGGGTGACGGCGATGCGCGCCACCTCGGCTCCCTCGGCTTCGGTCAGCGGAAGCGTCGGTCGGCACGCCTGGTAATAGAGGGATACGCCCATGCGTCGAGCGTAGGGGCAGATGAAACGACATACGGGGTGCGGGCCGTCGCCCACTGACCGCCATGCGGGGCAGGGGGTCGTGTCGGTCCGGTGAGGGTTCGGCGGGGGTCGGCATCGTGGTGGCACCTGTGAGATGAGGAGGCCGCCATGAGGACACTGACGCGCTGGGCCGCAGCTGTGGTGACCGGGGCGGTGGTCGGGGTGTCGGCCGCCGTCTGCGGGTCCGCGGCGGCGGTCGGTGAAGGGGGGCGGGAGGAGGCGAGGGGCCGCCGGTTCGAGGTGCGTATGCACAATGCGTCGGGGTGTCGGCTGGTGCGCACCGACTACGGGCTGACGGCGGGGAGATTCGTCAAGCGGCCCTCGGCGACCCTGGGCAAGGGGCAGGTCGGCGGGTTCACGGCGCGGTCCCGGGCGGGGTCGCTCCGGGGGGTCGCGGGCAGTGTCGAGTACACGGCGAAGAACTGTGACGCGCGCTGGCGCAACGGGCACGCGACCAGGCTGACCTTCGGCGTTCCGTACAGCGGGATGAACAGCTTCAGCACGGACGGCGGCGGGGCGTTCGGCACCAGGCTGTCCGGGGGGAGCGGGCCGCACGCCGTGCTCAGTTGGCGCGTGGGGAGGTAGTGGCCCGGAGCTGTTGCGGAGTCGGTGCTTGATCATGACCTCGTCGGCGCGTACGGCCGCCGCGCCAGGCATAGGGTCGAGGCACTGGACCCTCACAGTGGAGGTAAGAGGTCATGGCCGGAATTCCGGCAGGTGTGGTGGCCGCGGGCGGGCTCGTCGGCGGGTACGGGGTCGCGCGCTGGACCAAGAAGCGGCAGCTGGGCGGGGTGGCCCTGGCGGCGGCCGGGGTGGTGGCCGCGCGTGGGTGGCGGCAGAAGGCGGGGACCGGGACGGCCGCGGCGCTGAGCGGGCTGTACGTGGCGGCCTTCGCCGGGTCGCATCCGCTGGCCAAGAAGCTGGGTGCCTGGCCGTCCGTCCTCACCGTGGCCGGCGGGGTCGCCGCCGCGTCCTGGGCCGCCGCCGATCGGCGGAATGTCGGGGCGGCCGCTCAGTCCTGAGGAGAGCAAAGGCGTGTGCGGCGGGGAGGCGTCACGGTCTCCCCGCCGTTTGTGCTCTGCGGAAGCCGCAGCCTTACTCCGACGCCGACGTCAGCAGCGCCAGCTCCTCCTCCGTCAGCTTCAGCTCCGCCACCGCCAGCAGCGCCGGCAGCTGGTCCACCGTACGCGCGCTCGCGATCGGGGCCACGACCGTCGGCTGGGCCGCGAGCCAGGCCAGGGCGACCGTCGCGTGCTGGGCGCCGTGGTTGGCCGCCACGTCGTCGAGGGCGGCGAGGACCTTCTGGCCGCGCTCGGTGTCCAGGTACTTGGCCGCGCCCTCGGCCCGGGCGCTGTCGACCTTGGCGCCGGGGCGGTACTTGCCGGTGAGGAAGCCGGACGCGAGGGCGTAGTACGGGACGGTCGCCACGCCGTGGCGGGCGGCGACATCGGCGAGCGGGCCCTCGAAGGTGTCGCGGGAGACCAGGTTGTAGTGCGGCTGGAGGGCGACGTAGCGGGCCAGGCCCTCCTTCGCCGAGAAGTCCAGGGACGCCTCGAGGCGCTCGGCGGAGATGTTGGAGGCCGCGATCTCGCGGACCTTGCCCGCCTTCACCAGCTCGTCCAGCGTGGAGATGATCTCCTCCACCGGCACCGAGGTGTCGTCGTAATGCGTGTAGTAAAGGTCGATGTAGTCAGTGCGCAGACGCTTCAGGGACTCGTCGACGCCCGTCTTGATCGCCGCGGCGGACAGGCCGCGGGGGGTCGGGACGCCGGCCCCCACCTTGGTCGCGAGGACGATGTCGGCGCGGTTGCCCCGGGAGGCGAACCAGTTGCCGAGGATGGTCTCGGACTCCCCGCCCGAGTTGCCCGGCACCCACGCGGAGTAGACGTCCGCGGTGTCGATGAAGTTGCCGCCCCCCGCCACGTAGGCGTCGAGCACGGCGAAGGACTCGGCCTCGTCCGCCGTCCAGCCGAAGACGTTCCCGCCGAGTGACAGGGGGAACACGGACAGGTCGCCGAGCTGCTTGCGGTTGTCGGTCTGCTTGTTGTCAGCCATGCGTTATTTCAGCGCGGTGGCGGAAGGGCGTATTCCCATCCCTGAGCGAGTTCACCCTCGCGAAAAAACCGGCGACCTTGGCGTCAAGGGGGGAGAGAGCGCCAAGGCCGCCGGGGTGCGGGGGCCGGACCGGTCGGACCGGTCGGACGGGTCGGACGGGTCTATAGGGCCTGCGGGGACGGGAGCGCGGCGGTCACGGGTTCAGGCCGTGGTCGCGGAGCCAGGGCATCGGGTTGATCGGGCTGCCGCCGCCCGGGCGGACCTCCAGGTGGAGGTGCGGGCCGGTCACATTGCCCGTGGCGCCGACGCGGCCGATGACCTCGCCCGTCGTCACCGAGCCCGACGTACGGACCATCGACGACAGGTGGCAGTACCAGATCTCGGTGCCGTCGTTCAGCTTGAGCACGATGCGGTAGCCGTACGAACCGGCCCACCCGGCCGAGGTGATGGTGCCGCCGTGGACCGCCTTGACCGGGGTGCCGGTCGGGGCGGCGAAGTCCTGGCCGGTGTGGTCGGCCGACCACATGTCGCCGGCCTGGCCGAACGACGCGGTCAGGGTGTACGAGGCGACGGGGAGGGTGTACTGGGCGGCGAGCTTCGCCAGGCGCTCGGCCTCGGCCTTCTTCTTGGCCGCCTCCTCCGCCTTCCGCTTGGCCTCGGCCTCGGCGGCCTTCTTCTTGGCCTCGGCCTCGGCCTTCCGCTTCGCCTCCGCGTCGGAGGCCTTCTTGGCAGCGGCGGCGGCCTTCTCGGCGGCCTGCTTGGCGGCGGCGTCGGCCGCGGCGTCGCGCTGCGACTCGTCGGCGGCGTTCTGCTGGTTCTCGGCCTGCTGGAGGATGCGGGCGCGCAGCGCCTCGCCGGCGTCGGTCGCGCCGTTCTGCTCGTCCTCGGAGGTCAGGCCGGCCGTGGAGAGGGGGGTGGCGGTGGTGGAGCCGTCGGAGTCGGAACCGGAGTCGGAGAACAGCGCGCCGATGCCGGGCAGGTCCTTGGCGTCGGGGAGGGCGTCCTGCACCTGGCCGGCGACGTGCGCCAGGTCCGGCATGGATATGGGGGCCTTGGGGCGGTCCTTGGCGGTCGCCATCCCGCCGGCGCCGACCGCCGCGATCACGCCGACGCCGAGGACGGCGCCGCTGCGGGCCATGGTGCCGCCGCGCTGCTTGGGGACGCGGTGCTTGCCGCGTACGGGGGCTATGGACTCCTCGGTGGGATTCCACTCCTCCCAGGTCTCGGTGTCCTGGTCGGCCCCCGCCTTGGCGGCCGGTTCGAACCAGGAGCCGTAGCGGACCGCGGTCCCGGTTCCGGTGTCGACACCGGACGGGCGGGTCGGAGCTTCTTCAAGGGCAGACCTGTTGGACGCCACGCGGGCGCACTCCTTTCCTTCCCTCTCGCCTACCGGGTTAGCTGACGGGTTCGGAGCAGGAAGGTCTCCTACGGGTCAGGTTCGACCCGATTCACCCCAAGGTTGGTGGTTCCCCGGTTCCCTTGGTGTTGCTGTTGTCGCTCTGCTGCTGGGTGCTGCCGTGCGTGCGGGATTCGGCGACGGCGCGCGGTGCCGCCTCTTGCGGCGGTTGTGACGACCGCGCTGCGTTATCGAACGTTAATAGAAGGCGTGACCTGATTCCAAGCCGTTCCCGGGAATCAGAGGAACCTTTGAGGTGAACTTAACGCCGAACATAGGACAGATGGGGGCGAGTCGGCGGCCGCCCGAGCACACCCGGAAACGCCCTCGCGCTGATCGTGCGTCAATCGTTATCCGTAATGATCATGGTCCGCTACGGAGCGTGTTAAAGCGCGGTGCCGGGTGTCACCGGGGAGCGGCGCAGCGCCAGCAGCGCCATGTCGTCCGTGGTCCCGCCGCCCGTGTGCCGCTCCACGTCCGCGACCAGCGCGTCGAGCAGCTCCACCGGTCCGGCGAAGCCGAGGCCGCGCAGCCGGACCGCCGGGTCGTAGAACACGCCCCGCGCGTCGCGCGCCTCGCTCACGCCGTCGGTGAACAGCAGCAGGGTCACCCCTTCCGCGAACGGCAGCTCCTCCACCCGGTCCGGCCACGCCCCCAGGTCGCCCATGCCCAGCGGCAGCGCCGGTACTTCGGGCTCGGGGCTGCACACCGAGCCGTCGGCGCGCAGCAGGAGAGGCGCCGGGTGGCCGCGGTTGATGAGGCGGAGGAGGGAGTCGCCGCGGGGGATCTCGGCGAGCACCGCCGTGATGAACCCCTCGGACTGCTCGATGTCGCCCCGCCGGGCCCGCTCCCGCTGCAACGCCCGCTCCAGGCGCAGCGCGAGCCCCTCCAGGGTCGCCTCCTGCTCGGCGGCCTCCCGGAAGGCGCCGATGGTGATCGCGACCACCTCGACCGCCCCCAGCCCCTTGCCCCGTACGTCGCCGATGAGCATCCGTACGCCGTGCGGGGTGTCCTGCACCGCGTAGAGGTCGCCGCCGATCGCGGCGTCGCGCTCCGCGGCCACATAGCGGGCCGCGACGTCCAGGCTGGCGAGGCGGGCGGGCGGTGCGGGCAGGACGGCGCGCTGGGCCGCCTCCGCGATGCCGCGCGCCGAGGCCAGCCGCCGGCCGCCGCGGCTGATGACGTGGTTGGTGAGGAGGGCCAGCAGGGCGACCGTCACGACGGTGGCGATCTCGGTGGCCGCCTGGGCCCAGTCCCGGACGCCGTGGAACTCGGCCAGCAGGCAGGCGGCGGTGACCGCGACCGCCGCGGTGACGGCCGTCAGCCGCGGCGAGTAGAACGGAGCGGCCACGAGCGGGGCGGCGGCGAGGAAGGGGGCGGCGCTGTACTGGGGCGGGGTGCCGAGGTCGAAGACGATCCCGCCCGCGATGAGGATGCCGGGGAGCCAGGGCGCGAAGCGGCGGCCTGAGGCGCCCCCGGGCGCCTCGTCGCCCGCGCGGGGCCCGTCCGCGCGTGGTTCCCCGCGCCGGGGTGCGCGCGGGCCTGTACGCGGTCTCGTACGCCGCCTTGTACGCCGTCCCTTGAGCGGGCTCGTACGGGCGCCCGTACGAGCCCTGCTCCCTCGCACCCGCACCGGTCGCTCTCGCTTTCCCCTGGGCTTCCCTTGGCTTCCTCTGGTCCTCTTATGCCGTCCCACCAGGCTCCCGGTCGGCGGGGCGGCGGGCGAGTCGGTGTCGGCCAGGTGGGTGCGCGGGAGAAGGCCGGGGAGGCCAGGGGAGGCTCAGGAGGGCCCCGGAGAGTTCCGGGGCCCCCGAGCCGGAAGGCGTGGGAAGCGACGCGCCGGTAGGGGACGGTGTGTCAGAGATCGACGCCGAGCGCCCGGGCATGGCGGTCCGCCGCCAGCTCGGCGGAGACCTCGTCGAGATACACCTCGCACACCAGCCGCCCGTCGGCGGTCAGGTTGTGCTCCAGCTCCCACAGCACGATCTCGTCCCCGCCGGCCAGGAGGAACGCGTGCTCGTAGAAGCGGCACCAGGTGGCGTCGGGGCCGCCGGAGCGGCGGCGCGGCTTCGGGGCCAGCGCGATGTCATGGGCGAACGCCGTGGAGAGCAGCTGCTCGGTGGCCGCTCCGGGGCGGTCGGGGTTCTCCGCGCGGCGCAGGACGCGGCGGGCGTGGTCGGCCGAGTTGTCGGCCACGTACGCGCGCGGGGTCTCCACCGGCGCGACGGCGTGCAGCAGTTGCTCGGGCATCCACAGCGGTAACCCCTCCAGCTCGTCCCAGCGGGCGCCGCCGATGCGCTCGTGCACCCGGCGCTCGGCCAGGGCCAGGGCGTCCTCGTCGGCGTAGAGCTCGAAGAGGGGACGGTGGTCCTGGCCGGTGTTGTGCTCTAGCTCCCACAGCAGCAGGCTGCTGCCGTCGGGGAGCAGGAAGATATGGCGGTAGGTGCTGTAGCCGAGCGGGCCGGAGGGCTCGTTGCACTGCCGGCAGGAACGCAGCTCGGACTGGTGCATCAGGGCGTCGCGGGCCCGGCCCAGCACCGCCTCGTCGATCTCGAAGCCGTTCTGCGCGCGGGCGAGAAGCCCTTCCAGATGCTCGGCAGGCCCGCCGCCACCCGCGCCCGCTCGTGAGTGCCCCATGTCTGTCTCCTCCCGCCTCCCGGCCGTCCGCTCGCCGTCCCCCCGGCGACTTCCTCGCGCACTTACCGTAGCGGCGCGAACACAGGACGCGCGTGCGGTTCGGGCGAAGCCGCCTGTGGGCCGTACCTCACTCAGTCCTGCGTCGGGATGCTCGGATATATCACTCGTTCGGCCCGTCGAACAACCCGGACGGGGGGATTCCGCTACCGGACGGGGTTGACGAGATCTCTTTCGCATTTCGCATAAAGGACTCCGCCCCCACCTCTCACCTGTGCTCCGACCGGCCCATTTCTTTTACTGAAGCCGCAAGGCGGGCGAGGCAAAGGAGGGACTAATTATGCCGGACGAGTGAAGGTGAAAGCCAGCCCGAAGCTTTTACAGATTCACTTCGTTGACGTGGATGTCCGCGATTCCGCGGCAGACACCCACCGGGAGGAATTAAGTGAACATCGTAAAGAAGGCAGCTCTCCTGGCTGCGGCCGCCGGCACGATCGTGCTCGTTGGCGCGGGCGGCGCGTCCGCCTACGGCGGCGGTGGTGGTGGTATTGGCGGCGTCCAGATCAATGACTGTGACGCCTCCAGCGGCCTCATCCTCGACATCGCCATCGCGTCGCCGACGGGCGACAACGAGATCGGCAGCGCCTGCACCAACGTCAACAGCGGCGGCGTCGCCTTCCAGGAGAACGACTGTGACGCCAGCAGCGGCGTGATCGCGGGCGTCGCCGGCCTCGGCGCCACCGGCGACAACAAGATCGGCAGCAGCTGCACCAACATTTCCCAGCCCAGGTCCGTCGTCAAGGAGCGCGGTGAGGAGCGGGGCGAGGAGCGCGGCGAGAACCGCGACGAGAAGTCCGGCCACGAGCGCCGTGGTGGCTACGGCGGCTGATTCCATGCCACGCTCACTGTGTTCTCCCGGATGAGGAAAACAGGGTGAACACTCCTCTGGCTTACATCGCGGCCCCGGACACCACTTCGTCCGGGGCCGCCTTGACGTTGCGAGAGGAAATCGGCCAGCGCAGACTGACGATGTCTCTAATGCGCCGGACGGGTAGAGGTGCGGCGGCCCGGAGACCCATCGCCGACCGCTCCTCGTTGGTCACATGTTCGCGGATAACCGTCGAGAACCCATTTGGAGGCTGTATGCACAGGCGCAAGAGGACTGCGTTGCTTCTGGCCGCGGTCGGTGCGCTGGCCATCGGCGGCGCGGGCACCGCCGACGCCACCGAAAACGGCTCGGGCACCCATCCCTCGTCCGGCGGGGGCGGCAGCCAGAAAAACCGCTGCGACACCAATTCCGTACTCGGGCCCATCTCGATCGTCGGCCTGGCTCCGACGGGAGACCTCTCGACCGAGACCAACTGCATCAACCACAGCGAGTCGGGAGTGCTGGAACAGAGCAACCGGTGCCGGACCAACTCCGCCATCGGGCCCATCACTATCAACCTGGGTCTCGCGGGGTCGTCCGATATCACCAGGCGGACCAACTGCATCAACGTCAGCAAGACCGGCGGAGTGCTGAAGCAGAGCAACAAGTGCGACACCAACTCCGCCATCGGGCCCATCACGATCTCGCCGCTGGCCCCCGGGCCGAAGGTCTCGACCGAGACCCACTGCGCCAACATCTCCGGAGACGGAGACGGGAACGGCAAGCGTAAGAACGGGAGCCGTTCCGGATGAAGAGTTCCTGACGGCCTCGCGCAACGGCCCCCGGCGGACAACTCCCGCCGGGGGCCGCGTTTATATGGGCGGGACGGACGGGAAAATCTGCGAAGATATCCTTACTGCGGCGGACGGGTGAAGCTGCGACCGGCCCCGGATCCTTCGCCAAATGCCTTCGTTGTTAAGGCGTCTGCGGAATTCGCGGAGAACCTAAATGGAGGCACCAACCAATGCAGATTGGCAAGAAGGCCGCTATCATGGCCGCAGCGGCCGGCGCGATGGTCATCGGCACCACGGGTGCCGCGAGCGCTCACGGCTTCGGATCCCTGCTCGGCTCGCACGGCGGCATTCAGAGCAACTCGTGTGACACCAGCACCGGTATCACCGCGAACGTCGGTATCCTTGCGCCGACCGGTGACCAGGAAATCGGCTCCGACTGCCTCAACGTCAACAACGGCAGTGCCGCGATCCAGGCCAACGACTGCGACACCCGCACCGGTATCACCGCCAACGTCGCCGGCGTGGCCCCGACGGGCGACCAGGAGATCGGCAGCAAGTGCGCCAACGTCTCGGTCCAGCAGGAGGGGCGCGAGCACAAGAAGAAGAACAAGAAGAACCACCGCGGCCACGGCTACTGATGCGGTAGCGGGTGCCGCGGGATCCGCCCAGGCGGGACCGCGGCACCCTCCTCCCGGTCGAACGGGCGCGCCCGGGCGGGACCCGGCGCGGCGGCGCACGGTGTCGGGCAGCACGGC